>JBFGDF010000089.1:0-12330 GCA_041580775.1 Gemmatimonadales bacterium
GGCCGCCGGGAAGCGACCCCGCCCAATCGGCCAGCACTACTGAACCAGCTCGAACACGATCGGCTGGCCAATCACTTCCACGCGGATGATCCGGCGCGGTGGCTGCTCGGTCACGTAAAGCACCACCGGCAGGCGTCCGCCGGTCAGCGACACCCTGAACGCCTGGAACGTCCCGGCCGGCACCGTGATCGCCTCGGCGCCCCCGACGGTGATCGTGAACGGCTTGATGGATGCGTCCGATGCGTTGAACACCGCGGCGGTAAACGACGCCCCGTCCGCGAGGGGAAGTGCCGGCACGATGGCCTGGAGCTGATTCACCTCGAGCGTCCCGGCGGCGAGGGTCGTGTCGACTTCCACGACCTTGGGCTGCCCGCTGGGATCCGGCGTCTGCGCCCGACCCGTGGCGCGTCCGCCTTGCACGACGACCAGCGTCTCCACGGCCTGCCCGCCGGCCTGGCCGCGCTGCTCGACCGACCGCACGTCGAGGGTGGCCCCATCCATCACCACCTGCGACTCCTGCGTGAGGCCGATGATCGGGATGTTCGTCTGCTCCCGGTACGTGAGCGTGCCGCCCTCGCGGCGTAGCTCCGTCACCTGCCCCCCCATGGGCGACCCCTGGATGACGACCTGGAAGGAGTCGCGCCGCGCGAGCAGGCGGGTGGATTCCAGAGGCAGGCGTCCCACCGGCGCCGCCAGGGCCGCCGGGTCGAGCGGGTCCCCGTTGACATCGATGACTCTGACCGGTGCCATCGCGGCCAGCGGTTCGTAGATTCGCTGCCCATCCCCCACGACCACGATCACCGCCGAGTCCGGCCGGATGACCGCGCGGATGGCCCGTTGCGCCTGGCCGGCCGTCACGGCCTGGATCCGCTCGCGGTAACGCTGCAGGTAGTCGTCGCCCAGCCGGAGCCGTTTCTGCGTCGCCACTTGTCCCGCGACCTGTTGCGGCGTCTCGATGGTGAGGGGAAACACCCCCGTCAGAAATCCCTTGGCCGCCACGAGCTCGCTCTCGGGAATGGCTTCCGTCCGAATGCGACGCAGCTGGGCCAGCAGCTCGGTGAGCGCGCTGTCGGTCACCGCCGTGCGCACCTCCGCCGTCGCTTCGAAGGTCCCCACATCGAACGGTCGGTTCAGGCGCGAGTACGCGCCATAGGTCCAGCTCTTCTGTTCGCGGAGAATCATGAACAGCCGGGCATCGGCACCACCGCCCAACACCCGGTTGGCGACGGTGGCCGGATAATAGTCGGGAACCCCCGGGCGCAGGCCCAGGTTGCCGACCACGATGTTCGACTGCTCCGAGCCCGGCCGATGGATGAGCAGAATCTCGGTGGGCTGGGGCAGCGGCGGCGTGCCGTACGATCGCGCGGGCACGCGGCCGCGCCACGCCCCCAGGTGCCGCTCAGCCAGCCCGCGGGCCTGCTCGAGCCCGAGATCACCCGCGATGACGAGCAACGCGCCCTCGGGCCGCAGCTGTTCTCGCGCCCAGGCCTGGACGTCCTCGCGCGTGATGGCCCGCACCGGCGCTTCCGAGGCACGCCCGCCATACGGGTGATCCCCATAGATCGCGCGCGCGAAGTACCGGTCGGCGATCGCCTCCGGCTGCGATTTCTCCACCTGGAGCGCCGACAGGAAGCGGCGCCGGGCCAGCTCCAGCTCGTCGGCCGGGAACGTCGCGTGGCGCAGGACATCGCCCATCAGTTCAAACGCCAACCCCGCCCGGTCGGCCAGTATGGTCGCGGTGATGGTGAAGAAGTCCTGGCCGGCCGACGCCGAGAGGGATCCACCGGCGCCCTCGATGGCCGCCGCGATCTCCTCGGCGGACCGGCTGGTGGTGCCCTTGGTGAGCAGCTCGGCGACCAGGTCTTCGAGGCCCCGCCGGGTGGGTGCCACGTTCACGCCGCCGGTGGGAATCGAGAGCGTGATGCTCACGATGGGCAGGCGGCGATTTTCCACCAGCACCAGCTCCAACCCGTTGCGCAACCGCACCTCCCGGAACGGCGGGAACCGCAATGGACTCAGCGCCAGCGGCGGGGGCGGCTCCGAGGGAAACTGCGCCGAGAGTGGCGCCGCGGTGCCTGCGGTCAGCAACAGCACGATCGCCGCCGTCCAACGCTCATGGTGGTGCGTCATGGCTGCACCCTCCCCTGGCTCGGCACGACCAGCACCGTGAGGCTGTTCTCCGGGACGAGGTACCGTTGGGCGACCCGCTGAAGATCGGCGGCGGTCACCGACAGATACCGTGCAAGATCCGAGTTGATCTCGGCAACGGTGTCATGATAGTGCGCATAGTGTTGAATCGCTTCCGCGACCCCCATCGAGGTCTGCCGCTGGAATACGCGCTCGGCACGGAACGCGTTCCGCGCCTTGTCGAGCTCGCCGGCGGTGACCCCTTCCGCGGCGATCCGCGCCAGCTGCGCGTGGAGCGCGGCGGCCAGCGTGTCGGCCGTCTGCCCCTGGTTGGCGATCGCGAGGGCGATCACGAGCCCCGGGCCTCGACGCGAATCGAGGAACGCCAGCGCCTGCGCCGCCACCTGCTGCTCGCGCACCAGTGCGCGATTCAGGCGGGAGCTTTCCCCGGTTCCGAGAATGGTGGTCAGCAAGGTGAGCGGCCGCGTGTCGGCGTCCCGGTGCGGCGGGATCCGGTAGGCGACGATCGCGGCGGGCAGGTTGGCCAGCCGGTCTTCCCACACGAGGCGCTCCGGTCCGCCCCCATAGCGGCCCGCGCATTCGACGGGGGGCGGCGCGGCCCCGCGCGGAATGTCGCCGAAGTACTGGGCGATCAGCCGCTTCGCCTCCGTCGGCTCGAAATCGCCCACCAGCGTCAGCGTGGCGTTGTTCGGCGCGTAGTAGAGATCGAAGAACGCCTGGACGTCCGGGGTTTGGGCGGCGTCCAGATCGGCCATCGACCCGATCACCGAGTGGGAGTACGGAAAGCACGCGGTCGAATCGTAGGCCCGCGTCAGGCCCTCGACAAACGCCCCCGCGTACGGCTGGTTGTCCACCCGCAGCCGTCGCTCCTCCTTCACCGTTTCCCGCTGGTTCTCGAAGTTCTGGTCGGTGATCGCGAGCGAGCGCATGCGGTCCGCCTCGAGCCACAGTCCGAGATTCAGCCGATTGGCCGGCAGCGTCTCGAAGTAGTTCGTGCGGTCTTCGTTGGTCGTGCCATTGACGTTGCCGCCGGCCCGCTGCACGAGTTGAAAGTGCTCGCCCTTGGCCACATGCGCCGACCCCTGAAACATCATGTGCTCGAACAGATGGGCAAACCCGGAACGGCCCGGGCGCTCGTTGCGACTTCCGACATTGTACCAGACGTTCACCGTCACGACGGGAGCCCCCGCCAGCGGCGCCAGGTACACCGTGAGTCCATTGGCGAGCGTGTAGCGCTCAGGAGAGATCGGCTGCTGCGCCGTCAACGCCGGCGCCGTCGCACCAATCCCCAGAAGGAGCAGCAGCGAGCGAATCACGTCTTAACTCCGTTTCGAAGGAACGGTCTCGGGTCCCGTCAACTTGGCCGTCTCCGCCTGGAACAGCCCCACGATCTGGCGCGTCACCGGGCCGGGACGGCCGTCCGCCACCTGCCATCCGTCCACCTGCACGATGGGCATGACTTCGAGCGTGGTGCTCGCCAGAAACAGCTCGGTGGCCTGCGGCAGCTCGTCGAGAAACACCGGCGTTTCCCGGTGGGCGATCCCCGCCGTGCGGCAGAGGCGCAGGACCACCTCGCGCGTGATGCTGGGCAGGATGTAGTTGGACTTGGGCGCCGTGCGCACCTCACCGCGCATCACGGCGAACACGCTCGATGCCGTGGCCTCGAGCGCGACGCCGTCGCGTACCAGGACGGCCTCAATGGCACCAGCCTCACGCGCCCGCTGATTGGCCATGCAGTTGGCCAGCAACCCGACCGTCTTGATGTCGCAGCGGGTCCACCGCGTGTCCGGCACGGTGATGACCGACACGCCCACGGCGGGATCCGCCCGTGGCAGGAGCCGCTTGGCCTCCACATAGACCGTGGGCGGCACCGGCGGGTCGGGAAAGGCGTGCGTGCGCGGCGCGACGCCACGGGTGATCTGCAGGTAAATGGTCGCGGCGCCCTTCGTCAGGCCGTTATCGGCCAGCAGGCGGCGAAACACGTCGGCCAGCGAGTCAACATGTATGCCCGCGATGCCCATCGCGCAGAGGCCCTGCTCGAGGCGCGCGAGGTGCGGCGCCAGCTCGAACAACCGGCCTTCGTAACCGCGGATTACTTCATAGACTCCGTCGGAGAAGAGAAATCCACGGTCGTCCGGAGAAATCCGCACTTCGTCTTTGGCCACGAAGGCGCCGTTGAAATAGACGGTCGGGCTCATGCAGAACTCGCTCGCGGTGGGGGAGGCACGGATCTCACGGGCGGCCGAGGGCGCTCCACGCGAGCGCGGCCCAGCCGGCCAAGAACGCCGCCCCGCCGAACGGCGTAACGGCCCCCAGCACCCGGACCCCGCTGAGGGCAAGGGCGTAGAGACTGCCGGAGAACAGGACGGTACCGATCACGAACAGCCAGCCCGCCCACACGGCGGGCGGCGCCTGCCACCGCGTCCAGGCCCACGCGGCGACGAACAGGCCCAGGGCATGGTACATCTGGTAGCGGGCGCCGGTCTCGAACACGGCCAGCAGGTCGGCATCCAGCCGCGCCCGGAGCGCGTGGGCGCCGAAGGCACCGGCCGCGACCGCGATCAGGGCGGAGACGGCCCCCAGCACCACGAACAGGCGGTCGCTGGTCACGACGCGCTCTCGCGGGCTCGATCGAGCAGCATCCTGGCGCGCTCTGCATGCGCTCGGCGGACAAAGATGTCGCGCGTCTGCCGCTCCCCCGTGTCACTGCCCACGCGCTCGAACGCGGGAATCCCCGCGTCGCGCAACACGCTCGTCGCCCGCGCGGCGGCCTCCGGGGTGGGGCATCGCGCCGCGCAGGCGGCCTGGGACGGAGGCGCCGCCTCCACGTTCTCCGCCAGAACTTCCCGTGCCAATCCGGCGTCTCCGGTGCGGACGCTGACCGTCGCGCCGGGGGCGAGCGGCCCATGCAGCATGCCCTCAGCCGAGTTGATCACGCAGGGGATGTCCATGGCTTCGAGCAGCCGCAACGCCAGTTCGGCCTCCAGCCGGGTGCGATAGCTCGCCACCACCACCGTGCTGTCCACGCGTTCGCCTCCCTCAGCCCGCGAAGAGGGAAACTACCATGGTGATGGCCACGATCGCCACGAGGTTCAGCACGATGCCGGCCCGCGCCATGTCGCCGATCCGCAGCAGCCGGGCGCCGAACACGATCGCGTTGGGCGGCGTGGCGACCGGCAGCATGAAGGCCATCGAGGCGCTCAGCGCGGCGGCGAGCATCAACGGGAAGGGCGGCATGCCCACGCCTTCGGCGACGCCGGCCATGAGCGGCATGCCCAGCGCCGCCGTGGCGGTGTTGCTGGTGAGCTCCGTGAGGAACACGAACAGCGTCGCGGTCGCGCCAATCACCAGCGGCGCCGGCAGCCCCCGGAGTGCCTCGAGCCGCCCGCCGATCCACGTGGTGAGGCCGCTGGTCTCGAAGGCGCCCGCCAGGGCCAGCCCACCGCCGAACAGCAGCAGCACGCCCCACGGCACGTGACGGGCCGTCTCCCAGTCGAGCGCGAACCGGTGGCGGCCCCGCGGCAGGGGCACGGCGAAAAGCAGGAGGGCCGCCCCGACGGCGATCCCCGCGTCGGTCAGTCCGGGAAGCAGATCCGTGAGCCCCGGCACCCGGAGCGTACCAAGCTCCTTGGGCGTGCGGAGCACCCAGGCCACCGCGGCGAGCACGAACACGGCGATCACGAAGCGTTCGCCGCTGCCGAGTGGGGTGGCCGGCGCCTCCATCGCGGCGGGGGACAGCGCGGCCGGTCCGCGCGGTACCCGGAACAGGGTCACGAGCGTCACCCAGCACACGACCAGCATGGGAACCGCGAGGGCGAGGCCCACCGGCAGCCAGGACGCGAACGTCACGTCGGCCCCCGCGAGCTCACGCGCCGTCCCCGCGAAGATGGCGTTCGGCGGGCTGCCGATCAGCGTCGTCACGCCGCCGATCGAGGCCCCGTAGGCCACCGCGAGCAGCAGAGCGATCCCGAACCCGCGTTCCGGCCCAAGGTCCGCAACCGACCCGCCGGGTTCGAGCCCGGCGGTGGCCACGGCGATCGGCAGCATCATCACCGCGGTCGCCGTGTTCGAGATCCACATGCTCAGGAACGCGGTGGCCAGAAGGAAGGCCAGGATCATGCGACGGCGGTCGCGGCCCACCACGCGCACCGTGGCCGCGGCGAAGCGCCGGTGCAGGTTCCAGCGCTCGAGGGCCGCAGCGATCAGGAACCCACCGAGGAACAGGAAGATCACGGGGTCGGCATAGTGGACCGCCACGTCGCCCAACGGGCCGACGCTCAGCAGCGGCAACGCGACCAGCGGGATGAGAGCCGTAGCCTCGAGCGGAATCACCGCCGTGAGCCACCACAGGGCCATCCACCCGGCGACGCCGGCCACGCGCCAGGCCGGTTCCCCCATCGCGGCCGGCGCGGGGGCCGCCACGGCGAGCAGCAGCAGCAGCGGGCCGACGGGCAGGGCGAGGCGCCGGATCACCGGGTGGGAATCAGCTCCAACGGCGTATGCCGCGTGATTTCGTCCTTGAGCGCGTCGCTCAGCGGCAAGTCGAAGAACTGATCCAGGTTCTTCCGCAGGTCATCGACGCCCGGACTCGGCCAGTCGGTGCCCCAGACCACCCGGTCCCCGATTTCCTCGAGTCGCGGGAAGTACTCGAGCAACTTGCGCGGAGGGATACCGCTGATCTCGAGGTACATCTTGCGGTGGCGCCGGAGCACGAAGAACGCCTCGTCCATCCAGAGCGGGCGGCCCCCGTGCGCCATGATGATCGTGAGGTCGGGAAAATCCAGCGCCACGTCGTCCAGCTCCATCGGGTGCCCGTACTTGCAGCGGGCGCCCGGGAAGATGCTCGTCCCCGTGTGGATGGTGACCGGGAGACCGCGTTCCTCGCAGCGCCGGTAGATCCGGGCCAGCGACTCCATCCCCATCGTGTAGGCGTTGGCCGGGAACACCTGGTGCGGCGGGTGGAGCTTGAGAATGCGGGTGCCGAGCTGGAGCAGCTCCTCGACCTGGCCCTCGGGATCCTTGGTGAACCGTGGGTGGACCCCGCCGTAGGGAATCAGGCGCTCGGGCTCCGCACTGGCGTACCGCGCCGCGAACGCGTTGGTCTCGTCGGTGAAGCCCATGACGTCCGGGCTGGGGTAGTTCACCAAGCCAACCCGCCAGATGCCCGCGTCATCCATCACGTCGAGCAGGGCGCGCGGATCGTCCATCAGGGCGATCAGCCGCTCCCAGTGGCGGTCCTTGCCCACGCGCATGGCCGAGGCCACCGCCGGTTTGAGCTGGCGCCATGGCTGCACGTGGATGTGGAGATCCGTGATTCCCGGCCGGGCGGTCATCGGCCCTGGAAGTCCGGCTTCCGCTTCTCCAGGAACGCCTTGACGCCCTCCTTCATGTCGGCGGACGAGAACACCAGCCCGAACAGCGTGCGTTCGAGCCGCAGGCCCTCGTCCATCGGCGCCCGCACGCTCGCGCGCACGGCCTCCTTGATGTAGCGGAGCGCCACCGGGCTCTTGGCCGCGATGGCCGCCGCCAGCGCGTTGGCGCGCGGCATGAGGTCGGCGGCCGGCACGACCTCGCTCACGAGGCCCAGTCGCAGCGCCTCCTCGGCGGTCACCATGTCGCCGGTGTAGAGCAGCTTGTAGGCGTCCCCCAGGCCCACGAGCCGAGGCAGGCGCTGGGTCCCGCCGCCGCCGGGCAGGAGCCCCAGGTTGATCTCCGGCTGGCCCAGCTTGGCCTTGTCGCTGGCGATGCGGATGTCGCACGCCATGGCCAGCTCGCAGCCGCCGCCCAGGCAGAACCCGTTGATGGCCGCGATGATCGGTTTGGGGAACCGGTCGGCGGCCTCGAACGCGTTCGTATCGGGCGCGTTCATCACGCGGAACTGGTCCACCGGCGTGCGGCCGTCGAACTCGCCGATGTCCGCGCCGGCGATGAACGCCTTCTCGCCCGCGCCGGTGAGGATCACGACCCGCACCTCGGGGTCGTGCTCGAAGCGGTCGAGCGCCGAGGTGATCGCTCGCCGGGTCGGTTCGTTCAGGGCGTTGAGTTTATCGGGCCGGTTGATGGTGATCGTCGCCACGCGGCCTTCAGTGCTGATCAGGATGGTGTCGTCGGCCATTCGTAGAATCCCTTTCCGGTCTTCTTGCCCAGCTCACCCGCCCGAACCTTCGCACGGAGGATCTCGGGTGGGGCGTACCGGGCGTCCTTGAGCTCCCGATGCAGGTATTCGGCGATCGCCAGCCGCACGTCCAGCCCCACGAGGTCGCTCACCTTGAGCGGCCCCATGGGATGGCCGTAACCCAGCTCCATCGCCGTGTCGATGTCCGCCGCCGAGGCGACGTCCTGCTCCAGCATGCGCATCGCCTCGAGCCCGAGCACGACGCCCAGCCGGGACGACGCAAACCCCGGCGTATCGCGCGCCACGATGGGTTCCTTCCCCATCCGCCGGGCGACCGCCAGCACGTGCTCCACGTGCGCCGGCCCCGCCCGGTCGTGGCGCACGACCTCCACCAGTTTCATCAGGTGCACCGGATTAAAGAAGTGCATCCCCACCACGCGCCCGGGATGGGGCACCGCGTCGGCGATGCGCGCCACGGAGAGCGACGACGTATTGGTGGCGAGCGTCGCGTCGGGCGGCGCGCAGGTCGCCAGCTCGCGGAACAGGGCCCGCTTGATCTCCAGGTCCTCGACCACCGCCTCGATCACCAACGCCGCTCCCGCCACCGCATCGGCCAACTTCGCGTGCAGCGAAACCCGTGCGAGCGCCGCGGCAGCGGCGTCCACATCCACCTTGCCGCGCTTCACACCCCCGTCGAGGTTGGCCTTGATCCGGGCCAGGGCAGGCTCCAGCGCCTCCGCTCGGCTGTCCGTGAGCGTCACCGGATAGCCGGCCATCGCCGCCACCTGCGCGATGCCGTGCCCCATGGTGCCCGCCCCAATCACGGCGATCCCGGTCATCCCATCACCTCGCGCGCCACGTCGGGGCGGTTGGTGCAGATGCCGTCGACACCGAGGTCGAGCAGCGCCCGCATGCGCTGCGGGTCGTCCACCGTCCACGCATACAGGGCATAGCCGGCCTCACGAACCAGCGCGGCAAGCGGTGCGTCAATCAGGTCCGCGCGCTGCCACAGGGCGCGTGCACCGGCAGCGCGTACCTGTGCGGCCGGATCCACCGAGTACTCCTCAGAAAGCACGCCTGTGGGCAGGGCAGGGCGGCTCCGGCCCACGCGCCGGATCAGGCCGTGATCGAACGCGTGTACCTGGCAGCGGTCGGGTCGTGGCGCAGCGTCGAGCCGGGCAAGTAGCGCATCGTCCGCCTCGGTCGGCATGGACTTCACCTCGACGAACGCGATGGCCTCAGGCGTGATGGCCGCGAGCGCCTCCTCGAGCGTGGGCACTCGCTCCCCGTTCGCCAACCGATGGCGTCGCACTTCGGCGAGCGGGAGCTCGGCGATGTGGCGGCCGCCAATGACGGGATCGTGGAAGACCGCGAAGTCACCGTCGGCGGTGTTATGCACGTCCAATTCGATCCCGTCCGCGCCCTGCGCGAGCGCCAGGCGGAACGCGGCCAGCGAGTTCTCGGGTTCAACGGCCGACGCGCCGCGGTGCGCGATCACCAATGGCACCCGGCGGGCCTCAGACGCCGCGGAATCGGGGCGCGCGTTTATCGAGGAACGCCGCGAGCCCTTCCTTGGCGTCCTCGCTCTGGAAACACGCCAGCTGGTGCTCCAGCTCCACGTCCAGCATCTCGCTCAAGCCCGCGGCGTCGCTGGCGTACACGGCGCGCTTGGCGAGCGCCAACGCCAGCGGCGGCTTGGCCGCCAGCATCGTCGCCACCGCGCGCGTCTCGGCCGCGAGTTGCTCGTGCGGGACCACGCGATTCACCAGCCCGATGCGCAGCGCCTCCTCCGCCGGGACCATCTCGGCCGAGAAGATCAGCTCGAGTGCCTTGGCCACCCCCACCAGCCGGGGCAGAAAGAAGGTGCCGCCCCAGTCCGGATGCAGGCCGATCCGGTTGAACGTCTGACCAATCGAGGCCCGGTCCGACGCAATGCGGAAATCGCACGAGAGCGCGAGGTTGGCGCCGCCGCCGGCCGCGGGGCCGTTGAGGCTCGCCACCACCGGCTTGGGCGTTCCACGGATGGTCGTCACGACCTCGCGGCCCGCTTCCACCAGCGCCCGGAATCCGTCCACATCGTTCCGCGCGGTCAACTCCTGCATGTAGCCGATGTCCGCCCCCGCGCAGAACGCGCGGCCGGCCCCAGTGATCACGATGACCCGCGCCGCCGCATCCTCCGCCATGACGCGCACGGCCTCGGCGATCTCCTGCCGCATCCGGCCGGCAAACGCGTTCAGTTTGTCGGGCCGGTTCAGCGTGATCGTCCCGATCCCGTCGGCGACCTCGACGATCACGCTCTCGTATGGGGTCACGTCCGCTCCACGATCACCGCAATGCCCTGACCGACACCGATGCACATGGTCACCAGACCGTAACGCCCGTTCGTGCGTCGCAGCGCGTGCACCAGCGTGGTGAGCAGCTTGGCGCCAGTGGCGCCGAGCGGATGGCCCAGGGCGATCGCGCCGCCGTAGATGTTCACCTTCGCGGGGTCGAACTTCAGCTCGCGGATGCAGGCGATCGCCTGGGCAGCAAACGCTTCGTTCAGCTCGATGAGGTGCAGGTCGCCCACCGTGAGGCCCGCACGTTCGAGCGCCTTCCGCGTGGCGGGAATGGGGCCGAGTCCCATGCAGCTGGGGTCAACGCCCGCGACCGCCGAGGCGATGATGCGGGCGAGCGGTTGGGCGGATGGGCGGATCGAAGCGTCGGCTCGGGCGATGACCACGGCCGCGGCCCCGTCGTTGATACCGCTGGACGAGCCCGCCGTGACCGTGCCGTCCTTGGCGAACGCGGGCCTGAGCTTGGCGAGATCCGCCGGCGTGACGTCCGGGCGCGGATGCTCGTCGACGCTTACCGTCCGCCCTTCCGTCCTTCCGTCCTTCCGCCCGATCTCCACCGGCACCAGCTCGTCGGCGAACACGCCGCGCTCCAGGGCGCGGGCGGTGCGTTGCTGGCTCTCGTGGGCGAACGCGTCCTGCTCGTCGCGCGTGATGCCGTACTGCTTGGCGACCTTCTCGGCCGTCTCCCCCAGAGAGATGGTCCATTCGGCCGGCATGCGCGGATTCACGAACCGCCAGCCGACCGTCGTATCCGCCATCTCCGGTGGGCGCCGGTCCCATCCGGTGCCGCGCTTGAGCATCACGTAGGGTGCGCGCGTCATGCTCTCCACGCCGCCCGCCACGAATAGGTCGCCCTCGCCGGCCCGCACCGCGTGGAACGCGGCGATGGCGGCCTGGAGCCCGGACCCGCACAGTCGGTTGATGGTCTGCCCGGGGATCTCGATGGGGAGCCCGGCCAGCAGCCCCGCCATGCGCGCCACGTTGCGGTTGTCCTCGCCCGCGCCGTTGGCGCATCCCAGGATCACGTCGTCGACCGCGGCGGAATCCACGCCAGCGCGCGCGACGGCCGTCTTCACAGCGAGCGCCGCGAGGTCGTCCGGCCGGACGTCGGCGAGGGTCCCGCCGGCGCGGCCCACGGGGGTACGGACGGCGGAGTAGACGATGGCGTCGTTGCTCACCGCAGTCCGACCCACACGGTCTTGCTTTCCGTGTAACCGTCGAGCGCCTCGCGCCCGAGGTCGCGGCCATAGCCGCTCGCCTTGAACCCGCCGAAGGGCGCGGCCGAGTCGTACAGGTTGTACGTGTTGACCCACACGGTGCCGGCGCGAATGGCGCGGGCAACCTTGATGGCCTTTGTGACGTCCCGGGTCCAGATACCCGCCGCCAACCCGTAGATGGTCCGGTTGGCGAGCGCCACACCTTCTTCCACGTCTTCGAACGTGACCACCGCCAGCACGGGGCCGAAGATCTCCTCGTCCACGATGCGCATGCCGGGCTTGGCGTCGTCGAACACGGTGGCCTCGACGAAGTACCCCTTGCCGTTGACCGTGGCCGGGTTGCCGCCCGCGACCAGCGTCGCGCCGTCTTTTCGCCCGGCGGCGATGTACGACAGCACCGTCTCCTGCTGCTTCTTGGAGACCACCGCACCAAGCCGGGTGTTCTTGTCGAAGGGGTCGCCGGGCGTGAGCTTCTTGGCGCGCGCCACCAGCTCCTCCATCACCTGGTCGTGCA
>JBFGDF010000090.1:0-12321 GCA_041580775.1 Gemmatimonadales bacterium
CGGGTTACGCGCGCGGTTGAAATCGGCGCGATAGCGGCTGCCACCCAGGGGGCGAAGGGCCAGAAACCGGCCGGGCGGATAGGTGCCGTGCCCGTTGGTCTCGTCGCGAAAGAAGATCATCAGCTCCGATTCCTCAGTGCCGGGCTCCGGCATGCGATAGACCATGAGCCGGAGGTCCTGGCCGGCCACTGTGCCGACGAACGTGCCAGCGTGCGTGGCCTCTATCGTGACGCCGTCGAGACCGAGCATACGTCGCACCTCGGGCCGCGGGGGCGGCTCGAGTGTGCCGGTCGCCACGGCGTCGTCGGCGTAGGGGTACCAGCCGGGCACCACCACGTCGCGCGGGGTCCCGAACACGGTCACGACGGCGTCGCCGCGTTCGCCCGCCACGCGAATCCGGAAGGCGCCGAGCGGGATATCGCGGTTGCGGGGGACCGTGCGCGTGCCGTCGGCGGTCCGGAGCGCGAGGCGCCGCCGCTCCTGACGGAGGGTCGCCGCTGGGAGCGCGGTCAACGCGGGGTCGCCGCCCGGGCCGAATACCAGTTCGTCGGCGAGGAACTGATGGTACAGGCCGGCAAACGGCGAGGCCGGCGACGTCTCCAGCCAACGCGTGTAGTCGGCTCGTTCGGCGGCCAGATCGGGCGGGGTCTGAGCAGACGCGAGCGAGGGGACCAGCAGGGCGAGGGCGGCGAGGCGCATGAACGTAGGATAGGCGGAGGGACCGAAAGACGGAATGACGGACGGAACGACCCATCGACGGATGGGTGGCGGGTCCACACCGCCGCCCATCCGAACTGTTTCGACCGCTTACCCGCGCAACCGCCCGACCGAGGGTCGGCCGATCGGACGGTGTGCCATGCCGTCCTTGCGTCGTTTTGTCCGTTCGTGCGTCCGTCCTTCGGGCGATCCGCCGATCCGGCCCACCGCCGAACCGTTCAGGAACGCGCGATAGCCCCACACGATCCGGTAGATAAACCACAGCCCTACGGTGACGCCCAGCGCGATCGGCGTGTACACCAGGAACGCCACGACGGGAAAGACCGCGACGAGCATGACGACGGCGATCACCAGGATCAGGCCGGCGGCGAACGCCAACCCGAGCAGCGCGCAGGACATGGTGAGCCACGCGAGGTGGGACACGAACCATATGGCCGGGGGTGGCTGCCGCTGCATGGCGGTCCAGAACAGGAACACGCCGCACGCCGCCGCGAGGCCGAGCAGGTAGCCGAGCGCGCCGGTGGAAATGGCGGGACCGATGTCCAGGGCGGCGAGCGCGACCCGGAGCACCAGGCCGAAGCACACCCAGTAGAGCGCGTGCAGGAGGGCACGCTCGAGGGTGGACGGCTCGGTCCGCAGGGCGGGGCTCCGGGCGAGATGGGCCAGCAGGTGCTCGATCATGATGGCTCCCTCATTTCCGTTTCGCCGGCGGCGCGGTGACGCGCACGGTGTGCGTCGCCGTGACGCCCGTGCCGCGGATGGTGGCGGTGAGGCGCTGCTCGCCCGCCGGAGGTCCCGGGGTCCACACCGTGGTCGCGGCGCCCGCGCCGTCGCTGGCCACGCGCGACGCGGAGACGGTGCCGGCGGTGGCCGTGAACACGACGAGGGCATCACGCACGGGATTGCCGTAGGCGTCGGTGACGGTGACAACGACCCGTCGCCGCGTGCCGACGGTGCCGCTCGCCGGCGGGTCGCGGAACGCGACGTTGGCGGCCCCGGCGGCATCCGCGATGGCACGGACGCGCGCCACGGAGTCGATGCCGGGGACGCGTACCTCGAGGAGTTGGTTGCCAGCACTGCGGCCGAGGGTCCAGCCCAGGCGGGCACGTCCGGCGGAGTCGGTGACAGCGGCGCTGTCGGTGACCGTGCCGTGGACGGGCCGGACGGTCACGGCCGCGCTCGGCACCGGGTTGCCGTGGGCGTCGCGCACGGCCAGCACGATCGTCTTCGGGAGGCTCTTGTCGACCGGGGCGCGCTGGTTGAGACCGGCGAGGAGAGCGATCGCCGCGGGCGGGCCGGGATCGGAGCGTGCGGTGGCGGTGAACGGTGGCACGGTGCGCGCGTTGCCGACCTGCACACGGGCGCGCTGTCGGCCCGCGCTGGGTCCCAGGGTCCAGCGCGCGCGCGCTTCACCGAGCGAGTCAGTGCGTGGCGCGGCGGGCTCGAGCGCGCCTTTGTCGAGGGCGAGCCACGCGACGGGCACGTCGGCCAGGGCGGTGCCGGCGGAATCAGTCACGCGGACGACGACTGGTTCGGCGAGCGTCTCGCCGACGCGTCCCAGGGGCGGCCCCCCTACCTGCTCCACGCGCGTGTTGGCCGGCACCGGATCCGCCTCGGCCACGACGGCGAGCCCGCTGTCGAGCGTCGCCACCCGGACCAGCAGGTGTTGCCGGCCGGGGCGCGGGCTCAGCGTCCACCGCGCCCGCGCCCGGCCGCCGATGTCGGTACGGGCCGTGTCGGGCTCGACCCGTCCTTCCGGGTCGGCGAGACTGAACTCGACCGGTACGTCCGGCACGGGTCGTCCACCGGGCGAGAGTACCTGGACCACGATCGGTTCGGGCAGCGCCGCGCCAGCCGGCACGCGCTGATTGTCGCCGGCGGTGTGCTCGAGGCGGGCGGGGGCGAGGAGCACGTCCACGATCACGCGAGCCTCGTATCCCTCGGCCGCGGCGGTGAGTGCCGTGCGGCCGGGGGCGCGTGCCATCGCGCGGCCCAGCGAATCCACGACGGCCACCAGCGAATCGTCACTGCGCCAGCGGAGCGGGCGATGGAGCGCATGCCCGCGGGCGTCGAGCGTCTGCGCGGCCAGCGGGAGCGTATCCCCCTCGCGGATCCGCACCACGCTGTCCGGACCCACGGTCACCAGTGCGACGCGGGGCCGCACCACGACCTTGGCTTCCGCGCGCAGCTCGCGGACCGAAGCGGTCACCCGCGCCACGCCGGACCCCACGGCGATCACGCTCCCGGTGGAATCCACGATGGCGACCGCACTGTCGTCGGTGCGCCAGGTGAGCGACGTGCCGATGAGGACCGCGCCACGGGCGTCGGTGACCGTCGCCGCAAGCGGGAGCGTGTCACCGATCGCGAAGAGCGTGTCGGCGCGTGGGGCGACCACCAGGCGGGCGGCGGAATAGTCCGCGAGTCCCAGCCACGAGTTGATGCCCAGGTTGCGCGCATTCACGAGCAGCGCGGCGAGCGCCGCCATCGTGGTGATGCCGGCGGTCACCCAGCGGCCGGCGCCGCCGAGTAATGCCGGCGTCGCCGTGCGGTTCCTTGGCGTACGCGATGCAGCCACGAGTTCAGAAGCCCCCGTACGAGACGTTCGGGCCGCCCGTCCGGAGGCATCCCGGCCGCGGCGACCCGATCCAAGAAGGGCACAGGAAGGCTTCACCGACGGTGCGGGGACTGCCGTGCGGCAGCGCACAACTCCGCCGGGGGGCCGCGAACGCTCGCGGCGGAATCCGGTAAGTGGCTGTCAGGAACCGGGTTGTGGCGGCCTGCTCAGCTCGTGGCGTAGTGCTCGGCGCCGAGGAAGTGGAGCGACACGTACTGTTCGTCGCCCACCACCCAGCTGTCGTGCGGAATGGGCGGGATGTAGAACAGGTGCCCGGCCGTGAGCTCCACCGTGCGCCCGTCCTCGAATGCGGCGACGGCGGTGCCACGCAGCACGAGGCCCACGTGCTCCACGGGGCAGAGCGCTTGCCCGAGTGACGGTCCCACGTCCACCGACCACTTCCAGCCGGGCTCGTAGGTGGCGCGGCCGATCACGAGCGGGCCGAGCCGGACGACGTCCAGCCGCCCGCGGGTGAACCGGCGGGTCTCGTCCGGCGCGTCGAACCGCTTGAGGATCACGTCGAGCACGCGAGTATCTCCGTGATCCGGGCCAGGTGATGGTCGTCGTGTTCCGCCACGAAGAAGAACAGGTCCACGACGGTCATCGGCTGGTCGAGGCGCGGGTGGAGCGCGGTGGGGGTGAGCGCGGCAAACGGCAGCGCGTCGAGGCGCGCCACCGTGGCGGCCCGGGCGGTCCGGAAGCTCCCCAGCAGCTCCACGAGCGGCCGGGCGTTGTGGTTGGCCTCGTGGGTTGCGCGGTTCTGCAGATCCGCCGGCCGCAGGCCCGCGGCGCCGGCGAGCAGCTCGTCCAGGCGCCCCGCCCACAGGGGCTCGAGGTCGAGCAGATGGCCGACGTTCTCCTGGATTGACCACGCGCCGTCGCGTTGGCGCACCAGCACGTCGCGCGCGAGCCCGCGCACCCGCTCCTCCAGTCGCGCCGGCGTGCCGCGTACGCGTTCCCGCACGTCGGGAAAGGCCTCGGGTGGCAGGTCCAGCGCGAAGTGCCGGTCGAGCCAGCGGCGGCGCGCGCGGTCGGTCACTGGTCCGGCGGCGGGAGCGCCGGGAGCGGGAACCGGCGCGCGACGATCTCCCGGTCGTTTTCCCACACGTAGGCCGTGGCGGTCACGTGATCGAGCGAGTACTCGGGCGACCGGTCGTCGAACCACAGCCGGCTCAACTCGCGCCCGTCGCGCCGGTCGATCAGCACGAGGCTGAAGCCCTTCTGCCCCAGCGAGTCGGGCGCTTCCGTGAACACGTAGAAGTAGTTCTCGGCCATGGTGGCCTGGGCGTGCCGGGCCAGGAGCACGGGATTGCTGGTGATCACGCCTGCGATCTTGGAGAGCAGGGTCGCTCCCGGCGCCTTGTAGTAGCGATGATACGCCACCTTCCCGTCGAGGCCCACGCGCATGACGTTCTGCGTGCCGTACAGGACGAGGCCGCCGCCCGCGACGGTATCGATGCGGGCAGGGAGCTCGCCGCCCTCGAACGGCAGCGTGGCGAGCGTCGCGGGCGCGCCGCTGGCCCACGGCACGCCGAGGAAGCTCTTGTCGTCGGTGACGTAGACGGTGTCGCGCAGCAGGTAGGCGCGGGCGCGGTACTTGAGCTTGAGCTCCCGGGGCCAGCGCGTGGCGCCGGTCGCCCCATCGAGCATCGTGAGGAAGGGATCGTCCCGCCCAATGCCGCCCACGAGGATGCCGTCGCCTCGGGGGACGAGCCACGTCGGTCGGTCGCGAAACTCGGGGGACCGCCAGCGGATGCGGCCCGTCGCCAGGTCGAGCGCCACGAGCCCCTTCCCGCTCGGGACGAGCAGCAGGCTGTCGAGCAGGCGGGAGGCCGGGTAGCCGCGGTCGGCACCCGGGACGTCCTTGCCGGCCAGCTCGTCCGCCCGCCACAGGGTCTTTCCCGTGAACGGATCGAGCCGCACTGGGCCGTCTTCGGAGAAATAGAGCAGGAGGGTCGTGTCCTCGAGCATGCGCGGTGCGTGGTAATTGCGCAGGTACTCGACCCCGCGGTCGTCCTCGAACTTGGGCTTCTTCCGGAACAGCGAGTCGTTCTGCCACAACACGCGCCCGCTGTCCCGTGTGACGGCGAGCATGGCGACGTCGGACCGCGGCGCGCGCGCGAGGAGCAGCATCAGGTTGTGGTCGCCCAGGCGGAAGTACTCCCGCACCTGGACGCCCGGCGGGAGCGCCGTCGAGTCCCACAGTGTGGCGCCCGTCTCGACGTCGAGCAGGGCGAAGCCGCGCGCGGTCTGGAGCACGGCGTACGACTCTTCACGCGCGAGCGCGAAACTGGTGCGGTCGAGCGACGGCAGGTCGGCGCGATGCCACACCGTGTCGCCCCGCACCGGATCGAGCGCGGTGAGCTGACGGCCGTGGCCCACCAGCAGGTGCCCCAGCGGAGTGGCGCGCAGCACGCTCGGCCGGCCCGTGGTGCGGTAGGTCCAGACGACGGTCCCCGAGTCGGGATCGAGCGCGACGACCTCGTGATCGGTGGGGAGCAGCACGTGGCCGGCGGGATCCACCCGCAGGAACCGGATCTTGGTGGGCGCCATGTAGCGCCACAGCGTGTCCGACTGCGCCGCGGCGGGAGTGAGCGGCGTGAGAGCGAACACGACGAACGCGAGAAACAGGACGCGAACGGCTTGGGGCGGCATGGTGACCTCGGCGAAGGAGGCAGCGAGCGACGGAGGCCTAGTATCGCGCCGTGCTGGATTGTCCGGCAAGGGGGGTCAGATCCGCTCCAATCGCTCCTGGGTCCGGTCGTTCCGTACGTTGCCGGTGTTCAGGGTCGAGGCCGGCTCGAACAGCAGCACGTGCACTTCCGCGTCGGCGACCGGCCGGTGCTCCACGCCGCGCGGTACGACCAGGCACTCCCCCTCGTCGAGCACGACGTCGCGGTCGCGAAACTGTATCCGCAGGCGGCCGCGGAGCACGAGAAACAGCTCATCCTCGCGTTCGTGGTGGTGCCAGACGAACTCGCCCTTGAGCTTGGCGAGCTTCACGTGCTGGCCGTTCAGCTCGGCGACGATGCGTGGCTGCCAGTGCTCGCGAAACCGGCTCAGCTTCTCGGCGAGGTTGATCTTGGTCATCGGTCACCCGTGGGGTCGGGGGAAGGGTCGAGGCGGATTTCACCCGAGATGTCCGCGGCGGAGAGGCGGCGGGCCGCGACGGCGATCCGCGTATCGCCCACCAGGTAGCCTGCGAGGGCACCGGTGAGCGGGAGCATCGCGAGCACCAGGACGGCGGAGATCCAGAATGGCACGCCCAGTCCGAAGTGGTCCATCAGCACGCCCGCGCCGATGGGGAACACGACGCGCGACACCCCGCCGAACGTGTGCTGCACGCCCATGTAGAGCCCGCGCTGCGAGGCGTGCACGACGCGCGACAACAGGCCCGTGATGCAGGGGAACAGGAACGCCGTGCCGAGCGGCATGAGCGTGAGGGAGACGACCAGCACGGGATACGCGTGCGTTCCCCCCAGGAGGGCGAGGCCTGCGGCGAGGAGCACGATGCCGAGGCGCGACAGTCGTGCCTCACCCAGCCAATCCACCATTCGACCCAGGACGAGGGTGCGGACCACAACGCCCATGCCGCCCAGATACATGATCACGTAGCCCACGGTGCGTTCCGTGATACCGAGTCGCGCGTCGAGCAGGAGCGGCATCGTGGGAACCGTGCCGTAGAACGCCCCGATGGCGATGGCGTAGATCCAAATGAGCCGGGGGGCGGGCTCGCGCCACCGGGTGGCGACCTGCCAGATGGCGGCGCGTTCCGTGATCGGGTCCACCGGGTGATACGTGCCGGAGACGCGCAGCTCGCGCGACTCCCGTAGGTATTGCCAGGCGAAGCCGGCCACCAACGCCGAGAGCGCCGCCGCCCCGAGGCCCGGCGCGGCCTGTCCCCCGAGCTCGATCATGAGGGAGCCGAATGCCGGCCCGACCACGGCGCCGAGGCTGGTCGCCGCCGAGAGCCAGCCCAGGCTCTTGGTGCGCTGCGCCGGCGGCGAGGCGTCGGTCACGTAGGCCTGCACGACGCCGATCGTCCCGCCGCCGAGTCCCTGGACGACGCGAGACAGCAGCAGCAACGCGATCGAGTTGGCGTAGGCGAAGATGACGTAGGCGACGGCCGTGATGCCGAGGCCCACGAGGATGGCGGGCCGGCGGCCGTAGCGGTCGGAGAAGCGGCCCCAGACGGGGGCGCTGGCGAGCTGCGCCACCGAGAACGCCGAGATGAGGAGGCCGACGACGGCGGCGTTTGCCCCGAAACTCGTGGCGTAGTAGGGCAGGAGGGGCAGCACCATGGCGAGCCCCACCATGTCCACGAACGCCGTGACGAACAGGACGAGGAGTCGGGCCATCGCGCTACCCCCGCGACGGCCGGCCGGGCTGGGTCCGGACCATGTCCTAAGATCGCGGTCCGGGGACCGGCCGCCAGGGGCGACCGGGAGTGGAGTGGACGAAACCCGGGGCGGTCCGGGCGCGTATAGGGAGGGACAGCCCATTGCCCGCCTCTGTCTCCGGAGTCCTCATGCCCCACCCCTCCGTCCGAAGCCCAGTGGTCCTCGTGGTCGCCGTCTGGGCCACTGCATGCTCCTCCGCGGGCGGCAATGCCGATCCGGCGCGCAGCGCGTTGCGGACCGGCGTAGCCGACCGCGGCGCCATTCGGGTCACGATCGAGGAGACCGGGGTGGTCGAGCCACAGCGCCAGATCGTGGTGAAGTCGCCCATCTCCGGCGTCGTGCGTGATCTCTACGTCCAGCCGGGTGATGCGGTTCGCACCGGGCAGGTGATGGCGGTGATCGTGCCCGACATTGCCCAGGCGAACGCGCTGTCCCAGCTCCGGAGCGAGCTGGTGGGGGCCGAGATCGCCGTGCAGAACCTGCGGCGGGAGTATCAGCGCGCACTGGAGCTCAAGGAGCGGACGTTGATCTCCGATGCGGAGGTCGAAACGAAACGAACGGAGATGGAGCAGGCGGAGAATTCGTTCCGTGCCGCCCGCGAACGCCTGCGGCTCATCGAGGAGAGCGGGGTGCGCGCGAGTGACGAGGCGCAGATTGCGCGAATCACCGCCCCCGCCGCGGGTGTGATCACGGTGCGTGGCGTGGAGGAAGGGGAAACGGTGGTAGGGGGGACCAGCGCGTTTGGGGGCGGCACGGAGCTGTTCACGATCGCCGATCTGTCTTCGCTGGTCGTCAAGGCAGCCATCAACGAGGTGGACATCGGCAAGGTCGCGCGGCACGACACGGTGCAGATCACGGTGGATGCGTTTCCCGGCGACACCGCGCTCGGGGTCGTGCGGCTCGTGCCGCCGGCGGCGCGGCAGCAGGATCGCATCCGGGTGTTCGATGTCGAGATCGGCGTGACGGCCAACCAGCGGGTGCTCCGGCCCGGCATGACTGCCAATGTGCGGATCGCGGGGCCGGTGCGGGACGACGTGGTGCGCGTTCCGGTGGAGGCGGTGTTCTTCGCCGAAGGGAAAGCGTTCGTCCACAAGCTCGTGGGGACGAGCACCGCGCAGACCACGGTCACGCTCGGCCTCTCGAACCTCTCGTTCGTGGAGATCGTGGACGGGCTCGCCGCCGGCGACTCCGTGGCGTTGGAGGATCCGGCCGTCGCCGCCCGGCGGGCCGCCTCGCGAGGGCGCTGACCGTGGCGCTGATCGAGGCTCGGGCACTCACCAAGGTCTACCGGCTGGGGCGGGTGGACGTCGCCGCGCTCCGGGGCGTGGATGTCGATGTGGAGCGCGGGGACTACGTGGCCATCATGGGCCCGTCGGGGTCGGGGAAGAGCACGCTCATGCACATCCTGGGCTGTCTCGACACGCCGACGGCTGGCGCCTACCGCCTGGATGGTGAGGAGATCGGCGGGTTGCGGGGACGCGCGCTGGCCCGGGTGCGCAACCGCAAGGTCGGCTTCGTGTTCCAGACCTTCAACTTGATGCCACGCATGACCGTGGAAGAGAACGTCGCCCTGCCACTCCAATACCGTGGCGGGCTGCGCCGGCGCGCACGGTTGGCGCGCGCCCGCGCGCTGCTGGAACGGTTCGGGCTGGGGGAGCGCATCGGCCACCGCCCCGACGAGTTGTCGGGCGGGGAGCGCCAGCGCGTCGCCGTCGCGCGGGCGTTGATCGGCGAGCCCGCGATCCTGCTGGTGGACGAGCCGACGGGCAACCTCGACTCCGAGGCCGGAGCGCAGGTGCTGCAGGCGTTTCGCGAGGTGCACGCGGCGGGGAACACGATCGTGCTGGTGACCCACGACCCGGACGTCGGCGCCGAGGCGGCGCGGACCATCCGGATCGCCGACGGGCGCGTGGCAGCGTGAGTTTTCTCGAGGCGCTGCTGGTGGGGCTGGCGGAGGCACGCCGCCACTTCGCACAAACGCTGCTGTCCCTCCTGGGACTGATTCTCGGCACCGGCAGCATCGTGGCCGTCCTCGCCCTGTTCGGCGGGCAGTCGAAGATCACGCAAGACTACGTGGCCGAGGTTGGCGGGTTCGGGACGGTGATCGCCCGTGATCGGGAGCTGTCCCAACGCCCCACCGCCATGGAGCTCGCGTCCGACCGGCTCACCTACGGGGACGCGCGGTACCTCAAGCAGCGCGCGACGACGTTGGGCGCCGTGGCCCCGGGGTTCTTCGCGCAACTCGACTATCGGGTGGGCGGCGTGAGCTTCCAGGGCCCGATCATCGGGACCACCCCCGACTACGCGGTGATCAACGACATCCGCCCCATGGTGGGCCGATACCTGAGTGCGCTGGACGTGGAGCGCCAGGCGCGGGTGATGGTGCTGGGCTGGAAGTACGCCGACTCCCTGTTCGGCCAAGCGGAGGCCGCGCTCGGCGGGCTCGTGACGCTCGCGGGAAGGAACTTCACCGTGGTTGGCGTGCTGGAGCGCGAAGAGTTCTACTTTGCGCCGTGGAGCGGGAACGAGCTGGAATATCGCAACCGGCGTGCGTACATCCCCATCACGACGGCGTTCAGCCAGTACACCGGCGAGGACGAGCACCTGAGCTTTCTCACCCTCAAGGCCGCTCACCCGACGGGCGCGCGTGCCGCCCAGCAGCAGGTCACGGCGATGCTGTTGCTGCGGCATGGTGTGCAGGACTTCGATATCACGCCGTCCGGGGCGGGTGCCAACGACGACGCGCAGTTCTTCAAGCTGTTCGATTTCATCTTCCTGGTGGTTGGGGTGGTCTCGCTCATTGCGGGCGGGGTCGTGATTGCCAACATCCTGCTTGCCTCCGTGGTCGAACGGGTCCGCGAGTTCGGCACGCGCATGGCGCTCGGCGCCTCGAGCTTCCAGATCTTCGCGCAGGTGATTGCACAGGTGGTGGTGATCGCGGTGATCGGCGGTGTGCTGGGGCTGGCGCTGGGCTGGGGGCTGACCGGCACGGTCGCGCATTTCATGAACATGCCGGCGGCGGTGACGCCCACGATTGCGCTCGTGGCGATCGGCACGTCGCTCAGCGTGGGATTCGCGGCCGGGATCTATCCGGCGTTCCGGGCAGCCCGGCTCTCCCCGGTGGAGGCCCTGCGGTATGCCTGAGGACCGGCGGCTCCCGCGCCTCGGGGAGTGGGGCGAGCTGATGGTGGAAGCGCTGCGCGAGGTGTGGGCCCACAAGATGCGGTCCCTCCTCACGCTGTTCGGCATCGTGTTCGGGGCCGCGTCCGTGGTGTCGCTCACGTCCCTCTCGGCGGCGCTCAAGGTGATGGCCTACACGGAGCTGAGCCGCATGGGGATGCCGGCCACGGTGGGCTTCAACGATCGCGGTCCCCGGTCCGATGCCACGCGGGCCCTCGATCTCCGCTACGTGGGGCTCAACCTCGACGACGTGGAGGCGTTCCGCGGGTTCGAGCATCTCGATGGCGTGTACGGTCACATCTACCCCCGGCGCCTGCTGGTGACGACCCCGGCCGACCAGCGCGTGATACCGGTGGAGGGCGTGGACGCCGGCTATCTCACGTTCCGGAACTCCCGCATCGTGCGGGGGCGGGAGGTGGCCCCGCTCGACGTGCGGAACGCCGCCCGCGTCGCCGTCATCGGGGAGGAGTTGGTGGAGCCGTACTTCGGCGCCGCCGATCCGGTGGGCCGGACGATCCGGATCGAGGGTATCCCGTTTGCCGTGATCGGGGTGCTGGCGCCGTTCGAACTGGAGTTGGTGCCCGCCGACTTCTCCTTCCTGGCGCGCCGGATCTACGTGCCGTACACCTACCTCACGCGCTACAACCTGGGCGCACGCCGAGTGGACAACGTGTTGCTCAAGGTCTCCGGCGATGCCGATTTCGCGACCTCCTTGGCGGCCGCGACGGCGTTCCTGCGCGAGCGACACCGTGGGGCGGACGATTTCGAGGTGGAGAACGAAGCCGCCGATGTGGCCGAGGACCTGGCCATGGCGGACGGGATCATGCAGGGTTGGAACATCGTGCTCTACACGATTGCCGGCGTGACACTCGTCGTGGGCGGGATCGGGCTGTTCAGCGTGCTGCTCATCGCCGTGCGCGAGCGGGTCCGGGAGATCGGGATTCGCATGGCCCTCGGCGCCGACGACCGCGCCGTCCGGCGGCTGTTCCTCGCCGAGTCGCTCACACTCGCGCTGCTGGGCGCCATCCTCGGGATTGCCGGGGGCATCGGGTTGATCGCCATCACCGAGGCCATTGCGCGCAGCTTCGGCCGCGCTTTCGTGATCGGGGTGCATCTGCCCGGAGCCGCGATGGCCGTGGCGTTTGCCGTGCTCGTTGGGTTCGTGTTCGGGTGGTACCCGGCGAGCCGGGCGGCCCGGCTGGATCCGGTCGAGGCGATTCGCGAACTGTAACGGTCGCTACGGGCCCGGCGGGTGCACGACCCCCTGTCCCGACCCCCGGGCCGTGTCGGCGACCGGCGCCGCCTCCGAAGGCAGCCCGGGGGTCGTATCGGGGCTCGGCGGCGCGGCGCTGTCGATCGCGGCCGGCGGCGCACCCCCCAGGTACTTCCACAAGTAGTCGGCGCGCGCCA
>JBFGDF010000091.1:0-12138 GCA_041580775.1 Gemmatimonadales bacterium
GACATGGACCCCGGTAGTCGGCCCCGGTGCGCTTGAGCTGCACGTGCTCCCCGAGCACGTCCACCAGGTCCGCGCTGTCGCGGACCTGCTCGATGACGTCGTCGGGGATGCTCATCAGGCCAACTCCGCAATCGTGACGCCCGTCCCGCCCTCACGCGGCGGCGCGAGGCGATGGGCCGCCACCCGCCGATCCGCACGCAGCACTTCGTCCACCACCTGGCGGAGCACACCGGTGCCCTTGCCGTGGATGATGCGCACCGCGGGCACGTCCGCCAGGACCGCGGCATCGATCGCGCGAGCGACGGCGTCGCGGGCATCCTCGGCCATCAGGCCGCGCAGATCGAATTCCGAAACCGCGGGGAGCGTGGCGGGAGGTGGCCCCGATGCCGGGCGGCGCTCCGGGGCGCGCGAGCGGCGCGAGGGGACCCGAACGGCGGCGGAACGCAGCGCGCCCTGCTCCCCACCCTTCGTTTTCACCCGCCACCCCTTCTTGGCCAGCTCCGCCTCCAGGCGCTGGACCGCATCGGCTTCGTCGCTGATGCCCTGCTCCACCAATCGGCGCGCCTCCTTGGCGGTCGCCTCGGAGACGGCCGCGCGCGCCACGCCGAGCGCCTCCTCCACCCGTTTCCGGGCTTCGAGCAGGAAGCGACGCGCCTGCTCGCGGCCCTCGCGTTCCAGCTCCGCCTCGCGCGTGGAGGCCGTGCGCTCGCGCTCCGCGAGTGTTTCACGGAGCGCGGCGAGTTCTCCCTCGCGCCGGGTCAGCCGGGCGGCGAGATCGGCGAGCTCCACCTCGCGCTCCACCGCGGCCAGCGCCCGCCGCTCCGCCTCCGCGAGGACCGCATCCAGGCGCCGTTCGGCGGCGGGCGTGCGGGCCTCCGCGCGGTCGATCACGGCGTCCGGCAGCCCCAGGCGCCGCGCGATCACGAGCCCGTACGAGCGGCCCGGCACCCCTTTTTCGAGCCGGTAGGTGGGCGTGAGCGTCGCCCCGTCGAATTGCAGCGACGCGTTCACCACTCCGGGCGTTTCCGCGGCCAGCTTCTTGAGCTCGCTCAGGTGCGTCGTGGCGATCACGCGCGCCCCCCGGGTGACCAGCGTCTCGAGCGCGGCTCCGGCCAAAGCCGCGCCTTCGATCGGGTCCGTGCCGCTGCCTACCTCGTCGAGCAGCACGAGCGTGCCCGGGGCGGCGTGCTCCAGCGCATGGCGCATCGCCGCCAGGTGGGCGCTGAACGTGGAGAGGCTCTCGGCAATGGACTGCCGGTCACCGATATCCGCGATGATGGCCGCGTAGACCGGCAGGGTCGTGCCCTCGGCCACCGGCGGCACGATGCCCGCCTGCGCGAGCGCGCTGAGCAGGCCGATGGCCTTGAGCAGGACCGTCTTGCCCCCCGTGTTGGGTCCGCTCACGACGAGCGCGAGCTCCGTGGACTCGAGCGCGAGGTCGAACGGCACCGCGTCCACACCCTCGGCGAGCAGCAGCGGGTGGCGCGCGCCGCGCAGGGTGTGCGGACCCGGGATCGCGCCGAGCCGGGGCGGCACGGCACCCAGGTCGGCGGCGTACCGTGCCCGGGCATAGAGATCGTCCGCGGCCACGCACATCGCGAGCCCCGCCACCAGGAGACCGTGATGCGGTCGAAACGCGTCGGTAAGACGGCGATAGAGCGCATGTACGGCCCGCGCTTCGTCCGCTTCCGCCGCCGCGAGCGCGTTGCCGAGCTCGATGGTCGCCTGGGGCTCGACGAACAGGGTGGCTCCCGAGCCCGACTCCCCGTGCACGATCCCCGGCACGCGACCACGGGCATCGCTGGCCACGGGGATCACATACCGACCGGCGCGCACGGTTACCCCGGCGTCGGTGGGGACCTCGTGGGCCGCGAGCCCCCGGAGCATCCGCTCGAGCGACTGGATGAGTCGCCCGCGCGCCTCACGGACGCGGCCGCGGGCCCGATCCACGGTGGGATCGGCCCCGTCGAGCACCTCCCCGTCGTCGCCGAGCGCCTGGAGCACGTCCCGCGCGACGCGGGCCGGCGGCAGCTCCACCATGAGGGCCGCCGCCCGCGGCGCCTGCTCCGCAACGCGGCGCAGCTCGCCCGCCACCGTCCGCATCGCCTCCAGCCCGCGGGCCACGGCGAGGAGCGCCAGACCGTCGAACACGGTGCCCTCGAGCCGCAGCCGGTCGAGCGCGGGCGTAAGGTCCGCGATGGGCACCGGTCGGAACCCCTCCGCTCCCAACACCAGCCCGGCGAGCTCGGCCACGGCCGCCAGCTGCTCGGTGACCCAGGTCGGGTCGCGGGACGGCCGGCGTTCGCGCACGCGCGCCGCGCCCAGTGGACCGACCGCCCGCTGCGCCACTTCGTCCACCGCGCGGGCGAACTCCAGCTGTGCCAGCGTCTCCGCGGTGGCCGCGGCCGGAAACGCGGAAGGGGTGCGCGTGACATCCGTCACCCGCACCCCCTCGTGGTCCGCTCGCCGCGCCGACACTCTCACTGCCCGGCCGTGCCCACGGCAACGGCCACAATCGTGCCGCGCTGCTCCCCCGCCGTCAGGAAGACCGGTCCCGGCGGTTCTTGCGCCGCGCCGCGTTCATCTTGCGCTTCCGACGCTCGCTCGGCTTCTCGTAGTGCCGATGCTTGCGCAGATCCGACAAGATCCCCGCCTTCTCACACTTCTTCTTGAAACGCTTGAGCGCGCGCTCGAAGCTCTCATCCTCGTGGATGATCACTTCCGCCATGCCGTGGACTCACCCCTTCCCAATCCCCGGAACGGCCGGGGCCGCTGAACGTCCGACCAACGCTAAACCCGTGCAGAAGCGAAAGATATTGTCGCCCTACTCACGGTACAACCCACCCGCCTACCCGGGCGGCCACGTCATCTGCCGGCCCCCGAGAATGTGCGCGTGCAGGTGGGCCACCGCCTGTCCCCCGTGCCGATTCGTGTTGAGCACGGTGCGGTAGCCCAGCTCCGCGATCCCCACATCACGCGCGACCTTGCGCACGAACGCCAGCAGCCCCCCGAGCAGCGCCTCGTCCGTCGCGCTGTCGAGCGACGCGACGTGCGCGCGCGGGATCACCAGGATGTGCGTCGGCGCCTTGGGGTCGATGTCGTGGAAGGCGAAGAACTGCTCGTCCTGCGCGACCTCGCGCGATGGCAGCTCACCGCTCGCAATGCGACAGAAGATGCAGTCGGCACTCATGTCAGCCTCCCAGCGCCTCTTTCATCTTGTCCCACAGGTTCTTGCCCGCCTTGCCGGCCGACGGGGGCTCGCCCTCCACCTCGCGTAGCCGCTCAAACAGTTCCTCCGCCTCGCGCGACAACCGCGGCGGCGTCCACACCTGCACCCGAATGTGCAGATCGCCGTTCCGCCCGGAGTTGAGCGCCGGCAACCCCTTCCCCCGAGCGGTGACCACGGTGCCTGATTGGGTCCCGGCCGGGATGCGCACCGTGATCGGCTCCAGTGGGGTCGGGACCTCGAACTCGGCGCCCAACGCCGCCTGACTGAACGAGACCGGCAGATCGTACACGAGGTCGTCCCCGTGCCGCTCGAAGCGGGAATCGTCTTCCACTTCGAGGACGACGACGAGGTCTCCGGCCGGTCCGCTGCGTGGCCCCGCCTGTCCCTCGCCACGCAGCGTTAGGTAGTTGTTGCTCGACACGCCGGGCGGGATCTCGATGTCGAGGGTTCGCTCGCGCCGGGTGCGCCCATCCCCCCGGCACTCCTCGCACACCTCGCGAATGACCGACCCCTCGCCGTTGCAGGCCGGACACGTCGCCACGGACACGAACTGCCCGAGGAATGACTGGGTGGCCTGTCGTACCTCGCCCACGCCCCCGCACGTGCGGCACACGTCCGTGCCGCTCCCCTCGCGGGCGCCGCTGCCGCCGCAGCGCTGGCACGGCTGCAGGGTCTTGAGCTTCACCGTGCGCTTCGTGCCCTTGGCCACTTCCGCGAGCGTCACCCCCATCGTCAACCGCACGTCCGGCCCGCGGCGCCGTGTGCGCCGGCTGCGCTGGCCGCCGCCGAAGAACGAGTCGAAGCCGCCCAGGTTGCCGAAATCGCGCATGAAGATGGAAAGCGCTTCGGCCAGGTCGGGGTGGAACCCGCCGAAGCCCGCGTCCGGCCGCATGCCGGCCTTCCCGAACTGATCGTAGCGCGAGCGCTTGGCCGGATCCCGCAGCACCTCGTACGCTTCGGTCACCTCCTTGAAGCGCTCCTCGGCCTGCTTCTCCCCGTCATTCCGGTCGGGGTGGTATTCCATGGCGAGCTTGCGGTACGCGCGCTTGATGTCGGTGTCGGTGGCGTCGCGGGCAATCCCCAGGACGTCGTAGTAGTCCCGGCTCATGTCAGGTGATCAGTTCCTCGACCATCCGACTGGTGTGATCCACGAGCGCCAGCACCTTGTCGTAGGGCATGCGGGTGGGACCCATCACGCCGATCACGCCGGCAAGCGATCCGAGGCGGTAGCTCGCCGTCACGATGGTGAACGCCGCGAGCCGCGGATCGTCATGCTCCCCGCCGATCGTGACCGTGAGCCCCCCGTGACTGCGCTGCCGCAACGCCTCCCGCAGCAAGTCGCGTTGCTCGGTGAGTTCCAGCAGCGTGCGCATCTGCTCGTTGGAATGGAACTCGGGCTGTTCGGCCAGCATCTGCGCGCTTCCGAGCACCACCGATTGGTCGTCGGTCGGCAGATCGAACAGCTGGTCGGCCTCCTCGATGAAGATGTTGAGCAGTTCGGACTCGCCCGGTGCTCGCCCGCCGGAATCCCGCAGGCGGTCGCGCAGGGTCGCGCGGATCTCTCGCAACGTGAGCCCGCTCAGTCGCTCGTTCAGCACGAGGGAGACCCCCGCCACGGCCTCGGGCGGAAGCTGGCTTGCCACCTGGACGAACAGAGTGCGCGCGAGGCGGCCCCGCACGACCAGAATCATCAGCAACCGCTCGGAGGAGACCTGCACCAGCTCGAGCCGCTCGAGCACGGCGCGGTCGAACGATGGTGCCACCGCCACGCCCAGCTCGTGGGTAAGCACGCCCAGCACCTGCGCCGCCTTGCGGAGGATGCCCTCGATCACGCCCGCATCGCCGCTCAGCGCGCGCTGGAGGTGGTCCCGATCGGCCGCCGAGACGCTCGGCCGCCACATCAGTGAATCCACGTACGCGCGGTACGCCTGATCGGTGGGCACCCGGCCAGCCGAGGTGTGCGGGTGCGACAGGTAGCCCCGCTCCTCGAGGTCGCTCATGGTGTTGCGGATCGTGGCCGCGGACACGCCGAGCGGGAACCGCTTGGCAATCGTGCGGGATCCCGCCGGCTCAGCGGTTTCGATATAGGCCTGGACGACCGCTTCCAAGACCTTGCGTTCGCGTGACGTCAGCTCTTCAGGCATGGCTCAAGTCCTGTAATAGTAGGAAATTAGCCACCTCCGGGCGAAGTGGTCAAGGCAGGGACCAATTCGTCCAGCACCAGCCACCCGGCGGGCGTCGCCCGGCGCCGGCCCGGCCCACCTGTCAGCCACCCCCGTCCGTCGGCTGCCAGCAGGGCCCGTGCGTCGCAGCGCGCCTCATCAGTCGGGGCCAGCGCGGCGTCCGTCCGCAGCGTCAGGTAGACCCGTTCGAGGAACCGCTGCTCCTCGGTCAGCGCCTCCCGACCGCCGATCGGATCGAGGCCCTGCGTGACGGCGCGCTCGTACGCAGCCCAGTCCCGCAGGTTCCAGCGCCGCGTGCCGTCTTGGTAGCCGTGGGCCGACGGGCCGAGGCCCACGTACGGTGCGTCCGACCAGTACGCGCTGTTGTGGCGTGCCCGGTGGACGGCGCCCGGCGCGCGGCGGGCGTAATTCGAGACCTCGTAATGCTCGAAGCCGGCCCCCGTGAGCACGTCGTGGACGGCGAGGAAGTCCGCGGCGTAGCGCTCGTCCGAGGCCGGCGTGGCCCGAGCCCATTCCACCCAATGCCCGAAGGGCGTGTGGGGCTCGAGCGTGAGTCCATACACCGACAGGTGCTCGGGCTCGAGGGCGAGCGCCCGCTCGACATCATCGAGGGCCTCGTGGCCCAGATCCTCCGGCAGGGCGACGATCAGATCGAGCGAGATGGCGGCGCCGGCCCTCCGCAGCACTGGCACCGCCCGTTCGGCGACATCGGGATCATGGCTGCGATGCATCCACGCGAGTACGCGTGGCGCGAATGACTGCACCCCGAGCGAGACGCGCGTGACGCCGGCCTCCATCCAGGCCCGCGCCGTCGGCTCCGTCACGTCCTCCGGGTTCGCTTCCAGCGTGATCTCCGCCCCCGCTGCCCAGGTGAAGCTGCCGAGCAGATCGGCGATCGCCGCGGGCGCCAACAGGGACGGGGTCCCGCCGCCCAGGTAGACCGTGTCGAACGGCGTGTCGGGCCAGGCGCCCACGGCACGCCGACTCGCGCATTCCGCTTGAATGGCGGCAACGAACCGCCCGTGCGGCACGCGCTTTCGCACCGCGATCGCGAAGTCGCAGTACGTGCAGCGCCGCCGGCAGAACGGGACATGGACGTAGAGATGCACCGCCAGAAGTTAGGCGGAGAAACGGGGAGACGGATAGACAGACGGGTCAGACGGAGAGACGGGGAAATGGCCTGGCGGCCAGAGGGCCTCAGGATTGGAGGGGTGCGGACAAGGGAGAGGCCCGACGGAAGCGCTTGCCGGGGGATTGGGCGACCAGACCCCGGATTTCGAGCGACGTGAGCACGGCGAGTGTGTCCGGCGTGCCGGTGTTCAGCGCGGCGGCCAGCTGGTCCACGTGGCGTTCCATGTCCAGCAACGTCAGGGTCTGTCGCTCGAGCGGTGTGAGGTCGTTCGGGATCTGGGCGGCCGCCACCTCCACTCCGGCGAGCCCGTACTCCTCGAGCACGTCTCGCAGCCCCAGCACCGGCTTGCAGCCGTGCTGGATCAGGCGGTTGCACCCGGTCGACACGGGGCTCGTGATCGGGCCGGGGACGGCCAACACCTCGCGTCCCTGCCCCAGCGCCGCGTCCACCGTGAGCAGCGCACCGGATTTCTCGCGCGCTTCTATCACGACGACGGCGCGGGCGAGCCCACTGATCAGGCGGTTGCGGCGGGGGAAGCTGCCGGCGTTGGGTCGCTCGCCGGGTGGAAACTCGGTCACCAGGGCGCCCTGCGCCGCGACCCGCTCGTAGAGCACCCGGTTGGCGGCCGGATAGACCACACCCAGCCCGTTGCCCAGCACGCCCGCCGTGGTTCCCGCGGCATCCAGGGCGGCCCGGTGCGCCAGTGCATCGATCCCGCGCGCCATGCCGCTCACCACTACGAGCCCGGCGCGAGCCGAGCCGCCCGCGAGATGTCGGCAGACCTCGGCGCCATAGCGCGAATGGGACCGGCTGCCGACGATGGCCACCGCGGGCTTGGCGAGCTGGGCAAGGTCCCCTTGGGCGAACAGCAGGGTGGGCGGATCGGGAATATTGCGCAGCGCCGGTGGGAACCCGGGGTCGCTGGGCAGCAACACATGTCCGTCGAGCGACGTGGTGCGTTCGACCACGCGGGCGGCCGTCTCGATGCGTGCCGCGTGCACGGCCGTGGCGGCGGGCCGTGACATCCCGGGCACGCCCGCCAGGTCGTCGAGTGAGGCGCCGAGCACGCAGTCGGCCGTCCCGAACCGCGCCAACAACACGTGCAGCCGAGCCGGCCCGATGCCCGGCACGAGGGCGAGGGCGATGTAGGCCAGCCGCGGGTCTGTCACCCGTCCTGCTGGTCCACCACCTCGGGCTGTGTGTCCGCCAGGACCCGCCAGAGCAACTCCGTGAGCCCGTCCAGGCCGCGCCGGGCCACGGCGGAGATCGCCACGACACCGCGCGCGTCCGGCGCGCGCAGCTGGGGGAGTTCCGCGTGCTCAGGCAGCAGATCCAGCTTGGTGAACACCACGACGTGGGGTTTCCGGGCCAGCGCGGGAGCGTACTCCGCGGCTTCCCGGCGCAGCAATGCGTACGTGGCCTGCGGGTCGGTACCGTCGACCGGCAGCAGGTACGCGAGCACGCGGGTCCGCTCGACATGCCGCAGGAACCGATCGCCCAGGCCTTTGCCCTGATGCGCCCCTTCGAGGATGCCCGGAATGTCGGCCAGGACGAACGAGCGCGCGCCACTCAGTCCGACCACGCCCAGCTGCGGGGTGAGCGTGGTGAACGGGTAGTCGGCGATCTTGGGCCGCGCGGCGGAAAGCGCCGCGAGCAGCGTGCTCTTGCCCGCATTGGGCTCGCCCAGGAGCCCGACATCGGCAATGAGCTTCAGGGTCATCTTGATCCGGCGCTCCTGGCCCTGCTCGCCGGGCTCCCACTCGCGGGGCGCCTGGTGAGTAGCCGTGGCGAACTGCGCGTTGCCGCGACCCCCGCGGCCACCCTTGGCCACCAGCAGCGTCGCCCCGGGCTCGAGCAGTTCCCCCAGCACCTCGCCGGTATCGGCGTCTTCCACCACCGTACCCGGCGGCACGGGGAGGTAGACGTCGTCGCCCGATTTGCCCGTCTTGTTCGCGCCCTTGCCGTGCTGGCCGCGGTCGGCCTTGCGGTGGCTGTGGTACTTGTAGTCGAGCAGCGTGGACAGTTGGGGATCGACGTGCAGGAAGATGCTGCCGCCCCGCCCGCCGTCGCCGCCGTCCGGTCCGCCCTTCGGCACGAACGTCTCCCGCCGGAACGACATGCATCCGGACCCGCCCGTGCCGGCGCTCACACGCACCTCGGCTTCGTCGAGGAAGATCATGCTCGGCGCGTGGGCGGATGGTCGGATGGGCGGACGGTCGTCACCGGCAACACGCTCCATCGGGAGCACCGGTAGACACGACCGGGAGACGAACCACATGCCGCACAATGTGCCGTGCCGTCTGTCCCAGCGACATCGTTTGCGCGCCGACGAGGGTCATTCGAACGTCAGTTCCCCGGAGGCACGCAGGACGCCCACCGGTTCGTCCCGGGTGTTGAGGACGGGGAACTCCGCGAATCGCGCGAGCGTCTCCCGCGGGCTGGGCGTCAACCCCAGTTGATCCAACACGGCCACTAGCGCGACCATCGTGGCCCGGGCGTGCCCGTCCTCGACTTTCAGGGCCACTCCCAGGCCGCGGGTCGGGAGCGCGAGGCCGTACACGCCGTCCGCACCGACCTTGGCAATGACCTCCCCCGGATAGGCCTGCATGGCGGCCGTGCAGAGGCGTCGCCTGCCCGCCACGAGGTCGGGGTGGTCGAGCATGGCCTGCCGCACCGCCACCGCCGCCGGTTCGTCGGAGACACCCAGGCGGGCAAAGCCGAGGGCCATGGCCTCGAGCGGTACCTGGAAGGAGACTACTCCACACCCGTCCACGCCTTCGCCGATCTGCTCCGAGCGCAGGTCCAGCCAACGGGCGACCTCGGCTCGACAGCGTTCCTGGACCGGGTGCCCCGCCCGGTGGTATCCATCGGTCGGCCAGCCCTGGGACATCGCGAGTGCCAGCATCGCCGTGTGCTTCCCGGAGCAGTTGCTCGCCAGCCGTCCCGTCGGCCAGAGGTCGTCGGGCCTGGACTCGCCGGCGAGGTGGACACCCAGATCCAGGGCGAGCGCGCGGTGGCGGCCGCAGGCGAGCGCCGACTCCGTGCAGCCGATTCGGGTGAGCAACGCCTCGACGATTTCCACCTGACGCCACTCGGAATTGTGCGACGCGCAGGCGAGGGCCAGCTCGGCGCTCGTGATCGCGAACCGGGCCGCGGCGCCGTCGGCCACGACGGGCATCGCCTGGAAGGGCTTGGCGGCCGACCGCATGAAGGTCGGGAACCGCGCGTCACCCGCAACTGCGACGCGCCGTCCCTCGGCGTCCACCACGGCGACGGATACGCGATGCGCGGACTCGACCGCCTGGCCTCGACGGGCCTCGATCCTGAGCGTCGACACGGGACGTAGAGTACTGTCGGGTGGAAGCCGGGGGTAGCCTCACCTTGCGGCAGCGATTGCGACATGCCGAGATTGGCACATGCGCTCTCCCGACAGTCATCTTCGCCGCGCGGCGCTTGCGCTCGCCGTTCTGCTGCTCGCGACGCCCGACGCCCTGCCTGCGCAGCGCCTCGCCCCGCACGCCTACCTGCCACTGGATCACTGGAGCGTCCCGCTGCTCGAGCATCTGATCGTGCGCGGCGTCCTCCGCGATCCGACGCCGCTGGAACGTCCCTGGCTGGTCAGCAGTATTGGTGCGGCGCTCGCGGAGGCGGATACGCTCCATGCGACCGGCGCCGAGCGACGGACGCTGGCGCAGTTGCGCGACCTGCTGGTGCCGACCGGGCCGCGGGCCCTGCTGACCATCGACGGCGACGTGGGCGGCCGGGCCTCGACACACGCGCGTCGCCCTCGCTTCAACCTGCGCGAGGAAGGTCCGGGCGACGTCGTGCCGTACGCGACCGGCCGGTTCAGTCTGCAGTTCGGGCCCGGCGTGCTCGCAATGTCGCCGGTGGTAGACCCGGCACTCGACGAGGACCCCGACTACGGCGGATTCGACCAGCCCATCGACGCGCGCATGACCGATACGTACGTCGGGTATCGCTCGTCGCTGTTCCATGTGGACCTGGGTAACCTGTCGCGCAACTGGGGGCCGCCCGAGTTCCCGGGCGTCCTGCTGTCCCCGTGGACCGAGAGCCTCGAGCACCTCTACGTGCGATTGGGCCCCCGGGCGGTGTCGGTGGGGTTCCTGCTCGCGCAGCTCGATGGATTGCCCAACCTCTCCGGCGAGCTGACCAACCGCTATGTGTACGGCCATCGTCTGGTCGTGCGTCCCACGTCGTGGCTGGATCTGGCGGCGTGGGAAGCACTGATTGCGGCGGGCCCGGGACGGTCCATCGAGCTGTGGTACCTGAACCCGTTCCGCTTCGTGTTCGAGACGCGGGATGTGCACGGCCAGTCGGCGAACGCCATGGTGGGCGGGGACGGCGAGATTCGCGTGGGCCGGCGGCTCAGGCTCTCGGGAAGCCTCACGTTCGACGACATCCAGATCTTCAAGTCCCCGGGACCCGTGGCGGAGGAGCCGCCGTCGTTTGCAATCACCGCGGCCGCGGCGACCTTTGCCGGGCCGCTCGCGATCCGCCTGGGATACACGGTGGTCAGCAACCTGATGTACCGCACCCCGGATCCCACCGAGTCCCCGCTCACGGCGGTGAACACGGCGCGAAGCCGTATCGGCACCGGCCTCGGCCGCAACTACAGCGACTACGATCAGGTCACGCTGCGGCTCGGCCTCATGCCCGTGATGGGCGTCCAACTGGAACCTGAACTGACGCTGCTGCGCCAGGGCGAGGGCGATTTCCGGCTTCCCTTTCCGGCGCCCGCCGAGTACGCGACGACGCCGACCCTGTTTGCCGGAGTCGTGGAACGCACCGTCCGCGCGGCCGTGCGGGCACACGTGCGGTTGCCGCTCGATCTGCCGGTGGAGATCACCGCCGACGGGGACGCCGGCGTGCATTGGGTGCGCAACGCCGGAAACGTGGACGGGGCGAGCGAGACCGAGTTCGTGGGGTCGGTGATCGTGAGGATCGGGCTCGGGCGGGGCTGGGCGCTGCCGGTGCCGTAGGGCGTAGGGCGGCGGCGACTGGGTGCGCGGTTGTTGCGATCACGGCGGGGATGCCTCCGCGCACTGGAGTGCCGGGCGCGTCGATGTGAGCCCGACCTGTGAGGCTGACGCCGCACCAACGTGCGCTGCGGCATCCCCCGCCGTGATCGTCAGGACAGTCGCCCCAGAGGGCGCTGCCACGCGGTCCGGCTGCCCTCGGCACGTCGATCGGTCCCTCACACCAGTGGTGAGGCCTTACCACCCATTCCGCTCCCGCAAGGACGTGACGTGCGCCACGTGGTGCTTGCCGTGCCATGCGTACATCGCCAGCAGGTAGGTCAAGTCCAGCTCCCCGAGCTCCGGGTGATGGAGCCGGCGCACCCATTCCGCGTCGTCCACCGCGCGCAGCAGCGTCACCCACCGCTGGTGGAGGGCGTCGAGCAGTGCGAGTGAGGGCTCGATGGGCATGCGCGCATCCGGCAGCTCCGCCCACCGTTTCTCTTCATACGGCTTGACGGTCGGCCGATCCTCGGTGAGGGTGAGCTTCATCCGCACATACGCATTGAGGTGGCTATCCGGTACGTGATGCGTCACCTGCCGCACCGTCCAGCCGCC
>JBFGDF010000092.1:0-11996 GCA_041580775.1 Gemmatimonadales bacterium
CGGGCGAGGAGATCGTTCTTCCGGGCGATCGCCCCGCGGATGAGCCTGAGCGCCGGATTCTCGTAGGCGCCGGTCACCTCCAGCGCCTCGAGCCGGACCGGGACGGGGCTCAAGGCCACGTCCAGCGCCGCGTCCCGGTCCGCCGTCACCCAGCGGGACGCCATGCGATACCCGATCTTGCGAAACTCGAGCGTCCACACGCCCGGCGGCAACGGAAGCCGGTACCGGCCGTCCTGACCGGACAGAGCGGTGACCTCGCTCTCCGCGATGCGAACGATGGTGAACGGGATGGGATCGCCGGACAGCGAATCGCGCACGACCCCGCGGACGAGGACGGTGTCGCGCTGTGCCGCGAGGGGCGCGGCCACGGCGGCGAGCCCCAGCACGGCGGCGACGAGCTGGCGGAGCATGATGGGAGAAACTAGTTGAAGGGAAGGGTTGTCGAGGGGCGGGGTGCTCCGGAAATGTCCGCAGTCAGCAGTCGGCAGTCCGCCATCCGTACGACTCCCGATGGCGCACTGCCGACTGCGAACAACTCCGGTGTCGCTCTGCGGCCGAGGTCACAGCCCGATCGCCAGCCCCGCCCGGAACACGACGAGGTTCGCCTCGCTCCGGATCGGCCGGACGATGATCGTCCCGTCAGGCCGGTCGATGATGCCGCCCCGCCGCAAGTACTCGGCGGGCCCGTTGTAGGTGGACTGCGCCGAGAGATCGAGCGCGACGGGGTGGCGCCCGCGCGACAACCGCAGCAACAGCCCGCCGCCCGCCGTCAGCGCCAGCGTCACGTCGTCGAAGTTGGTGCTGCGCGCGAAGTCGTAGTAGTCGTGCGTCCCACCCACCGACGACTCGGTCGCGAAGTACGAGAACCCGGCCGTGCCGTACACGTAGGGCCGGAACGGCCCGCGCGCGAGCGTCAACTGCGGCCCGACGCCCAGTGCCACGATGTAATTGGTGGTCGTGACGTCCACGCCCACCCGCGGGATCGTGAAGCTCAACGGCACGGTGAACGACTCGTGCCCGTAGAGCACGTACGTGCCGTCGAACCGGAGGCCGATGTGGCGCCCACGGTCGAAGTTGACGACCCCGTACACGCCGAACCCGCCGCCCCAGTCCACGAAGTCCTGGAACTCGCCGACCGGGCGCGCCAGCATCACGTTGATCCCGAGGAGACCGCCGGGCTCGCGCAGCTCGCGCGCCGAGGAACGCCGCTGCGCCTCGGCCGTGAACGGCACGAGGAGAAGGAGCGCCCCCAGGATTCCAACTCGCCGAACCATGCTTCGCATTGCCACACCCTCCACGCCCAGATGTCCGCCCGTTCCAAAACGCAAGGAGCGTGCCCCGTGACCGTCTGCGGCGGAATGTGTTGAAGGAACGGCGGTTAGCGGGCGGCGCGCCGGCGACGAAACCGCCGGAATCGTCCTCCAACACGGACAGCCGAAGCAGGCTCCGTCAGGAGGTGATCTCCTCGAACCGCGCCGTGAAGTGCCGGAGCACCGGTGGGCGATTCGTCATCCGGAGGCCCCGGAGGCAGCTCCGCCGCGCGAATACCTCGGCGGCCGCCTCCGCCACGTAGTCGATGTGGCTCTGCGTGTACACGCGTCGCGGGATCGCGAGGCGTACCAGCTCCATGGGCGGCGGCTCGCGCTGGCCGAACATCACGCTGCCGATCTCGACGGCCCGGATCCCCGCCTGCCGGTACAGCGCGCACACCAGCGCCTGCCCGGGGAACGCGGCCGGCGGGATGTGCGGACAGCACTGGCCGGCGTCGATGTAGATGGCATGCCCGCCCGGCGGCTCCACGATCTGAAACCCGATCGCCTGGAGCTTGTCGCCCAGGTACTCGGTCGAGCGGATCCGATAGGCGAGGTAGTCTTCGTGGACCACCTCCTGCAATCCCTGGGCGATCGCCTCGAGGTCGCGTCCCGCGAGCCCGCCGTAGGTGACGTAGCCCTCGGTGAGGATCAGTAAGGCGTCGGCCCGCTCGACGAGTGCCTCGTCGCGGAGCAGCAACATCCCGCCGATGTTGACCAACCCGTCCTTCTTGGCGCTGATCGTGGCGCCGTCGGCCAGGTCGAACATGTCGCGCACGATCGCCCGCACGGAACGGTCCTGCTGCCCCGGCTCGCGCCGCTTGATGAAGTAGGCGTTCTCGGCGAAGCGGCAGGCGTCCAGGAAGAGGGGCAGCCCGTACCGGTCGCACACGGCGCGCACCGCCCGCAAGTTCTCGAGCGAGACGGGCTGGCCGCCACCCGAGTTGTTGGTGACCGTGACCATGACCAAGGGCACGCGCTGGGGCCCCACGCGCTCGATCAGCGCGACGAGCTTGTCCACGTCCATGTTGCCCTTGAACGGGTGACGGCCGGCGGCGTGCCGCCCCTCCTCGATCACGAGATCCACCGCCTCGGCGCCCGAATGCTCCACGTTGGCACGCGTGGTGTCGAAGTGGCAGTTGTTGGGCACGACCTTCCCCGGCCCGCCCATCAGCTCGAACAGGATGCGCTCGGCGGCACGGCCTTGATGCGTGGGCAGGACGTGCGCGAAGCCCGTCAACTCCTCGACCCGCTCCGTGAACCGATAGAAGCTCTCGGCGCCGGCATACGACTCGTCGCCCTGCATCACGGCGGCCCACTGGAGACTGCTCATCGCGCCGGTGCCGCTGTCGGTCAGGAGATCGATCAGCACGTGCCGGGCGTGGATGTTGAACACGTTGAAGTGCGCGTTCTGGAGGATCCGCTCACGCTCCTCCGCACTGGTCATGCGGATCGGTTCGACCACCTTGATGCGGAACGGCTCGATGATGGTCCGCATCGCGGTCGGGGGCACCGGCTGGTCGAGCGTGACGCGGGCCGGCATCGAAACGCCCCCTCAGTGGCCCATGCGGCTGAGGACCCACACGTACGCGGCGACGGCGTGCACGTCGGCGTCGGAGATCGCCGAGCCGCCGCGCGGAGCCATCGGGACGCCGCTGCGCGATTTGCCGGCCGGCACGCCGCTCAGGATCTGGGTCACGATCGAAAGGTAGCTCCCCTTGGCGTGCAGCCAGTCGTCGTCGGTGAGGTCGGGACCCACTACCCCGCGGGCGTCCTCGCCGTGGCAGGTGGCGCACTTCCCGGCGCCGTGAAAGACGCGATCGCCACGCTGCACCATCGCCCGCGTCACGCCGAGCGGCAGCGAGTCGCCGGCCTCGGGATGGCTCAGCGTCCAGACGTAGGCCGCCACCGCCTGCACGTCGGCGTCACCGATGGTCGATCCGCCCTTGGGCGGCATCGCCACGCCGCGGGTGGCGCGCTCGGCCGGGACGCCCACCAGGATCTGCCGCACGATCTCCAGATAGCTCCCCTTGACGTGCCACCACTCCGCGTCGGTGAGATTGGGTCCGATGAGGCCGTCCGCATGCGCGCCGTGGCAGCTGGCGCACATGCCCGCTCCCTCGAAGACGACCTTGCCGCGCTCCACCATGGCGCGCGTGATGCCCGGCGGCAGCGAGTCGGGGATCGCGAGCTGTTGACCGACCAGCACCGCGGGGATGGTCAGCAGGACGGCCACCCCGAGGGCCGATCCGCTGCGAGTCGACGTTATCACGTAGGCCTCGTGTGAGAGTGGCAATGATATTCCGGTCGCGCTGCAACACCGTCAAGCCGCGGCGGTCGAGCGGTGCGACGCGCAGCTGCCGATTCGGTGTGCGAGGGCAACACCGGCGCAAGGAATGCGCGCACCCGCGTGAAGAACGCCACAAATGCCGCTGAAGAGGCGGCGTCGAGTGTCCTTCGTGGAGGACAATCGGGCGGGCGGGAGCGGGATTGGGGCGGTGCGGCCGGCGGCGGCGCGGTCGTGTAAGCCGTTACGGTTCACCGTGGTACGACGGCTCGGCCGGCCTGGCACGATGCCTGCCCTGTGGGACCGGGCCGGGGCCGGGCACGGTCCCGGATTCTGGGAGCAACTCGAGACGGAGGCTCGTGAGATGACCGGAACGATCGTTCGGGCGTTGGCGTCCGTGGCGCTGCTCGGGGCGTGGTCGATCCCCGCCGCGGCGCAGGACGTGCGCGTGGGGGTGCGGTGGCGGATCTCGGATCACGTGGCGGCGGCGGTGCGCTACGATTCTGACCGTCGTGACCCGGTGAGTGGGGCCGTGGTCGTGGGCCATCCGGCGTACGTGCCGTTCTACGAGGTGGACGAGTACGGCGTGTACCGGCTGCGGCGGTATCGCGACCGCTACGACGATCGCGACCACGATCATTACTACGACCGGTACGACGGCCGCTACTACGACGAGCGGACGTTGCGGCGGCTACGCAAGCTCCAGCGCGAGCACGAGAAGCTGCATCGCAAGCTCGAGCGGAAGCACGCCAAGGAGCACCGTAAGCTCGAGAAGAAGCTGCGCAAGGAGCGCGAGCGGCGGCACACGCGCCGCTACGACCACTAGCATTGGGGGAGCCCGCCGCCCGTGAGCGGCGGGCCCCCGCGCCTCCGGGTCCCAGCCGGCGCTAGATTGGGACCCGCCATGCCCGCGACCCGCGCCCGCCTGGGCGTCATCTTTCTCACCGTTTTCATCGATCTGATCGGCTTCGGGCTCATCCTGCCGATCCTGCCGTACTTCGCCCAGCGCTTCGGCGCGGGCGGCCTGGGGTTCGGCGCGCTGATCGGCGTCTACTCGCTCATGCAGTTCGTGGCGACGATCGTGCTCGGCCGGCTGTCGGACCGGGTGGGCCGCCGGCCCGTGCTGCTCGCGACGATCATCGTGAGCTTCACGGGCTACCTGATGTTCGCGTTCGCGGGATCGTACGCCGTGCTGTTCCTGGCGCGCACGATCTCGGGGTTCTCGGGCGGCAACATCTCGGTGGCGCAGGCGTACATCGCCGACGTCACGACGCCGGCGGAACGCTCGCGCGGCATGGGACTGGTGGGCGCCGCCTTCGGCCTGGGGTTCATCGTGGGTCCCGCACTGGGCGGGCTCGCCGGCCACTACGGCGGCCCGATGGCCGTGGGGCTCCTGGGTGCGGGACTCTGCGCCGCGAACTTCGGGTCGGCCTTCGCGATCCTCGGCGAATCGCTGGGCGCGGAACACCGTCGGGCGCGGCCGCTGTTCGATGTGGGACACTTGGTGGCCGGGCTCCGCGACCCTCGGTTGGGGCCGGTGTTCGTCGTGTTCGCGATCATCCCGTTCGCGTTCGCCGGTTACATGGTGGCGCTGCCGCTCTACGCCGGCGACGTGTTCGGCTGGGGGGAGCGCGAGCTGGGGTTGTTCTTCACGGAGGTGGGCGTCACCGCGGCGCTGGTGCAGGGGTGGCTGTTCGGGAGGCTCGCGCGGCATGTGAGCGACCGCACACTCGCGATCGTCGGGGTGTTGGGGATGGCGCTGCCGATTGCGATCGTGCCGTACGTCGGGAACGCCGCCGGGCTCTACGTGTGGGTCATCGTCCTGGCGTTCAGCAACAGCCTCGCGTCGCCCGCGCTGCACGGGCTGATCTCGACACTCGCCGACGCGAGCGAGCAGGGCGCGATGCTGGGCGCGGCGCAGGCGTTCTCCGCGCTGGGACGGCTGTCGGGGCCGGTGGTGTTCGGCCAGGTGTACGACGCGGTGGCGCCCGCGGCGGCGTTTCTCGCCGCGGGGGCGGTGATGGCGGCGGCCGGCGTCGTGTCGCTGCGCATCGGGCGCGCGGTGGCACGGGAGACCATGCCGCGGGATTGAGTCGGCGTTCACGCCACGACTCGTCGAGTCGTGGCGATCGGCCGCGGCGATCTCCCCGCGGCGCGTCGCCGGATACTCACGCGCATTTCACGCCGAGTTCACGCGCGTCCGCCCATTAGCGACGGTGCAGCTTTATCGTGAGGGTGCCACCATGCCGGACACACGCCTTCGGGCCGCCATGGCCCTCGCTCCCGCGCTGGCCGTCGCGTGCGGGGTCGTCGACGTCGAGAACCAGGACTATCAGGCCGTCGCGCCGTTTTCCTTCGAGGTGCCGCTGGCGGACCAGCGGCTGGTGCGGCTCGATGCGATGAACGGGCCGATTACCGTGACGGGTGATCCGGACGCGACGTCGATCACCATCGCCGGCGAACGCCGCGTCCGTTCGGAGAGCGTCGCGGACGCGTCCGCGCACCTGGACGACCTTCAGGTCCGCGTGGTCGACCGGGCGAATGAGACGCTGGTGGAAACGGTACAGCCCACGAGCACGGGCGGACGCGGATACGAGGTCGCCTACCAGCTGGTCGTGCCGGGTCATCTTGCACTCGACCTCCACAGCGTCAATGGGGCGATCGAGGTGCGCTTCGTCAACGGCGACATCGTGGTGCAGCACGTCAACGGCGACATCTCACTCGTCGGGACCATGGGGCCGGTGGTGGTTGCGGTCGTGAACGGGCGAATCGACGCGGCTTTCGCGCCAGCGGGCGATCCGTCTGTCGATCTCTCGACTGTGAACGGCTCGATCGACGTCACCGTGCCGACCACCGCGTCGTGCCTGCTGGTGGCGGAGGTCGTGAACGGCAACATTACGGTCTCCAACCTCACGCTCACCGACGTGACGCAGACGCGCACCACGCTGCGAGGCACGCTGGGCGACGGAGCGGGGACGATGTGGCTTCAGACCGTGAACGGGAACATCCGGATCGCCGGTCGGTAGCGCGCGGGCTCGCCTAGCCTCGAACGTCGTGACGGCCACGTCATTCCGGAGCAAAGGTGTCTGATGCCTGACCGCGGCCCCAACGGAGGAGCGATGCGTCGAGACGGGTGGAAGCAGGTTCTGATGTGGGTTTTCAGCGTGCTCCTCGCGATCGCGTACTTCTTGTCGGGTCTCTGGAAGCTGCTCGGCAGCGAGGCAGTGGCCAATCAGTTCGCCGGCTGGGGCTACGCGGCGTGGTTCATGACGCTCATCGGCCTGATCGAGGTGGCCGGCGCCGCCGCTCTCCTGGTTCCACGGGCCGCGCCCTACGCCACGGCCGCCCTGGGCGTCGTGATGCTGGGCGCGGCATACACGCACGTGGCGAACGGGGAAGCAGCCGAGGCGCTCCGTCCGCTCATCTTCCTGGCCGTGCTCGCGGTGGTGTTCTGGCTTCGGCGCCAGCAGGTGGGCCCCGCCCCGGCGGCGCCGCAGCAACCGGCCGCCTGAGGCCAGCGCGACGAATCGCTGGGCGGCGCAGGCTGGTGGACCCTTCCCAAACTCGGTGCAGCTGGCTCTTCTTGGGACGGCAGATCTGACCGAGAGGGTCCGTTCCGGTGGAGGGCGCGCTGGGAACCCCTATCGCAGCAAGCGCGGCTCGACCGCGAGCCCCGGGTGTAGCGTGGCGCGTGGTCGCGGCGCTGGCCGCGCTCAAGCTCGGGCTCCACGCCGTCACGAGCCTCGTCACCCCGTACGAGTTCCACCGCGACGAGTTCCTCTACATGGCGATGGGCGAGCACCTCTCACTGTTCGGCATGGACTTCCCGCCCGCTATCGCGATCCTGGCCGCGTCGGCCCGCGCGCTCCTGGGCGACTCGCTGTTCGCCATCCGGCTGGTGCCCGCGCTGGCCGGCACCGCGACGCTGGTGCTGGCCGCGCTGATCGCCCGGGAGCTGGGCGGGAAGTGGTTCGCCCAGGGCCTCGCCGGATTGTGCGTGCTGGCGAACCCGCTGTTCCTCAGGGCCGGCGTGCTGTTCCAACCGGTGGTGCTGGACCAGCTCGCCTGGACGGCGGGGTTCTACGCGCTGGCCCGCCTCGCCCACACCGACGAGCGGCGCTGGTGGATTGCGCTCGGCGTCGCGGCCGGGCTCGGGCTGCTCGCCAAGTACACGATCGCGGTGTTCGGCGCCGCGGTGATCGTGGGACTGTTCGTCACGCGCCGCACTCGGTGGCTCCGCGAGCGGGGACCCTGGATCGCGCTCCTGCTCGCGCTCGCGATCGGGAGCCCCAGCCTCGTAGGGCAAATGGCGCTCGACTTCCCGCTCCTGGGTTACATGGGCGACCTGCGCGCCCAGCAGCTCGCGCGCATCACGGCGCTGGACTTCGTGTCGGGCCAGATCGAGTTGGGCCCGACGACGGCGGTCGCCGCGGCGGGCATCGCCTTCCTGCTCGTCGCCCGGGCGATGCGGACGTACCGTCTGCTGGGCTGGACCGCGGCGGCGGCGTTCCTGCTGCTGATCGCGCTCAAGGCGAAGGCGTACTACCTGGGGCCCGTCTATCCCCTGGCGTTCGCGGCGGGCGGCGTGCTGCTGGAGCGGCTCCACTGGCCGCGGTACGCGCCGGCGCTCCGCTGGGCGGCCGTGGGCGTCGTCGCGGCATTCGGCGCGCTCACGCTGCCGTTCGGCGTGCCCGTGCTACCGCCCGCACGGATGGCCGCGTACGCCGCGCGCGTGGGCGGCGAGAGCGCCGTGACGACCAACGTGGGGGCCGTCGAGCGCCTGCCGCAGGACTACGCCGACATGCTGGGCTGGCACGACCTGGTGCGGAGCGTCGCCCGAGTGTACGGCGGGCTTCCGCCCGAGGACCGCGAGCGCGCGGTGCTATGGGCGTCCAACTACGGGGAAGCCGGCGCGATCGATTTCTATGGACGGCGCTACGACCTGCCGCGGGCGATCGCGTTCGTCGGCACGTACTGGCACTACGGCCCCGGCGACAGGCCGGGGGAGGTGACGATCGCCGTCGGGTTCGGCCGGGAGACGATGGATCGCCGCTTCGCCCGCTGGGACTCGGTGGCCACCGTCGGGCACCCGTTCGGCGTCGAGGAGCAGCGGGACCAGGTGATCTACGTCGGCCGGGAGCCGCGCGCCACGTTCCAGGAGCTGTGGCCGGGGTGGAAGGGGCGGAACTAGGGGGCGCTCAGGGCGTGGTACAGCTCACCGGCGAGAGATGCCACTCCCGCCCATCCGCGTCGTCCGGCCCGCCGTCAATCCGTGCCGTTCGCGTCCCGTCGGCGTTGGCCCGGTAGATGATCCGCGTGGGATAATCGTGCTCCGGCGACTCGAAGATCGCCAGGTGGGCGGTGAGCGTCGTGAGCCGGAAGTCGTCGGGTGACGGGGAGCCGCCGGGGTAGGGGGTCATGACGACGCCGCTCGAGTCGGCGTCGATCCGGGTGAACTCGTACTGCACCGCGCGGCCGTCCCGCAGAAAACGCGTGGTGCCGAGCATGAGGTTCGCCGACGGGAGGGTGTAGAACTCCTCCATGATGCCGGCGCCGCCGCCGAACGTGCCGCGCCAGCACCCCGACAGGAAGGCGAGCCCCTCGAGTGACGGCGCCGGCGGCGCCTGCGCCGCGAGGCGAGCGGGGCCGATCCCCACGATCAGGCAGGCCATCACGACCGCGGCGCCCAGCCGCATGGCAAACGCACGCATCGGAATCCTCCGGTCGAAGCGACGGGCGCTCAGCAGTCGGTCACGTTGACCGAGAGCCCGCCCTTCGAGGTCTCCTTGTATTTGTCCTGCATGTCGAGCCCGGTTTGCCGCATCGTCTCGATCACCTGGTCGAGCGGCACGCGGTGCGTGCCGTCCCCGTGGAGCACGGCGAGCCGCGCGGCGTTCACCGCCTTGGCGGCACCCATCGTGTTGCGCTCGATGCACGGCACCTGCACGAGGCCGCCCACCGGGTCGCACGTGAGCCCCAGGTTGTGCTCCATCCCGATCTCGGCGGCGTTCTCGATCTGCGCGTTCGAGCCGCCCATGACCGCCGCGAGCCCGGCCGCGGCCATGGAGCACGCGACGCCCACCTCGCCCTGGCAACCCATCTCGGCCGCTGAGAGCGAGGCGTTCCGTTTGTAGAGCATCCCGATGGCGGCCGCGGTGAGAAGAAAGGTGCGCACGCCGTCCGGGGTCGCGCCGCGCACGAACCGCGTGTAATAGGCGAGTATCGCCGGGATCACGCCCGCCGCGCCGTTCGTGGGCGCCGTTACGACACGCCCCCCGGCCGCGTTCTCCTCGTTCACGGCCAGGGCGAACAGGCTCACCCAGTCGAGCGCGGCCATCGGATCGTCGGCGGTGGAGCGTCCTTCGAGATTCTGGTACAACCGGCCCGCCCGGCGGCGCACGCCGAGCCCGCCGGGCAACACGCCCTCGACACGGCAGCCGCGCGCGATGCAGTCGTCCATCACCGCCCAGATCTGATCGAGGCGCCGGTCGGTCTCGTCGGCGGGACGCCAGGCGGTCTCGTTTGCCCGCACGATGTCGGCGATCGTGAGACCGTGCGTCCGGCCGAGGATGAGCAGGTCCTCGGCGGAGGTGAAGGGATAGCGGATCTCGCCGTCGGGCTCCGTCGCACCGGTGTGCCCGGCCTCCGCCTCGGCGGTCGTGACGACGAACCCGCCGCCCACCGAGTAGAACTCCTCGTCCGCGATCGCTTCGCCGCGCGCCCCCAGCGCCGTGAACCGGAGACCGTTCGGATGGAGTGGCAGCGACTCGCGCTGGTGGAACAGCAGGTCGCGGGCTTCGTCGAACGGCACGGCGTGGCGTCCCAGAAGCGAGATCCGCTCGGCCGCGCGCACCTCGGCGACCGTGGACTCGACGCGCGTGGGGTCCACCGACTCGGGACGCTCGCCGAGGAGGCCCAGGACGATCGCCCGGTCGGTCCCGTGCCCCTTCCCGGTGAGGGCGAGCGAGCCGTAGAGGTCCACCCGCACGCGGGCGACCCGGGCGAGGCCGCCGGCCGCGGCCAGCTCGTCGAGGAACCGGCGCGCCGCCCGCATCGGCCCCACGGTGTGGGAGCTGGACGGACCGATACCGATCTTGAAGAGGTCGAAAACCGACAGTTCCATTACGAGTGCCGGCGGTCTCGAAGCTCCGCGAGCGTGCCCTTCACGTAGTTCCGAGTCATCTCCTTGCGCCACGCCAGCCCGAAATCGGTGTTGTCCATCGGCTTGGACGGCCTGAACGCGGCGAGCGCCGCGGCCTCGATGGCCTCGTCCTCGAGCTCGGTGCCGATCACGAGGCGGGCGGCCTCGGGGACCTCCATGGGATAGCTCGCCACCGCGCCGAGCACGATGCGAGCGTCAGCCACCCGGCTGCCCTCCCATCGAATCCACGTGGCGACGCCCAGCACCGGAAAATCGAACGACCCGCGGCGCCGCAGCTTCCAATAGACGGCGTCCCAGGTGTCGGGCGGGGGGAGACGCACTTCGGTCAGGATCTCGTCCGGCCGCTTCGTGAGGTAATTGATCCCGTCGTCGTGGAAGAAGCGCGCGGCGGGCACCACTCGTTCGGCGTCATCCGGACCCACCAGCACGAGCTCGGCGCCGAGGGCCACGCACACCGGGGCGGTGTCGCTCGAGCTCACGGCCCAGCAGCGTGGCGAGGACGGCGCCACCCAGCAGATCGCGCCGTCCTTCTTCATGCAGAAGTCGATCGACTTCCGCCACTCGTAGCCCTGGTTGTAGTAGTTGCACCGCGTGTCGAGACAGATGTTCCCGCCGAACGAGCCCATGTTGCGGAGCAGCGGCGTGCTCACCAACTCCGCCGAGCGGGCGAGCGCGGAGTAGCGCGCGCGCACCTTGCGGTGCGTGTGGAGCGCGGTGAGCGTGACACCGGCGCCGACCGACAGGCTCTGACCCTTGGTTCCGCCCGTGATGCGGCCCAACGCCCTGATCCCGGCGAGCGAGATCACCGTCTTCGGCTCCTGGTGCCGCCGCTTCATGTTGGGGTAGAGGTCGGTGCCGCCGGCGACGTACATCCCTTCGGGGCCCGCGTCCCGCTTCATGCGGAGCGCCTGTCGCAGATTGGTCGGCTGCAGGTAGGTGAACGACGGGAGGCGGAGCATCAGTGCGGCCGCTCCGGAAGCGCGGCGGAACCGGCCGACGCGGCGTCCCGGTGCCGTCGGGTGTCCGTGTCCGCCCCTTCCGTTTTTGCCGACGCGACCGCCTTCCCGTCGCCCCCCTCCCACGGCGGCGGCACGCGCGTCGGCTCGGGCCACGAAATGGCCGGGAAGTGCGTCGGCCCGTAGCGCGGCGCCTCGCCCTTCGCCTTCGCCTTGAGGGCCCGGAACACCTTCTCCGGCGTGATCGGCACCTCGTCGATCCGCACCCCCACCGCGTCGTA
>JBFGDF010000093.1:0-11957 GCA_041580775.1 Gemmatimonadales bacterium
CTGTGGTACACGTCCAGCGGCGGCACGCGCGTGCAGGGCTGGCTCGTGACCCCACCGGGGTTCGATGCTGCGCGGACCTATCCCCTGATCATGGAGATCCACGGCGGGCCGTTCGCCATGTACAACGTGGCGTTCAGCTACATGTACCAGAACTTCGCGGCCAACGGCTACGTCGTGCTCTACACCAATCCGCGCGGCAGTACGGGCTACGGCACGGCGTTTCACCGCGCGATCGACTTCGCCTATCCGGGCGTGGATTACGACGACCTCATGGCCGGCGTGGACGCGGCCATCGCCAGGGGATTCATCGACACGACCCGCATGTACGTGGGCGGGTGCAGTGGCGGCGGGGTGCTGTCGAGCTGGGTGATCGGACATACCAACCGCTTCGCGGCGGCGGCCGTCCGGTGTCCGGTGACGAACTGGCTCAGCTTCCTCGGCACCACCGACGTGCCGTACTTCACCCACAGCTTCTTCCGGGAGCCCTTCTGGCAGAACCCACAGCGCTGGCTCGAGCAGTCGTCCCTGATGTACGTGGGCAACGTGACGACGCCGACCGCCGTGATGACGGGCGAGCTGGATCTCCGGACGCCCATGCCGCAGTCCGAGGAGTACTACGCCGCGCTCAGGCTGCGGGGCGTGGACGCCGTGCTGCTGCGGTTCAAGGAGGAGTACCACGGGACCGGGTCGAAGCCATCGAACTTCCTGCGTACGCAGCTCTACATGATGAGCTGGTATCAGCAACATCGACGGAGCGACGGAGCGGCGGAGCGTGTGAGCGACCGCGCGCCGCCGCCGCTTCGCTGATCAGCGGATCAGTCGCTCGAGCACATCCGCGGCCCGGCGGAGCAGGCGCTGCTCGGCGGCGGGGAGCGCGGCCACGGCGGTCGCCAGCTGGCGCACCCGTCGGGTTCGTCCTGCCTGGAGCACGCGGCGGCCCTTCGCCGTCGCCCGCACGCGACTGACCCGCCGATCGTTCGGATCCGGCAGCCGCGTCACCAGTCCTGCCCGCTCGAGCTCTTGCACGAGGCGCGTGATCGTTGGTGGCCGGACCTGTTCGGCGCCGGCCAGCGCCGAAAGCGTGAGCGGGCCGCGGAACACGATCACCGACAGGGCCGACAGTCTGGGCGCACTGAGCCCGCTGGCCGGGTCGGCCATCCGCAGCCCGCGGAGCAGGCGGATGGCCGCCGAGTGGAGACGGTCGGCGGTCCGGGCGGCGGCGGGCCCGGGGGGTGATTGACGGGCGGGCGAGCGGGGCATATTATTTTGCTTAGCTAAGCTAAGTATTGGTCCGGCGCGCCGCAATCCCGGAGGGAGCCATGTCCGCCGCCCCGTCGCCGCTGATCCAGCGGATCGGCCAACTGTACGTCACCGCCCGCGACCTGGACCGCGCCGTCGCGTTCTACCGGGACGCCCTGGGCCTGGCGTTCCTGTTCCAGATCCCGCACATGGCCTTCTTCCAGTGCGGCGAGGTGCGGCTCATGCTCGGGGTGCCGGAGCAGCCCGAGTTCGATCACCCGGCGTCGATCGTCTACTTCCGCGTGGCCGACATCCAGGCCGCGCACAAGACGCTGGTGGATCGCGGCGTCACGTTCGTGCGCGCGCCGGAGTTGACGCACCGGGCGCCGGACCACGAGCTGTGGATCGGCTTCTTCAAGGACTCAGAGGGGAACACGATGGCGCTGATGAGCGAGGTGTCGCGGGAGTCGGCCGGATCCTGACGGATGTCTCTGGCAACGGCGCCCCCGACGGAGGGCGGGGCCGCTTCGCCTCGGGGCCGAGCCGGACTCGGTTCCCCACGGTCGGCCGGTGGGGATACGCGCCCCGGCTGCGCTTCACGTCCGCCCTCCATCGTGCGAGCCGGTTCCTGCCCTCGAGACGGGTGGCGACTGGAGAGACCTGACCGATGCGCGTCGTGATCTGGGCGTTCCGGGTGCGTCCCGACCGCGTCGCGGCATTCGAGCGGGCCTACGGGCCGGCGGGCGCGTGGGTCCAGCTGTTCGAGACGGATCCGGACTATCACGGCACCGAGCTGCTGCGGGATCTCACTGCGCCTGACCGGTACCTCACGATCGATCGCTGGCGCAGCGGCACGGCGCCGGCAGCCTTCCGTGAGCGCGAGGCCGTCCGCTACGCCGCCCTCGATGCCGAGTGCGCGTCGCTGACGGTGCACGAGGAGTTGGTCGGGGAATATCAGACGGCGGACTGACCCGCCTTACGTGTCGCTCGCGGCGAGCAGGGCGGCGACGGGGTCGGCGGGACCCCCTGCGATCCGCACACGCTTGATGCGACTCGTCTGCCCGCCCACGATCGTTACCGCCCCGCGAGCCACCCCAAGCCGCTCGGCCAGGAACCGGACCAACTCCTCGTTGGCCGCCCCATCCACCGGGGGTGCCCTGAGCCGGATCTTCACGGCGTCGCCATGCTGCCCGACGACCTCGGTGCGGGACGCCCGCGGCTGCACGCGCACGAGCAGGGTCGTGACCGGGACTTGCCCCGATGCTATGGCCTCACCTCGCGCTCAACCGCCCGTCCGCCCAACCGCCCGCCCGCCGATCCGCCGGTCAATTCCCATATGCCACCGCGATCCCATCCAGCCGGCGTTGAATCTCCGCCTGCGGCATCCACACGCCGCGCAGCATTACCCCGGCGCGTCGAGTCGTGTGCCGGATGTCGGTCAGCGGGTTGGCGTCGAGCAGGATGAGATCGGCCTGTTTCCCGACGGCAATCGTGCCCGCGCGGTCCTCGACCCCGAGGAACCGCGCGATGTTGCGCGTGCCGGTCTCCAACGCCTGGTACGGCGTGAGACCGGCCGCCACCATCGATTCTAACTCGCGATGCACCGAGAACCCGGGCACGTTCCACACCTGCGGCGCGTCGGAGCCCAGGGCGAGCCCGGCGCCCGCGTCCTGCAGCGCCTTGAGCAGTGTGCGGCGCACGGCGATCCAGCGCTCGAGGACGTCATCCGGCGGCGCCTGCCGGGCAGCATTGGTGGTGAAGTTGATCCACTGCTGCCGCGTCTCCGGCGGCATGTAGCGGAGTTCCGGCCGCGCCCGCAACGTCTCGAGGTGCCGCGCCTGGGCGTAGCTCTCCACGAGGGTCTGGGTCGGCACGTTCCAGACACCCGCGTCCGCGGTGGCACGTGCGAGGGGCGCGATCTGCGACGGATCGACCGTGCCGGTGAAGTTCACGCCGAACCAGCCGCCTGCTGCGTCCCCTTCCCGCCCCGCCAGCGATTCGACGTAGCCGTCGAGGTGGTCGATCGACCAATAGCGCGCCTCCAGTGCGCGGTGGAGCCCCACGTGCACGGGCACGTGGCCGGCGAGCGTGATGCCGGCGCGGTCGGCCGCCGCGTCCAGCGAATCGAACACCTCACGCGCGAGTCCCGGGTGGATCTTGATGAAGTCGTACCCCACGGTCCGCTGATGCACCGCGGTCCGGACGGCCGAGTCCGGCGTGGAGACGCTGTTGCCGTTGACCGACGGCCCGGACGTCCAGATCCGCGGGCCCACGAGCGCGCCGGACTCGACGCGTCGCCGGAGATCGAGATGGCTGGGGTGGCCGAGCATCCCGCGTACGGTGGTCACGCCGGCGGCGACGTAGAGGTAGAGCACGTTCTCGGTGAACCCCGCGGGCGCCTGCGGGCTGGGGATGTGGGCGTGCATTTCGGCGAGCCCGGGGATGAGGTACTTGCCGCGCCCATCCACGCGCGCCGCGTCCGGCGGTACGTTCACTCGGCCGGCCGGGCCGATGGCCGCGATCACACCGTCGCGCACCAGCACGGTCTGGTCGGTCAGCACGCGCTCGGTGTCCATGGGGATCACGTTCACGTGCTCGAACGCCGTGGGCGCCTGCGCGACGAGCGCGATCGGCACGGAGAGTAGCAGGACGGTGAGCGCGGAGGCGGTGGTCGTTCGCATGGGGCCTCGCAGTCGGAGGTTGGGACGCCGGCGCGGTTCCGCGGGTCGGCAGCGGCGAGCCTCTCCGGGCGCTCCAGTGCGTGAGCAGGGCAGGCCCAGCGGTCGGGCACCGCACTGACGCGCCCTCCGAGCTCGCCGCTGCCGACTCGCGCGGAACACGCTGCTAACTAAACCCGTATCGCGTCCGGGTTCCAGTACCGTCGCCCCCCCTCCGCGTGCCGCGTTCGGCCGATGTAACTTCCGCCCATGCGCGTCCTAAGGCGACTGCTGCGTCGGCTCCGGCCGCCCAAGGTGTGGATGGTCTATCACCGGGACTACGCGCACACGATCACGCGCATCCCCCTGGATCCGGAACGCGGCGAGCGGATCTTGGCGTTCCTGCGGGAAGAAGGACTCGTGCGTCGTCACGAGATCACCCGCCCGCGGCCGGCCAGCCTCGCGGCCATCCTGCGGGTGCACACGCCGGAACATCTCGAGTCACTCGACAAGGTGGAGGTCGTGTCGCAGGCGGTGGGCGTGCCGCTCACGGACGTCGAGCGCCAGCGGGTGATCGATCAGCAGCGGTTGGTGACGGGCGGGACGATCCGCGCGGCGCGGCTTGCGCTCCTCACCAAGCGGCCCGCGGTGAACCTGGGCGGCGGCTTGCACCACGCGACCCCGGAGCAGGGGATGGGGTTCTGCGTGATGAACGACGTCGCCATCGCCATCGAGCACGTGCGCCGTTACGGGTTTCACGGCCGGGTACTGGTGGTGGACCTGGATCTGCACGACGGGAACGGGACGCGGGCCGTGTTCGCGGACGATCCCGCCGTGTTCACCTTCTCGATTCACAATCACAACTGGGAGCCGGCCGGCGGGGCCGCGACGCTCGCCGTCCCGCTGGGGGCGGGCGTCACCGACCGGCAGTTCCTGGACGTCCTGCAGCGCGAGCTACCGCCGGTGCTGACCGCGCATCGCCCCAACTTCGTGATCTACGTGGCCGGCACCGACCCCGCCGAGGACGACCGGTTGGGGGACTGGAAGCTCACGCCGCGCGGGATGCTGGAGCGCGACCGGTTCGTGGTGGAATCGCTGCGCAGGCAGGCCCCCGGGGTGCCGCTGGTGATCCTGCTCGCCGGCGGCTATGGGCGCGAGGCGTGGCGTTACTCCGCCCGATTCCTGAGCTGGCTGATCGGCGGGGCGGCCGTGGAGCCGCCGGACGATCTGGATCTCATCCTGCGGCGGTACCGCCAGACGGACCATCTGGTGGCCACGTCGGGAGACTGGGGGCTCACGGAGGACGATCTCTTCTCCATCGCCCCCGGCGCCGGACCTGGGACGCGCGTGCTCGGCACCTTCTCGCGGCATGCCGTCGAGCTGTCGCTCGAGCGCGTCGGATTGCTGGACGAGGTCCGACGCCGCGGGTTTGCGAATCCCTCCGTGACGATCGACTTCGGCTCGGGGCTGGGCGAGACGATCCGGGTGTTCGGCGACGCGGAGCACACGGAGCTGCTGCTCGAGCTGCGGGTGAGCCGCAACAAGCGGGTCATTCCGGGCATGGAGCTGCTTTATATCGAGTGGCTGCGACTGCAGAACCCCCGGGTGCCCTTCTCGCCCACCTACCCGCGACTGCCGGGGCAACAGCATCCCGGTCTCGGGATTCTGCGCGAGGTGGTCGCGTGGCTCGTGGTGGTGTGCGAGCGGCTCGGTCTCGATGGGATGGCGTCGAAGCCCGCGCAGTACTACATGGCGCACCTGGGCCGGCGGCATCTCCGGTTCCTCGACCCGATGGCGCAGGCGCGGTTCGAGGCCATCCACAACGCGCTGGCACGCTCCACGCTGCCGGAAGCCGAGCGGCTGCTGAGTGGGAGCCGGGTGGTGGATGTCGAGACTGGCGAGGCCGTGACGTGGAAGCCGGCCGTGCAGGTGTATCCGGTAAGTGCGCGGCTCAAGGCGCTGGTGGCGGCGAGGGCGGCGGAGCGGGAGGTGACGCCGCCGCGATTTCGCGTCCAGTTGGGGTGAGCGCTAGATCGCCTGCAGCACGATCGCCAACACGAGCTGGACGAGGAACCACGCGATCACCGGCGTGATGTCGATGACGCCGAGCGGCGGGACGATGCGGCGCAGCGGCTCCACCAGCCAGTCGGTGAGCACGTACGCCGGCCGGAGCCACCGGTTGTGCCGGCCGGCGCCCATCCACGACGCGACCACCCGCACGATCAGCGCGATCGACAGGACCTGACCGGCGAAATAGATCACCAGCCGGACCACGCCGCGCGGGCCGGTCTGGGCGGCACCGACCAGCCGCGCGGCAGTCGACAGCAGCCACTGCGACAGCGTCAGTGCGACGATCCCCAACACGATCACGAGGCCGAGCAGCCACCAGGGCGCGTGCTGGGGGTTGCCGCCCCGGGCTAGCAGGAAGCGTTCGACCGGGCGGAGCACGGGATCGGTGAGCCGCCGGATGGTGCGGGCCATGGCGCTGAACGGCGAGATGCGGCGGGAGGTCACGGCCCACGAGCCCACGGCCACGAAGGCGGCCGCGACTAGCATCGCGAGAATGGCGTACCGGACGACTTCGTAGGCGGTGGGCATCAGGGTGAATGAACCTTCATCCGACCTTCACTCGCGGTCCCGCCGGCCGGCCCGTAGGTTGGAACATCCCCGCTGGAGGATCCCATGCGCACGGAGACGGAAGTCACCCTGCGCGGCGGCCTGTTCGCCGGGCTCATCGGATACGCCACCATTGTCGTGTTCTTCGCCGCCCTGAACGTCATCGCGGGGCATTCGCCGTTCCACACGGCGGCGCTGTTGGGCTCCGCCCTGTTCTTCGGGCTCCGGGATCCCACGATGCTCGAGGTGACGCCCGCCGCGGTGCTCACGTTCAACATGGTGCATGCGCTGGTCATGCTGGCGGTCGGATTCCTCACGTCGTGGTTGGTGGCGAAGAGCGAGCAGTACCCCGTGCTCCAGTACGCCGTGCTGTTCGCGCTCATCTTCGTGGGCTTCCACCTCTTTGCGGCCGTGGTCTTCTTTGCCGGCCCGCTCATGGGGCGCGGCGCCTGGATCCAGATCGCGGTGGCGAGCGTCGCCGCCGCGGTGGCGATGGGGTGGTATCTGCTCCGCATCCATCCGGAGCTGCGTCAGGAGCTGCGCGACGTGCGGATGGGAGACGTGCCACCGGGCGCCTGACTCAGCCCAGCGCCTCGCCCACCAGCCGATCCTGCTCCGCCTTGTGTGCCGCCGGGTATCCCTCGGCGGGGCTGGACCGTTCCGGCCGCGACACATAGCGCACCGTGACCCCTTCCGGCGCCAGCTCGGCCAGCTGCGGTACGACCCACTTCCGCGCGCCCATGTTGCTGGGCTCTTCCTGGAGCCACACGACCTCGGCGAGGTTGGGGTACGCGGCCAGCAGCGCGCGCACCTCGTCGGCGGGGAACGGATAGAGCAGCTCGATCCGGCCGACGGCCACATGTGTGGCCTGTTCCCGGCGCGCGTCGGTGATCACGTCGTAGTAGACCTTGCCGCTGCACAGCACGAGTCGCGTGACGGCGTCCCGATCGCCCGGGAGCGCGCGATCGTCAAGCACCGGATGGAAGGCACCCTCGCTCAGGTCCGCGGGCTTCGAGACGGCCTGCGGGTGTCGCAGCAGGCTCTTGGGCGTGAAGATCACCAGCGGGCGTTGCTCGCCGTGGAGGGCCTGCCGCCGCAGGAGGTGGAAGTACTGCGCCGGCGTCGAGCAGTTGGCGACGCGGATGTTGCCCTCCACGGCGAGCGCCAGATAGCGCTCGATCCGGGCGCTCGAGTGCTCGGGTCCCTGGCCCTCGTAGCCGTGCGGCAGCAGCAGCGTGAGCCGTGAGGTGAGGCCCCACTTGGACATGCCGGCGATGATGAACTGATCGATCACGATCTCGGCACCGTTCGCGAAGTCGCCGAACTGCGCCTCCCAGATCACCAGGCCTTCGGGCACGGCCACGGCGTAGCCGTACTCGAAGCCCATCGTGCCGTACTCGGACAGGGGCGAGTTGTACAGCTCGAACGGCGCCTTGGCCGTGGCCAGCTGGACGATCGGCGCGTACTCCTCGCCGGTTTCCGCGTCATGCAGCATGAGATGGCGCTGGCTGAAGGTGCCGCGGCGCGTGTCCTGGCCGGTCAGCCGGAGCGGCACCCCGTCCTCCCGCAGGGACGCGAGCGCGAGTGCCTCCGCCTGCGCCCAGTCGAGGTCGCCGTCCTGCGCCAGCACCTCGGCACGCTGCCGGAACTGCTTCACGAGCTTGCGATTGAGGTGGAAGCCCTCGGGCACCGTGTACAGCGCCGTATTGAGTCCCGCGAGCCGGTCGGCGGGTACGGCGGTCGCCGGTTCCGTCACCGCCACGAACATCCCCGTCACGCGGTCCGGCTCCGCACCACTCCACTCCCCGTCCTCCAGGTCCTTGCGCAGTGCGTCCTGGGTGCGGGTCAGCTCCGCGTAGACGGCGGTGGCGTCCGCCTCCGCGTCCGCCTCGGTGACGATGCCGAGGGTGGCCAGGCGCCGCGCGTACAGCTCGCGGGCCGGCGAATGGTCGTCGATCAGCCGGTACATCATCGGCTGCGTATAGCGCGGCTCGTCGCCCTCGTTGTGCCCGTGCCGGCGGTAGCCCACGAGGTTGATCACCACGTCCGCCTGGAACTTCTTGCGGTACATCATGGCCAGCCGCACCGCCGAGAGACACGCTTCGGCGTCGTCCGCGTTCACGTGCACGATGGGCACGTCGAAACCCTTCGCGAGGTCGCTGGCGAAGTCGGTCGACCGCGCGTCCCGCGGGTCGGTGGTGAATCCCACCTGGTTGTTCATGATGATGTGGAGCGTGCCGCCCACGCCGTAGCCCGGGAGCTTGGAGAAGTTCAGCGTCTCCGCCACGACTCCCTGGGCGGCGAACGCCGCATCCCCGTGCATCAGGATGGGCAGCACGCAACATGGCTCGTGCAGCGGATCGGGGCCGGAGCGGTCGGTCTGGCGGGCCCGTGTGGTGCCCACCACCACCGGGTTCACGGCCTCGAGGTGGCTCGGGTTGGGCATGAGCTGGACCGACAGCGACTTCCCGGCGGCGGTGAGGAACGTGCCCTCGGCGCCGTGGTGGTACTTCACGTCGCCCGTGCCGCCGCGCGGCGTGAGCGTTTCCTCCACCGCGCGGCCGCCCTCGAACTCCGCGAGCAGCACCTCGTACGGCAGACCGAGGATGTGGGCCAGGACGTTCAGCCGGCCGCGGTGCGCCATCCCCATGACGATGGAGTGGGCACCCTGCTCGGCCGCGATGTCGTTCGCTTTGCGGAGCATCGGCACGAGCAGGTCGAGTCCCTCGATGCCGAACCGCTTGTGGCCGAGGTAGTTCTTGTGGAGGAACCGCTCCAGGACGTCCACGCGCGTGAGGTCGGACAGGAGCTGACGCCGCTCGTCGTCGCTGAGGGGCGCGCGGTGCTCGCCCGATTCGATCACGCGGCGCAGCCAGTAGCGCTCGTCGTGGGTCGCGATGTGCTCGATCTCGTAGGCGATCGTGCCGCAGTAGGTCTCGCGCAGCCGCGGCACCACGTCCGCCAGCGTCTCCCCGAGCACGTAGGTCTGGAGCACCGCGGCGGGAATGCTGCGCATCACGTCGGGCATGAGGCCGTGGACTGCGGGGTCGAGCCCCGGCTCGCCCCGGGGCGGGACACCGAGCGGATCGAGCTGCGCGGCGAGATAGCCGTGCGTGCGGAACGTGGCGACGAGCTGCATGGCGGAGGCCACCTGCGCCAGCAGCTCCACGCCCGCTTCCTGAATCGACGGGAGTGGGGCGGCGGCGGCCGCCGCCAGGGCGACGCCCGCGCCCGGGCGCCACTCGATGCCGAGCTCCTCGGCGATTTCCTCGAAGAAGCCCTGCTGGCCCTGGAGCAGGTGATCCACGAGCTGCAGGAACATCCCCGACTCGGCGCCCTGGATGATGCGATGGTCGTACGTGCTCGAAATCGTCATCAGGCGCCGGCCCGCGATCTCCCGAATGGCGCCGGTGGCGATGATCGAACCCTGGCCCTTCATGAGCCTCGGCACCGACGCCACCGTGCCGATCGTCCCGGGGTTGGTGAGCGTGATCGTGGCGCCCTGGTACGCGTCGGGCAGCAGCTTGCTGTCGCGCGCGCCGGCCACGAGCCGCTCGTATTCCGCGTGGTACTCGCCGAACGACAGCTGGCTGGCGCGCCGGATCACGGGCACCATGAGCCCGCGACTGCCGTCCTTGCGCTCGACGTCCACGGCGAGCCCGAAGTGCACGGCGTCGGGCGTCACGCGGTGGGGACCCCCCTCGGCGTCCACCACCGCGTGATACATCGCGGGGAACTTCTCGCACGCGCGGACGATCGCCCAGCCAATGACGTGCGTGAACGAGAGCTTGAGGCCTTTGGGCTCGAGCTCGCGGTTGAGCGCGCGGCGCACGTCCCACAGTAGCGACACGTCGATCTCGCGGAAGGACGTCGCGGTGGGCACCCCGAGCGACGCTTCCATGTTCTGGAGCAGCCGGAGCGCGGGTCCCTTGATGGGTTCGGCGCCGGCCGGTGCGGCGGCGGGCTCCGCGACGGCAGGGGTGCGGGGTTCCGCGACCCTGCGGCCCCGCTCCGGCTCCACGGCACTCGGGGCGGCGGAGGGCGCGCGGGTCGGGCCCGCCCCCTCGCCGTTCCCCGAAGGGGGTTCGCCCTTCACCCCGCTGTCGAACAGCGCGCGCCATTCCGGCGGGACCGACGACGGGTCCCGCAGGTAGTCCTCGTAGAGGGCTTGGGCAAACCCGGAATTGACGGTCTCGAAGACGTTTTCGAACACGATGCCTTGGCTCTGCGATGGTCCGGTTCGCGGTTGCCCGAGGGCACGACGCCGCGGTGCGGGCGCGCGGTGCTGGGCGGCGCTCGCCCACGGACTCGTGTGAAACGGCCTTAAAGGTAGCGGATTCGCCAGACCGCGGCGGGCGGGGTGGGTCCGGAGGGACAGGGCGGGCGCGGCCGCCCGGGCAGCGCGGCGGGTCCGGCGGCCAGGACGGACACGGTGGGCCGAACGGACAGGATGGAAGAGGGCGGCGCTCACTTGTATAAATTACATATGATAATCATATTTATTTATGACCTTGGGCCAGTTTGCCGTGGTGGTTGGGGCGCCAGCTCGCTGGGTGCAGAACGCGTTTCAGGCGCTCAGCCTGCCGCCGGTGTATACCGAGGAGCTGGCCAGGCGGCTGAGCTTCGCGAAGGCCGTGAAGGACGCGTGCGGGATGCCGCTCCGCCGGGCGTTTCCCATGGCGGCCGACGCCTTGGCTCGCTGGCCAGCGGAGCACACGTGGGAACTGCGCGGGCCGGCGGGCGCGGTCGTCGTTTCCCTCGACCTCGAGCGGTTTCTGTCCTCGTTCTACACGCGCCTGTCCCTGGCCCGTTGCCGGTACGCCGAGAAGCGGCGCGGCCGACCGCGGAAGCGAACGCTCCGCGGCATCGGGCTGGCGAAATGGTACGGTGTGGATCTCACGTTACTGGAGGCATCGCTCCAGCTCACGCCGGAGGAGCGGCTGCGGCGGCTGGATGCGAACGTGGAGTTCCTGCGATCCGTTGAGGTGCTTGGCCCGTGAGCCTGCTCGGGATGGTTGGCGGGTTGCTCGATGCGGGCGTCCGGTTCGTTGTGATCGGAGGGCTGGCGATGCGGGCCCATGGATCCGCGCACCTCACCGAGGACCTCGAGGTGTGCTACGACCCCGCTCCCGACAACGTGGAGCGTCTTGCGGGCACGTTGGCGGACTGGCATGCCTATTTACGCGGCGTGGAGCCGGACCTCCCTTTCGTCATGGATGCGCGCACCGTTCGCACGTCGCCGGTCATGACGTTGATCACGGATCACGGGGCGATTGACCTGATGGATGAGGTTGCAGGCGTCGGAGCCTATGAGGCGGTGGTCGCGGAATCTGTCGAGACGTCTGCGCAGGGTAGGCGGTTCCGTGCCCTGTCCCTGCCGGGGTTGATCCGCGCCAAGCGCGCCAGCGCCCGTCCGAAGGACCTCGCCCAGTTGCCGGAGCTGGA
>JBFGDF010000094.1:0-11874 GCA_041580775.1 Gemmatimonadales bacterium
CCACCGTCCGCTGGGATTTCCGGACCTCGGGCTCCTCCACGCGGACGGTGCGGGAGTCCCGCACCATCAGCTTCGCCGACACCTCGGGCGGCGCCCCGCCGGACACGCTCCGGGGGGAGGACGAGGATCGCCGGAGCTCGGCCAGCCATCAGGCCTCGCTGAGCGACACGCGCCGGACCCGGTCGATGTGCTGGCGCAGGGTCGGCCCCTCCACCCACGGCATGACGTAGTACACGAGGAACCGGGCTTCGCCGGAGTCCAGCACGCGCGCGATGCGCGGATGCTCCAGCCGCCGCAGGAGCTGCACTTCCCGCAGGAAGCGGTCGGCGGTGACCGTCACCGCCAGCTCCGGATGGAGGATCTTGATCGCCACGGAGCCACCGTCGGGCGTGTGTCCGGCGAACACGCGTGCCGCGCCGCCGCGCGCCACCTCGCGCCCGACCTCGTAGCGGCCCGCGAGCGCATCCCGCACCAGCGGCAGCATTTCCCTGGCCATCCCTCGCTCCTTCCCCCCAGCCGCTCCCAAAGCTCCGCGCCGGCCGGCCCGCGCGCAACTGCGGTTACTCCGCCTTGAACTGCGCGAACCCCACGACGGTGCCGCACGGCGCCCGGAAGAAGATCTCCGTCGCCCCGTAGAACGTCTCTCGCATCGGCACCGCCACCTCGTGCCCAGCGAGGCGCTTCGCCACCTCCGCCACGTCCGTCACCTCGAGGAACAGCAGGTTCTTCGTGCCGGCCCCGGTCTCAGCCACCGCGGGGACGTCGGCCGCGATGCCGCTCCGGGTCTGGTACATCACCTCGACGCCGTCCTTGGCGAGGATGACGAATCCGAGCCGGTCGCCCTCGGGCACCTCGGCGGTGCGGGCAAAGCCGAGCTGATCGGTCCAGAACGCCAGACACGGCTCGATGGCGTCGACGACGAGAATCGGCGTGAGCTTCTTGAAGGTCATGGAGGGCTCCTGTGCGCTCGGCCCCCGGGACCGCGCCGCGCCGGTGAGCGCGAGCGCGACGACGGGGACGAGCATCGACATGTGCTTGAACGACGGGGCCATAGACACGTTCCTTTCCGCGCTGAGAGCATTCACCGCCCCCCCGCCATCACCCGTGTCCAAACCGCATCGTACAGCCGGGCGGCGGGGCCGAGATCCCGCAGTACGGTCAGGCGGCGGCGGACGTCCGGCGGCGGATACACGGCGGGGTCGGCGACCAGCACCGAGTCCACGTACGGCAGAGCGGCGGCGTTGGGAGTAGCGAAGCGCGTGTAATTCGCCAGGGCGGCGCCCTGGTGCGCGTCCAACACGAAGTTGATGAAGACCTCGGCGGTGTACCGGCTCGGCGCGCGCACGGGGATCACCATATTGTCCGTCCACAGGGTGGACCCCTCCCGCGGGATCACGTAGCGGACGCCCGGGATCTCGCTCCGGGCCGTGACGATGTCCCCGTTGTAGCCGTGCGCGACGAGCGCGTCTCCCGTGGCCAGCAGATCCCGGCCGTTCGTCGCCGACGCGTACGCGAGAATCCTGGTGCGCTGGGCGCGCAGCAGCGCCTCGGCGCGGGCCAGCTCAACCGTGTCGATCGTGTTCGGCGACAACCCGAGGTACGCGAGCGCGGCGCCGATGGTCTCTCGCGGCTCGTCGAGCATGGTGAACGGTCCCACGCCGTACGCCGGGTCGAAGACGACCCGCCAGGTGTCGAGCGGTCGCCCGGCGTCGATCCGGTCGGTCCGTACTCCCAGCCCCGTCGTGCCCCACTGGTAGCACACCGAATAGCGGTTCCCCGGATCGAACGGCAGATCGCGGAACAGGGTGTCGAGATTGGTGAGGTTGGGCAGGCGCGCGTGGGCCAGGGGCTCGAGCACCCCGCGCTCGCGCAACACCGCGACCGCGTAGTCGGCGGCGATCACGACGTCGTACTGGCCGATGCCGCCGGCGAGCAGCTTCGCGATCATCGCGTCCGTGTGATCGTAGAAGTCCACGACGACCCGGACGCCATAGGCGCGCTCGAATGCCTGGGCCATCGTCGGCGCGAGGTAATCCGTGAAGTTGAGGACCATCAGCTGCGGCGCCAGGCTGTCCCGGTGGACCGCTCGCCCATGGACCTCGATGACCGCCGGCAGATCCGGACGCCCGCCGCCGCACGCCGTGGCCATCAGCAGAGCCGTCACTCCGCGGGCGCTCATGCCGCCCCTTCCGTCCCGCCCCGCCGGCCGACGCCGCGCAGCGCGAGCAGGCTCACGCCGATCGTGAAGGCGAGCAGCAGCGTGGCAAGCGCGTTCACGTCGGGCGTCACCCCCCGTTTCACCATCGCGTAGATACGGATCGGCAGCGTCGAAGCACCGGCCCCGGCCGTGAAGTAGGTGATGAGAAAGTCATCCACCGACAGCGTCAGCGCCACCACTGCCCCCGCCGCAATCCCGGGGCGAATGACCGGGAGCACGATCCGCCGCAGCACCGCCAGCGGCCCCGCGCCGAGGTCGCGGGCCGCCTCGACGAGGCTGACCGGGAACCCTTGGAGCCGCCCGCCCACCACGAGGGCGACGAACGAGATCTGGAACGACACATGGGCCAGGATCACCGACATGCGGCCCAGCGTCAGATGCGTCGCGACGTAGAGTGCGAGCAGACCCACGGCCATCACGATGTCGGGCATCACCACCGGCAGATACAGCAGCGCCTGGAGTGCGCGCCGGCCCGGAAACCGCAGGAAGTGAATTCCGACGGCCAGCAGCGTCCCCAGAGCCGTCGCGAGCAGGGTCGCGCTGAGCGAGATCACGAGTGTGTTCTCGAGCGCCGTGCGGAACTCCGCACTCGCCAGGAGGCTCCGGTACCAGCGGAGGGTGAACCCCTGCCACGCCAGTGCCAATCGCGAATCGTTGAACGAGTAGACGACCACCACCAGGATGGGCGCGTACACGAACGCGAGCACCGTGCCGAATAGCGCCCGGCGGGCGGCGGGCCTCATGCGGTCCGCCCGCGCTGCGCGCGGGTGGCGAGCACCAGCGCGCCGCCGATCGCCGCCACGACCACCACGGTCAGCGCCACGGACAGGGCCGCGCCCAGCGGCCAGTTGCGCACCTGCAGGATCTGGTTCTGGATCAGGTTGCCGATCATCATCCCGCGCGCCCCACCCAGCAGGTCCGGGGTCACGAACGAGCCGAGGGTCAGGACGAACACGAAGGTGCAGCCCGCGGCGACGCCGGCGAGACTCTGCGGCCACACGATGCGCCGGAACACGCGCCCGGGCGTCGCCCCGAGATCGCGCGCCGCTTCGATCAGCGCGGGCTCGATCCGGTCGAGCGCCGCGTAGATCGGGAGCAGCATGAACGGCAGGTACGAGTGCACCAGCCCCACGACCACCGCCCCTTCGGTGAACAGCAGCGGGAGGGGCTCGCTGGTGATTCCCAGCCCCGTGAGCGCCGTGTTCACCAGGCCCTCACGGCGCAGGATCGTGATCCACGCGTAGTTCTTGATCAGCAGGTTGATCCAGGAAGGGACCACGATGACGAGCAGCGGCAGCAGCTGCCGCCGGCGCTCGAGGCGGGCGATGGCCCACGCCACGGGGTAGGCGATGGCGAGCGTCAGCAGAGTCGCCACGGCCGCCAGCCGGACCGAGCGCCCGACGATGCGCAGATAGTCGGCGTTCCAGAGGCGACCGAGCTGCTCGAGCGTGAACCCCGGCCCCACGCCCCCGCCGGGCGCGGCCGGCGACAGCGCGTAGATCACCACCACGCCGAACGGGACGAGGAAGAACACGAGCAGGAACAGCGCGGCCGGTCCCACGGTGGCGGCCACGAGGCGGCCGCGGCGCTCGACCCTCACGCCTCGTCCTCGGCGAGGACGACCACGGCCTCCGCGGCGATCCGGAGCCAGACCGTGGCCCCGTCGGTCAGGCCGGCCGCCGCCGCCGCGGGCACGTGCACCACGAGCGCCAAGCCCGCCGCGTCCACCAGGCACTCCACCGTCGCGCCGAAATACGCCGTGCGCCGCACGGTGCCGACCACGGCGCGTCCCTCCATGGGCTGTGCGGCAATCTCGATCCGCTCGGGACGCACCAGCGTGACGCCGTCGCCGGCACCCGACGGTCCGAGCCACGGCGTCAGGCGGGCCCGCGGAATCACGTTCGACGCGCCGACGAACTCGGCCACCAGGCGCGAGCGCGGCCGCTCGTAGATCTCCCGTGGCGTTCCCACCTGCACGAACCGGCCGGCGTGCATCACCGCGACCCGGTCGGCCAGGCTCAACGCCTCACCCTGATCGTGGGTCACGTGCAGGAACGTGATGCCCACGTTGCGCTGAATCCGGCGCAGCTCGGCCTGCATCTGCTGGCGCAGCCCGCGATCGAGCGCACTCAACGGCTCGTCCAGCAGCAGCACCGCCGGCTCGTTCACCAGCGCCCGCGCCACGGCCACCCGCTGGCGCTGACCGCCCGACAGCTGCTGCGGGGAGCGGTCCCCGCTCGCCGGGAGATCCACCAGCGCGAGCGCCGCGTCCGCCCGACGCGCCCGGTCCGCCGCCGCGACGCGCCGCATCTCGAGGCCGAACTCCACGTTCGCCCGCACGGTGAGATGGGGAAAGAGCGCGTAGTCCTGAAAGACGAGGTTCACGTTGCGGCGTTCTGGCGGCACCGCGACGAGCGACCGCCCCTGGAGCGCGATGTCGCCGCGGGACGGCGTCTCGAAGCCGGCGATCAGCCGGAGCAGCGTGGTCTTGCCGCACCCGGAGGCGCCCAGGATGCAGACGTACTCACCGGCCTGGAAGGCCTCCGTGACGCCTCGCACCGCCTCCTGGGTGCCAAACGCCTTCGCCACGTCGCGCAGCTCGAGCAGCGGGGGGTCGGACATGGGGGGAGAAGATACACGGCGGACGGTTGGGCGGGTGAGCGGTTGAGCGGATCGCAGCATCCCGTCATCCCGGCACCATCATCCACTCAGCCGCCCACCCGCCCGACCGCCGATCCACCCGGCGCCCGTCGGGCGCCGAAGTAGATCGCCGCCAGCGCCAGCCCCGCCCCAGCGACGTCGCCCAGATCCGTGGGCCGCGCGAACAACAGCATGTCCCACACGAACGCGAGGGACGGCTGGAGCAGCAGGATCAGGCCGGCCCGCGCGGCCTCGATGTGCGCAATCCCGCGGGAGATGAGCAGCCAGCCCACCACCTGGGCCGTGACCCCGTAGGCGACCAGCACGAGCCCCGTGCCGGCGTCCGGCACGCGCAGGCTCTCGCCCTCCACGGCGGTGCTCACGCCGAGCAGCGCCGTCGTGGCGACGCAGATGAGCAGCAGGTTGGGCACCGGCTCGAGGCGTCCTGGCCGCGCCTGACTGGCCCGCAACACGAGGAGAAACGACCCGTATGACAGCGCCGTGAGCAGCCCGAAGGCCACGCCCAGACGATAGGCCGGCAGGCGCAGGGACCAGTCGACGCCGACGAGCAGGAACAACCCGAGCAGCGCCAGCGGGATGGCGATCAGGAGGCGCCACGTGAGGCGCTCGCGCAGCACGGCAAGCCCAAAGCCCGCCAGGAGGAACACCTGGAAGTTCGCGAGGATGGTCGCCAGGCCGGGCCCCACGAGATGAATGCTGCGGTGCCAGAAGATCAGGTCGAGCGTGAAGCAGGCGCCGGCGGCGAGGGCGAATCCGGCGGCGCGTCCGCCCGCCCAGAGCCGGTCGCGCCGTACGGCGACGAGGACGGCCAGCACCACCGCGCCGACGAGCATCCGGTAGAACCCCGCGGGAGTGGGACCGACCCGCGCGAGCTTCACGAAGACGGCCGCGAAGCTGATGAGCACGGCGCCGGCGGCGACCTGCCAGAACCCGCGTGCCGATGTGGCCGACCCTGCACCCACGACCGCCTCCGTGGTGAGTTCTCTCGCGACCCGAGCAGCGGGGCGCTGAAGTATAGGGCGGATGGGCGGATGGGCGGATGCACAGTGGCGGCGGGCATCCGCCCCATCGTCCAACCGCCCACCCGTCCACAGCCCTACATCACAATTGGCAGACCTCTCCCGCGTTACTTACATTGGGGGACTTCGGCTGCCATGACTGATATCCACTGCTCGCGATGTAGCGCCCCGCTGACGGCCGGCGCGCGATTCTGCTCCACCTGCGGCCATGACGTGTCGGGGCAGCAGGCGGCGATCGCCACGGCCGGCATGCCGGCGGTGCCGCCGCCCCCGGCGGAGCCGCAGGCCGACCTGCTGCGCCAGCTGCGGCAGGCCACGCTCGGCGACTACGACATCGTGGGCGAGCTGGGTCGCGGCGGCATGGCCACGGTGTTCCTGGGTCACGACATCGCGCTCGATCGCAAGGTCGCGATCAAGGTGATGTTCCCGTCCCTCGTGACGGGGCCGGGAATGGTCGAGCGCTTCAAGCGCGAGGCGCGCACGGCGGCGTCGCTCAGCCACCCGAACATCATTCCCATCTACGCCGTCCGCGAAACCAACCAGCTGCTGTTCTTCGTGATGAAGTTCGTCGACGGCCGCGGCCTCGACACGGTGGTGCGCGAGCACGGCCAGCTGCCGATCCCCATGGTGCAGGCCATCCTCTCCCAGGTCGGGGGCGCGCTGGGCTATGCGCACCGGCGCGGCATCGTGCACCGCGACATCAAGCCCGCCAACATCATGCTCGACGACGAGGGCTGGGCGGTCGTCACGGATTTCGGGATCGCCAAGGTCTCCGACGCCCGCGGGCTGACGATGACTGGCGTCGCCATCGGGACGCCGTCCTACATGAGCCCGGAGCAGTGCGGAGCAAAGGAGATCACGGGCGCCTCCGACCAGTACTCCCTCGGCGTGGTCGCCTACGAGATGCTGACCGGCTTGACGCCGTTCCGGGCCGACTCGCTGATGGCGATCATGTGGCAGCACTTCAACGAGCCGCCCCCGCCGATTCTCGAGCGCCGGCCCGACTGTCCGCCGGCCCTGGCCGCGGCGGTGATGCGGATGCTGGCCAAGGGACCGGCAGAGCGCTGGCCAAGCATGGAAGACGCGGTGGCCGGCGCCCCCGTCCTGTCGCATGACGACCCGGTGCGCTTGCAGATGCGCAACCTCGCGCGCGCCGGTCACGCGGCCCAGATGCTGTCGCAGGTCCACACCCCCGAGAGTCCGATCCCGGCGACGCGGCCCGAGGCCCCGGCTCCGCCCCTGGTCTCGCCCGACGCGCCGACGATGCCGTCGGGCGCCTCCGCAGCTCCGCCCGCGCCGACGGCGGCTCCCCCGGTCGGGGACGTCCCGACGGTGCCGTCCTCGCCGGTCCCCGCCGACCGGCCCTACGACATGACGCTGCCGCCCGTGGCCCCGACCCGGCCACCCGCGGCACCGACCGCGCCACCCGCGACTGCACCCCCACAACCGGTGTGGACGGTTGCCGCGGCACCGGCCGCGCCCGCACCTGCCCCACCGCCGACTCCCAAGACCCAGCGGGCGCCGGCCCGTACGTCACTGCTGCGCGTCGCCGGCATCGTCGCGGTCCTCGGCGCCGGAGGGGCAGCCGCGTGGCTCGCATTCGGACCCGGCCGCGCGGGGCAGCCGACGGGCCTCGCCGCGGGCGGCGAGCCCCTGTCCGCCCCCGTGAGCACGATTCTGGTGGGCCCATCCCCCACGTCCATCGCGGTCGGCGGCAGCATGCGGCTCACGGCGATCGCGGCCGACAGCCTCGGCAATCCGCTCACCGGCCGGGCGATCGCCTGGCGCTCGTCGGACAGCGCCGTGGCCCGCGTCAGTTCCGCCGGCGTCGTGGAGGGGCTCACGCCGGGTACGGCGACGATCGCTGCCGCGAGCGAGGGCCGCGAAGGCGCCGCGTTTCTCACGGTGACCGAAACGCGGGCGCGCGTCGCGGCCCTCGAGATCACGCCCGGCACGGTGAACCTCGCCCCCGGCGACACCGCGACGCTCCGCGCCCTCCCCAAGGACCAGGGCGGCACGATCCTCGGCGATCGCGAGGTGGCGTGGACGTCGAGCGATCGCGCCGTCCTCGACATCTCGCGGACCGGCGGGCTGCTGGCCCGAGGAGAAGGCGCCGCCACGATCACGGCGGTGGTGGAGGGCGTGCGGACGACGCTGCGCGTCGCGGTCACCCAGCCGCCGGTCGCCAGCATCGCCGTGAGTCAGCCCCCCGGCGAGTTCCGCGCGGGACAAACGGCCACCCTCACGGCCACGGTGCGGGATGCGCGCGGTCGCATCGTCACCGACCGGCCGGTGACGTGGGCGTCCTCCGACGAGCGCACCGTGTCCGTGACCGCCGCGGGGCTCATCACGGCGCGCCGCGAGGGAACGGCACGGATCACGGCCACCGCTCAAGGACGCACGGGCGAGATCCGGGTGACGGTGGCGCCGCCGCCACCGGCCCCCGTCGCGGCCGTCGCCGTCGCACCGCGCACGGCGGAGGTCGAGGTCGGCCAGACGGTCACGATCGCCGCCACGCTGCGCGACGCGCGGAACCAGGCGGTCACCGACCGGCTCGTCGCGTGGCGCTCGAGCGACGAGCAGATCGCGACCGTCACCGCCGGCATCGTGACGGGGCGCCGCGCGGGCCGCGTGACGATCACCGCCACGAGCGAGAGCCAGTCCGCGTCCGCCACCGTAACGGTGACCGCGCCGCCGGCACCCGTCACCCCGCCGGTCGCGCAGCCCGAGCCGGTCACGCCGGGTCCCACCGCTGGCGCCGGAATCCTGGCCATGCGGAGCGGCGCGATCGCGGCCGGTACCGCGCACACGTGCGGCGTGCTGCAGGACGGTGCAACCGCGTGCTGGGGCACCGATGCCGCCGGCCAGGTGGGGCTCGCGTCCGGCCAGCGCGGACTCGTGACCCTCGCCGCCGGCGACGAGCACACCTGCGGCCTGAGCGCCGACGGCGCCGCCCGGTGCTGGGGCACCAACAAGAAGGGGCAGCTCGGCGGCGGCCGCACGTCGAACCGGGCCGTGACGGAGCCGGTGACCGTCGCCGGCGCGCGGCGCTACACCGCCCTCACCGCCGGCGCCCAACACACGTGCGGCATCGCCGACGACGGCGGCGGGTGGTGCTGGGGCGCAAACGGCTCCGGCCAACTGGGCAACGGCTCGACCCGCGACAGCCCCACGCCCGTGGCCATCGCAGGGGGGCACAAGTTCAAGGCGCTGGCCGGCGGCGAAGAGCATACCTGTGGGCTCACTACCGCCGGGAAGGTCTATTGCTGGGGCGACGGGTTCTCCGGTCAGATCGGGCGCGGCATCCTCGAGTCCTCGCGCGACCCCTACCCAGTGGATCTGCCCGCGGCGGCGAGCGGCATCGCCGCGGGGCGACGCCATTCGTGCGCGGTGCTCGGCACCGGTGTCGCCTACTGTTGGGGCGACAACCAGTCCGGCGAGGTCGGCGACGGCTCCTCCTCGCAGCGGATGTCGCCCAGCCAGGTGGCCGGCACCACCCGGTTCGCGAGTCTCGCGGCGGGTCGCGAGTTCACCTGTGGACTCACGGGGCGCGGCGAGGCTTATTGCTGGGGTCGGAACCGCGAGGGGCAGCTCGGCGACAGCACCCGCGCCAACAAGTCGCGGCCGGTGCGTGTGCGGTCGCTCGTGGCCATCGAGACGCTCGCTGCCGGAGAGCGGCACGTCTGCGCGCTCACGGAGGGACGGCTGCCGGTCTGCTGGGGCACCAACGCGAGCGGACAGCTGGGCACCAACGGCAAGGACGGCTCACCCGTCCCGGTCCCGGTGTCCGCCGACATCGTCCGGCGGTGACCCCGCCGGTCACACGCACACCTCACCTGGAGGGTTTCGTGTCGACACGCAACGCATGGGGCATCGGCGCAGTCTGCGCGCTCGCGCTCGGGCTCTCACCCGTACCGGCGGTGGCCCAGGGAGCGGTCGAGTTCACCCCGTTCTTCACGAGTTACTACCCGATCGCGACCGTCGATGACGCCGTCGGCGGGGATCAGACGATCTCGGAAAAGCAGGTCGCCGCGCCGGGCTTCGGGGCACGCCTCACCTTCTGGGTGGGACGGTCCATCGGATTCGAGGGCGCGGGCTCCATCGCCTGGAGCGGCACGAAGTTCACATCCACCAACCCCACCAGCACGCCCGTCTCGGTCTCGCTCTCCGGGTATCTGATCTCGGCGAGCGGCCGACTGCTCTACCGTCCGGCGCGCACGAACTTCTACCTGCTGATCGGAGGAGGCATTGTGTCGCACGGCGGCGATACCTGGAACTTCTCCGGCATCACCGGGAAGACCGACCCGGCGGCGGTGGTGGGATTCGGCGCACGCGCCTCCGTGACGCCGAAGATCGCCCTCACCGTCAACGTCGAGAGCTACCTCTACGCCTTCGACCCGGACGGCACCGGCACCGAGTACGAGTCCAAGCTGCAGCCGGACATTTACGTCTCGATCGGGGTACCGGTCAGCTTCGGCCGCCGCTAGCACCCCGCGGAGACCATCACGAGGGACGGGGCGGCGCCCCGTCCCTTGGTGCTGCTGTCAGCAGGTCCCGCCGGTCCCGTCCGCGATCTTGGCCGTCACCTCGCACGACTCGGGACTCTCGCCGTCGTCGTTGAGCGCGGTCACCACGAAGTAGTACAGGATGTTGGGGTCCAGGCCCGGCGGATGATCGAACTTGTCCGACAGGTTGGGGTGGAACATGTTCCCCGTGAGCGTCGCATAGTTGATCCGCTTCACGCCCCCGACTGCCGCCATGTACACGTTGTACCTGGTGGCGCCCGGCACGTCGGTCCACGTGATCACGATGTTGTTGGCCTGCACCGCTGCGGTGATCGACGCCGGGGCCGCTGGGGGATTGCCCGCTTGGGTGGGCTGGTCGCCCGCGCAGGCGAGCGCGAGCGCGGATGCCACCCAAGCGGCTAGACGGGCTTTCATGACGGGCCTCCCTTCCCGAGCATGGAATACGAACGATTCCGGCCACATTGGTCCGTGGTCACCCGGGTGTCAAGCAATGGCCGTGCCGCCACCCCGTGGGCGTCGCTGCGCCGCCGCCACAGCGAGACCGGCGCTCGATGAAGCCGCGGGGTCTACCACTCACACCCCGGATGCCATCCGGAGCACTGGTTGCGCTCACTCCGATGGCCTGGGCACTCTGGGTTCGCACATTTCCGCTTGGGACGCCGAGCCTGCTCGAACGCGGGGTAGCGAATGATGCGCCCCCGATAGGCCCACTTCGAGTGCACGTTCCACGGGGTAACCCGCGGATTCGGGTCCAGGGAACCGCTCCGCGCGAGTTGTGTCCCCGACGTGGCCTCCCCGTAGTGGACGTCTCCGGCCCCGAACTCCAGTTGGTCCTGGCTGCCCAGCACGCTCACGAGCTCAAAGGCAATGATCTTCCGGTTCCAGAGGACGTGCGACAGCCGTTTCAGCAGCCGTGATCCAGGAGCCTCACGGCCAGCCAAACACCCGGTGAAGATCAGTTTCGCGTTCCGCCGCAAGTACACACCCAGGCCCGACAGCCGCTCGCAGTTTGCGTGCGTCACGCGGGAATCCAGCACCAACTCCCCGTCGTTCCCGTGACAGTTCACGTTGAGCCGACTGACCCGGTCGTAAAACCGACCGCTCATGAGCCACGCGACGAGGTTGCTGTAGGTCGTGAAGTTCACGACGTGGCTCCACCCGGCCTTGGGCTGCTCACTGATGATGCCCAAGTCGCGAAAACCCGGGACATGGCCGCTGAAATGCGCCCAGACGGTGGGCATCGCTCCGGCCTCCCTTCCGGAGTGGGATGATCGATGTTGTCCCCGCCAGGGTGGGCCCGCGCGGCGGGGACTGTCAAGCGAACCCGACGGGACCCGGCCCTCGTCGCAGGATGACCACAACCGTGAGGCCCGCCACCCCGTACGCCAGCGCGGCGACCGTGAACACCGCTGGCGATCCCAGTTCGAGCCCCACGAGCGCGGCGAGCGGC
>JBFGDF010000095.1:0-11851 GCA_041580775.1 Gemmatimonadales bacterium
CGGGACCCGGATCCTCACGCGACACCCCGGCGAGGAGCCCACCTGGGTGGACGCCGGCGACCTCGCCCCGCATGGGGTGCGCGGAATCACCCGGCTCGCGGTGAGTCCGGACGGCCGGTGGCTGGCGGTGGTGGGGGAGGATGGACAAGACTGACGGGGCGCGGCCAACCGTACGACGGGAGAGTACCGATGTTCAATGACCAATGTCCAATGACCAAGGCTACGGGAATCACCTGCACATGAGCTATGGGTGATTGAACATTGGTTGTTGAACACCGGGCAATGGACATTGAACGTCGGTCATTGGTCATTGAGCATCGGTCGGTTCACAACACCTCCCCCAACTGGCCCACCAGCCGATCCACCACGTCCGGCGTCGCGTTGGCGCCCATCAGGCCGACGCGCCAGACCTTGCCCTTGAGCGGGCCGAACCCGCCGCCGATCTCGATGCCCCGGGCGAGCAGGGCGCGGCGGACCGCTCCATCGTCCACGCCGTCCGGAATGCGCACCACATTCAGCATCGGGAGCCGATGCGCCGACGGGGTGAACAGCGAGAGCCCCAGCTCAGTAAGCCCGGCCACGAGCCGCTCATGCGCGGCCCGATGCCGCGCGAACCGCGGTTCGAGCCCTTCGTCGAGCGCCAGGCGGAGCGCCTCGCGAAACCCATAGATGGCCGCCACCGGCGCCGTGTGATGGAACGCGCGGTCCCTGGGCCCGTCCCCATCCCCCCAGTACCGAAACAGCAGCTCGAGATCGAAGTACCACGTTGCTGCGGGCGACGGGCGCTGTCGCGCCGCCGCCATGGCCCGCGGCCCCAACGTCACCGGTCCGAGTCCGGGCGGCGCCCCCAGACATTTCTGGGAGCAGGACCCGGCGGCGTCGATGTGCCACTCGTCCACCGCGACCGGCATGCCACCCAGGGAGGTGACGCAGTCGACCATCAGGAGCGCATCGTGCTCCCGGACGAGGTGCCCGATGGCAGCCAGGGGTTGATGCGCCCCGGTGGACGTCTCGGCGTGGACCAGCGCGACCAGCTTGACGGGGCTGCGCCGCAACTCCTCCGCGATTCGCTCCGGCGGGATGATCTCCCCCCAGGGCACCTCCACCCGGCGCACCCGGGCCCCGGCCCGTTCGGCCAACTCCGCGAGCCGCTGGCCGAAGTACCCGATCACCCCCACCACGACCGTGTCCCCGGGCGCCACCAGATTGAACATGATGGCTTCGAGCCCACCGGTGCCGGTGGCGGACATGGGAATCGTGTGGTGGTTCGCGGTGCGGAAGACGGCCCGCAGGTCGCGCATCGTCTCGTCCATGATCTGCAGGAAGAACGGATCGAGGTGGCTCACAAGGGGACGGGCCATGGCGGCGGCCACGACGGGGTCGGGATTGGATGGACCGGGCCCGAGCAGCAACCGGTCCGGGGGGTTGAGTACATTAGGAGCCATGGGCCAGCCTCCCCTTTTCTATGCGATCACGGGCGGGATCCGGATCACGGTCCGGCCGCGGTATCTCGACGACCATTCCCGCCGGGATCTCGGCCAGTTCGTGTTCCTCTACGCGGTCCGGATCGAAAACGTGGGCGCGCACAGCGTGCAACTGCTGCGGCGCCGGTGGCACATTCACGACGACATCGGCGAAGACACGGAGGTCGCCGGCGACGGCGTGGTGGGCGAGCAACCCGTGCTGGCACCGGGTGGTGTCCATGAGTACCAAAGTTACTGCATCTTGAAGTCCGCGAGCGGGTACATGGAGGGCGAGTACTATCTCGTCCAGGAGGACGGCTCCGAACTCGTCGCGGCGGTGCCGCGGTTCACACTCGAAGCCGAAGCCCGCACCGACCTCCACTGACCGCACCGGGAGTCCCATGCCACGAGTCGAGTTCGCGACCCTACCCGACCACGCGCGTGTGTGGGTCTTCGCCGGGGAACGCACCCTCGCGCCTGCCGAGCGCGAGGCCCTGGTCGCGGCCGTCACCGCGTTTCTGGACAACTGGGTTGCGCACGGCCGGCCGCTGACGTGCGGGTACGACCTGCGGCACGACCGGTTTCTGCTCGTCGCCGCCGATGAGCGGGCGGCCGGGGTCTCCGGCTGCTCGATCGACGCGCTCACACGGCAACTGCGCGAGCTCGAGCGGCGGTTCGAGATCGCGCTGTTGGACAACGGCCCGGTGCACTACCGCGACGGCGACGGCGTAGCGCGCGCGTCGCGCCCCGAGTTCGGCGCGCTGGCCGACGCCGGCACGGTCACACCGGACACCGTGGTGTTCGACAACACGGTGCCCACGCTGGGCGACGTGCGCGAAGGGCGTTGGGAGGCAGCTGCGCGGCGCACGTGGCACGGGCGGGCGTTCTTCGGCGCCGCCCCCGCACCGTAACGCCACGCCGCTCGGCCCGGTCCGGCGAGCCCCCCGCCGTGATCTTCTGATCCGTCAGCGGCCGACCGTCCGCAGCAGTTCGAGTCCCACCGACAGGCCGTGGACCGCGGCCGTCGTCAGCGCACATCGCCCAGGCCGGGCCTGCGCCAGCACGGCCCTGAGCTCCGCGGCCCCGCCAAAGGACGGGAGCTCGGTCCACGCGCGACCGATTTCCCACGGAAAGTGGGCATCGGAGGACGCGGCCGTCGGAAGACCCCGGGCTGCAGCCGCCTCCGTGGCCCGGCGGTTCCACGGCGGGAAGAAGGCCCGCGCGTTGAAACCCTCCACCAGCTCGGCTGCCCCGAGCGCCAGATCGGCCTTGCGCGCCGGGTCCCGCAGGTACGCAAAGGGGTGCGGGGCATAGACCACACCGCCCTGCGCACGAATCCGCCCAGCCGTATCCGCCACGGACAGGCCGCTGGGCACGTGGACCGACAGGTAGAGCCCGATCAGGTGCACGCCTTCCCGACAGTGGATTTCCTCCCCCACGATGACCCGGTCGGGATCGATCGCGGCGGCGGCCAGCGCACCGTCGATGCAGCCGTGGTCGGTGACGGCGATGCGGTCGAGTCCTGCGGCCGCCGCCCGCGCGACGAGCGCCCGCGGGCTCGTCAGGGCATCGGCGGAGCGGCTGGTGTGGGTGTGGAAATCCGCGCGCATGGTCGGTCTGTCATTTCCCCGTGTTGGGTCCCTGGGTTCCACCGCCGGAGCCGGCGCTCTAACGTTACGGCAGACCCCAACCGGAGAATACCTCCATGTGGCTCGTACTCCTGGCCCTCGTGGTCCTCGTCGCGGGCTTCGCGACGTCCCGCACGGCACGTGATCCCGTCAGCCGGGCCAGCGCCATGGGCATCTCGGCCGTGCTCGCCCTCGCCCTGTTCCTTGCCAGTGCCGTCACGGTCATTCCGGCGGGCCACATTGGCGTGCGGGACCTGTTCGGCAACGTCAGTGACAACGTCCTGCATCCGGGTGTGCGGCTCGTGAATCCGCTCGCGCGCGTGCACAAGATGTCGGTGCGCACCCAGGAGGTCACGGAAACGGCCGATGCCCCTTCCAGCGAGGGGCTCGTGATGCAGCTCGACGTGACCCTGCTCTACAACCTGACGCCGACCCAGGCACCGGAGGTCTACCGCACCCTCGGCATGGACTACGAACGGGTCTTCATCGTGCCCCAACTGCGCTCTCAGTTGCGGGGCGCCACCGCTTCCTTCGAGGCCAAGGCGCTCTACACGTCCGGCCGGGAAGTCGTCGCGGAGCGCGTGCTGGAGGGACTCACGCCCGCGCTGACCGCGCGCGGCTTCACCAACGGCCAGGTGCTGCTGCGGTCCATCACGCTGCCGCCCCAGCTGCGCCAATCGGTTGAGCAGAAACTCCAGGCGGAGCAGCAGTCGGAGCAAATGCGCTTCGTGCTGGACCGCGAGCGACAGGAGGCGGACCGGAAGCGGATCGAGGCCCAGGGCATCGCCGACTTCCAGAAGATCGTGGCTCAGGGAATCGACGAGCGTCTGTTGCGCTGGAAGGGCATCGAGGCGACCCAGGCACTGGCGCAGTCACAGAACGCCAAGATCGTGATCGTCGGCGGCCGCGACGGTCTGCCGCTGATCTTGAACTCACAATAGCCGTGACCGGACGGCCGGCCGCGCGCGCCCCGCGGCCGGTCGCTCAGTGCCTCAGTTTCCCTCGGCCCGGGCGCACCAGAACTGCTCGCGTCCGCCCAACGGCCCGCGCGTTGCCAGCGCGTCTGCGCACGGGAGGGGGGAGGGGAACGCCTGCCCCGCCGCGGTCAGCCACGCCCGTTGCAGGTCGAGCGTCGTGCCGCCGAGCGCCGCTCCGAGATCCTCGACGTCATAGAGCGTCCACCACGTCGTCCACCCATACGTGTCGATCACCCAACGGGTGAAGCTCCCCGCCTGGACGAAGACCTGCCACGCAAACGCGTCGCTCGCCGAGCCCGAGTAACTGAACACGAAATCCCCTGCCCGCACCGCGCTGAACAGGGAGACCAGCGTCGTTTCTCGCTGGAACAGGGAGACCCAGGCGTGCGGGGGCTGACCGCGATACGGGTTGACGGTCCGGTCGTCCGGCAGCAGCAGCTCGGTGAGATAGACGGCGAGACCTTCCTCGAAGAACGGGCTGCGCCGGTATCGCGTGAACAGGTGGGTCAGCTGGTGCACGACATACTCGGGGGCAAGATCCTCCGCCCATTGGGCGATCACGAAGCTGCCCGGCGTCACGAACGGAATGCCCCGCCCTACGAGGATCCGGAACGTGATCCGCGCCGGGGCCGGCTGCGTGGGGAGGGCCGCGGCAACCCGCAGGTACTCGGCCTCGAGGCGCACGCCGAGCGAGTCGATCACAGTCGCAGGCGTCCCCGCCTCGTCCACGATGACGAAGTGGGTCGTCTCGTACACCGTCGGTGGGGGAACCCCCGGGCCCGTGCCCGCGTCGGTGGCGCACGCCGCTCCCACCAGGGCGGACGCGGCAAGCCAGCCGACGGCACGGCCGTCACACGGAATCCTCATGATATCTTCACGGCGCCGGCGTATAGTCCATACTTCGCAAAGTCATTCCCCGCAGGAGCTTACCGTGAGTACGAAGCGTCCGCTACCGAGTGGCATCGATCTCCTCCACGATCCCGCCTACAACAAGGGCACGGCGTTCACCGAGGCCGAGCGCGACGCGCTGAAACTGCGCGGGCTGCTGCCGCCCCGCGTGTTCTCCATGAAGGAGCAGGAGGTCCGCATCCTCGAGAACTTTCGGGAAAAAACGTCGAGTCTCGAGAAGTACATCTACCTCGCCGCGCTGCAGGACCGCAACGAGACCCTCTTCTATCGAGTCGTGCTCGACCACGTGGCCGAGATGATGCCGATCATCTATACCCCGACGGTGGGGGAAGCGTGCCAGAAGTTCGGGCACATCTTCCGCCGGGGACGAGGCCTGTACGTCACCGCGCACGATCGTGGGCGTGTGCGGCAGGTACTCGAGCACTGGCAGACGCGGGACGTGGACGTCATCGTCGTGACGGACGGCGAGCGCATCCTCGGCCTCGGCGACCAGGGCGCCCAGGGCATGGGCATCCCGATCGGGAAGCTGGCGTTATACACGGCGCTGGCGGGCGTGCATCCGCAGCGCTGTCTCCCGATCATGCTCGACGTCGGCACGAACAACGCCCAGTTGCTCAGCGATCCCCTCTATACCGGCATCCTGGAGCAGCGGCTTCGCGGCGACGCGTACGCGGAGCTGGTCGAGGAGCTGGTGCAGGCCGTGCAGACGGTCTTCCCCCACGCGCTGCTCCAGTTCGAGGATTTCGCCACCGAGAACGCCATCCATCTCCTCGAGAGGTACCGGCAGCGGGCGTGCACGTTCAACGATGACATCCAGGGCACGGCGGGCGTCACCCTCGCCGGCCTGATCGCGGCGACCCGGCTGACCGGTCGGCCGTTGCCGCAGGAGCGGCTGCTCTTCTACGGAGCGGGCTCGGCGGCCACGGGGATCGCGAACCTGATCGTGACCGCCATGGTGAAACAGGGCGTTACGCCCGAGCAGGGGCGTGCCCGCATCTGGTTCGTGGACTCCAAGGGCCTCGTCGTGAAGGCGCGGACGGACCTCGCCGAGCACAAGCTGCCCTACGCCCACGAGCACCCCTCGGTGAGGGACCTGGCCGAGGTCGTCGATGCGGTGCAGCCGACGGCCATCATCGGCGTGTCGGGGCAGCCGCAGACGTTCACCGAACGCATCCTGCGGCGCATGGGGGAACTCAACGAGCGGCCCATGATCTTCAGCCTGTCCAACCCGACGGCCAAGTCCGAATGCACGGCCGAGCAGGCATACAAGTACACCGAGGGCCGTGCCATCTTCGCGAGCGGGAGCCCGTTCCCGTCCGTCGAGCTGGACGGCCGGACGTTCGTGCCCGGGCAGGGCAACAACGCCTACATCTTCCCCGGCCTCGGGCTCGGCGTGATCGTCGCCCGCGCCAAACACGTCACGGATGAGATGTTCTACGTGGCGGCCAACACGCTCGCCCACCTGGTCACCGAGGAGTACCTCGACCAGGGCACGATCTTCCCGCCCCTCAGCAGCATCCGGGAGGTCTCCGCGCAGATCGCCACGGCCGTGGCGCAGGAGGCGTACGACAGTGGGCTCGCGCAGGCGCCGAGGCCCAAGGACCTCGCGAAGCAGGTACGCGCCGCGATGTACCAGCCGACGTACGAGATGTACGCGTAGGCGGGTCTGGGGTGAGTGCGACGGGTGGGCCCCTAACCTCACTCCCCCATCAGTCAGTCACCGCTTCGCAACGCCCGCTCCTCAGCCGCTTCATCCGCAGTGGACCGCAGGGAGCACCGGCGGTAGCGCCAGTGCGCCGAATCAGCGGCGATGATCCCAGGGCGCTGGCGCAACCGGGGTAGGTGGCACGCAATTGGCATCATCTAAGTCCCAGATCGAGTGATCCGACCGATGGACCCCCCCACCCTCCTCAGGGCGGGGTCCTCCACCGCCACCATGCAAGTGAGGTGACCGCATGAAGTTACTGGCCACGGGCCGGCGAACGATGATGGTAGCGACCCTGGTGCTCTTAGCTGTCGGGATCGGCTGCGGAGGCAAGAACCGTGGCCCGGTAGGCATCACGGGCATGCCGCGCACGATCAACGTCCGCGATTGGCCGTTCTGGCTCGACATCCCCATCCAGACGCAGGACCTCGAGCGAATCTGGCGCACCTCGATCGACATCGTGTCTGAGCGGCACGCGATGTCGGTGATGGACAAGGAGAGCGGCTACATCCGGACCGAGTGGCGTCCTGATCCCGCACGCACCGAAGAGTCACGGTATACGCTCAGGATTCGGTTGGCAGAATCGAAGATCCGTATGGGGATCGAGGTGAGAGAACTGCCATCGATGCGTTACGTCACCGTCCTGAATAACACCCCAGCCACGCCGTGGACCTCGATGTACCAGGAACTGCGGGATCGCCTCGCGACCGTACGCTAGCCCGAGGGTCCAGGCAAGCGCGCCAGCCAGCCGGGCGACGACGCGTGGTGACGTCGCCCCGGTCGTGGCTTCCGTGCGTCAGGGGACGTACAGCCTAGCGGTCGACGCGATCGAGCCACGCTCGCTGCCGCCGCGTGGTCTTCCGATTGGCGCGAGCCCCGTCGGAGGGCCGTCGCGGACCGCGGGGAGGCTTGCCGTCAGTCGGCACCCAACAACGCCCGCGCCCGCGTCATCGCGCCGGCGACGCCCTCGAGTGTCGCCGCCACGATGGCGATCTGCTGCTCGGCCTCCGCCCATGCCCGTTCCTCAATGGCCTCGCGGATGCCGGGCAGTGTCTTGACGCCGTACCCCGTATAGAACCCCGGCGCGTACACCTGGTGGCGAAACCAGGGGCGCCGCGGCAGTCCCGCCTCCCGCGTCATCAGCCGCTCCACCCGCAGGAGGACCGCATTGAGGGCCCGCCCGGTGGCGGAATCCGCGGGGAGCCCGCGCGCAGCCAGCGATTCGTCGTAGGCGGTCGCCGCCTGCTCCACGCGCGCGACGGCGTTCCGCAGCGGGGCGAAGTTGAGGTGCGGCACCGGGGCCAGCGAATCCGGCGGGACGAACGGCCGGGTCGGGTCGGCGGCCAGGTGATAGACACGATCCCCGAGGAGGGCGTTGCGACGCTCGGTGGCCTGCCGCATCCCGTCGGCGAGGGCGGTCACCTCGTCCCGATACTTCGCGACGTGAAAGGCGAAGTTGCTCATCCGCAGCGGCAGCACGTCGGCCTGCGCGAGCCGCAGGGTCGCCCGACCGGCCGTGCGCGCCAACGTCACGCCATACGCGAACGTCGGGTCGCCGAACCGGACGTAGTGCTCGAAGGAATCGTACACGGAGTGGTATTCGCCGCCCGCGTCCTCACCGCCGTACCCCAAGTTCACCGAGGGAATGCCCAGGTGCTGCAGAAACGGCGTGTAGTCGGATCCGGACCCGAGCGGCGCGATGGTGAGGTCGCCGGACTCGTCCGCCTCCCGCGCGCCCGGCGCCCGACGGCGGGCGCGGGCCCGTTCGGCCACCGATACCCCCGTCTGCGGATCCACCACGTCGCGCGCCACCTCGTTGACGAACCGCTCCAGGGTGTGCGAGCCGCCGACGCCCAGGAACCCGCGCCCGTTGCTGTCGGAGTTGATGTAGGCCACGGCGTGCGTTTGCAGCTCGTCGGCGTGGGCTTCCGCCCATTCGGTCGACCCCAGCAGCCCGGGCTCCTCCGCGTCCCACGCGGCATAGATGATGGTCCGCCGCGGCCGCCACCCGGCGGCCAGGCGCGCACCCACCGCCCGCGCTTCCTCGAGCAGGGCCACCATGCCGCTCACCGGGTCCTGCGCGCCGAACACCCAGGCGTCGTGGTGGTTCCCCCGAATCACCCACTCGTCCGGCAGCTCGCGACCTCGCACCCGCGCAATCACGTTGTACGCCGGCGTGAGCTGCCAGTCGAACGCGAGACGCAGGTGAACGCGCGCCGGTCCCGGTCCCAGGCGGTAGGTGAGCGGGAGCGCCCCGCGCCATGCCGGCGGGGCCACCGGACCACCGAGCGCCTCGAGCAGTGGACGCGCGTCCCCCCAAGCGACGGGGAGCACGGGGATCTTCACGAGTGACGGGGCCGAGTCCCGTGGCAGGCGCCGGGCAGTGGCCGTCGCCCCGATGCCCGGCGTGAGCGGATCGCCGGGATAGAGCGGCATATCCACGACGGACCCCCGCTGCGCGCCGAACTCGGGCCGCCACGACCCTGCGGGATACGGCTCGCCTTCCGCGTACCCGTCGTCGCGCGGGTCGGAGTAGATGATGCAGCCAATCGCCCCATGCTCGGCCGCCACCTTGGGCTTGATGCCCCGCCAGGACCCGCCGTATCGCGCAATCACGATCTTGCCCCGTACGTCGATCCCGTGACGCGCCAGCGTCTCGTAATCCTCCGGAACCCCGTAGTTCACATAGACGAGCTCGCCGGTGACATCGCCGTCCGCGGAGTAGGCGTTGTAAACGGGGAGCACATCCCGCGTGAGCCGTGAGGTGGCATCGCCCGACACCGCCGGTTCGGCCAGGCGCGCGCGATACCGGGTCGGGGCAACGAGCTCGAGTACCCGGACGCGCGGCGTGGGAAAGAGGACGTCGAACCGTTCGACCGCCACCTCGTAACCCCAGGCCCGGAACAGGTCCGCCATGAACTCGGCGTTGGCGCGTCCGTGCGGCGACCCGACGTGATGGGGCAGCGCCGTCATGCGCTGCATCCACGCCCGCAGCGTGTCGGCCGAGAGCCCGCGATCGAACTCCGCCTCCAGCGCTCGCTGACGGGCCGCGCTCGCGGGCGAGAAGCCGAGCAAGGGCGGATCGGCCTGTGGCGGCGCGGGGACCGCCGCCAGTCCGAGGAGTGCCATCCCAGCCGCGAAGACACCCGCGCGCCCCCGCTCCCACCCTGACACCCCGCTCACGATGACGCCCCCTCTCATTCCGTTCCGACGTTCCGACGTGCTACCACGCAATGCCGTAGTCCTCACCGTAGTTGCTCGACCCCCCCCAAAAGGTGCCGTGCGCGCGGTCAAAGTAGATCGCGTTGATCGGTCCGGACGTGAGACGCTGAAAGTCGAGCCGGTAGCCCTTGGCCCGAAGATCGTCGCGCACCCACTCGGGCACCCGCTCGTTCAGCGTCAGCCGCCCCGGCTCGACCGCGTGGTCCCCAAAGGAGTCCCGCAGCTGGTAGCTCGTGAAGTTCGCGGCCTCGGCCGCCTCCTGCACGTTCATCCCGAATTCCACCACGTTGAGAAAGAACTGGAGCAGGTTCTGATCCTGCGTGTCCCCGCCCTGCACCGCGAACGACAGGAAGGGCCGACCGTCCTTGAGCGCGAGACTGGGAGTGAGAGTCGCCCGTGGTCGCTTCCCCGGTGCCAGCACGTTGAAGGGATTTTCCGCGGGATCGAGCACGAAGCTCTGCATCCGCTGGCTCAGGCCCACCCCCGTCCGCCCCGCGATCACCGCGGGTACCCACCCGCCGCTCGGCGTCACCGACACGACCCACCCCGCGGCGTCCGCCGTCTGAATGGACGTCGTCCCCAGCGAGAACGTCTCCGACGCCTCGGTGGCCTCGGGCGCCGCCGGCCCCGACGCGGGCGGCCAGCGGTCGAGCAACTCCCTGAACGGATTCGCCTGTCCCATGAACGGATAGGGGTCACCCGGCTTTACGGCGGGATCGTTCCGCTCCCAGTTGATCAGCGCCGCGCGCGCGCGGGCATACTCCTTTGCCAGCAGGCCGCGGATGGGCTCTTCCGGGGGGAAGTAGGGGTCGCCGTAGTAGAAGTCGCGATCCGCGAAGGCGAGGTTCATCGCCTGGTACACCGCGTGGATGTAGCGGGCGCTGTTGTAGCCCATGGCAGGCAGATCCACGTGCTCCAAAATGTTGAGCGCCTGGAGCATCACCGGCCCCTGTACCCACGTGTTCAGCTTGTAGACCTCGATGCCCTTGTACGTCGTCATCACGGGCTCCTCGACGTACACCTGCCAGCGGTCGAGATCCGCGAGCGTCAGCAGCCCGCCTTCCTCCCTGGCGCCGCGCACGAGCTCGCGGGCGATGTCACCGCGGTAGAACCGGTCGTAGGCCGCGGCAATCGCCTCCTTCCGTGACTTCCCCGCCGCGCGGGCCTGCGCCTCCGCCGCCACGAGCTTGCGCAGCGTGGCCGCCAGGTCCGCCTGCCGGAAGATCTCCCCCGCCTCCGGCGCCTCTCGCGCCTCGCCGGGATGCGTCAGGTAGACCGCCCGCGAGTACTTCCATCCCTTGATGCGCTCCTTCTCACGCTCGATGGCGTCGGCGGTCTGCGCTTCGATGGGATACCCGTCGGCCATGGCGATCGCCGGTGCCAGAACCTCGGCCAGGGAGAGCGTGCCCCACTCGGCCAGCATGGTCAAAAGGCCACCGGGCGTGCCTGGGGTGACCGCGGCGAGCGGCCCGTACCGGGGGGGATAGCGCATCCCCTTGGCCCGGAAGAGCTCGGGGGTCGCCCCGGACGGGGCCGCACCCAGCGCATTGAGCGCGATGACTTTCCCGGTCTGGGGATTGTAGATGAGCGCTTGGGTCTCCCCACCCCAACTCAGCACGTCCCACATCGTGGCGGTCGCCGCGAGCATGGCGCAGGCCGCATCCACTGCGTTGCCGCCGCGCTGAAACATCATGGCGCCGGCGGTGGCACCCAGCGGTTTTCCGGTGATGGCCACCCAGTGGCGCCCGTGCAGCACCGGCTTCGCGGTGCGCTGTGCATCCAGATCGGAGAGCGGAAACATGGCGGAGACCAGGCAGATCGTGGGAACGAGCGCACGGAGCCCGTGACGCATGGCAATCGCTCCGGAAGGAGTAGACGAAAAAACGCCTTGGAAAGGTATCCGCGGATGCGGAACGCGGCGAGCGGTCCCGTCCGCATGCGGACGAG
>JBFGDF010000096.1:0-11785 GCA_041580775.1 Gemmatimonadales bacterium
CCGCCACCGCGTTCGTGTTCGCGCTGCCGTGACCGGCGTCCGGACGATGGCGGCGTGATCCGCGGCGGTCGCGCTCGCCATCGTCACCTTGGCGGTGGCCGCCCCCCACGGGGCCACGGCCCAGGACTCCGAGTACCTGCGCCTCAAGTGGTGGCACCCCCTGGCTGCGTCCGCGGGCGTCGCCGTGCTCTTCCTCGCCGACCAGCCGGTGCACGACTACGTGCGGGATCACCAGTCGCGCGAGCAGGACGACCTCGCCAACATCGCGAAGCGGTTTCACGATTCCCGGGTGTTTCTCGTAGCCGGGACGGGAACGATGGCGGTGGGGTTGCTGGCGCAGGAGCTCACGGTCGCGCAGACGGGGCTCCAGATCCTCGCCTCGTACGGCCTCGCCTCCGGCATGATGATCGCCACGAAGTGGGCGTTCGGCCGGTCGCGGCCGAGTGCCACCCCGGACGACAATACGGTGTTCGACTGGTTCGACGGCGGGGAGAACAGCGCGTTCCCGTCCGGGGCGGCGGCGGTCACGTTCAGCCTGGCGACGACCGCGGCCGACGCCATCCGCCACCCGGCGGCGACCGTCGTGCTGTACACGGGCGCGACGCTCAACGCGTGGGTCCGGGTGTACGCCGATCGCCACTGGTTCACCGACGTGGCCTTGGGCGCCGTCTACGGCATCACGGCGGCCAAGCTGGTGAACGGTCGCTGGCGGATCTTCGGGCTCGAGCCGCCGACGGCGGGTATCGACCGGCACGGCCGCGCCACGCTCTCGATCGCGCTGGCGTGGTAGGGCCCGGGCGCCAACGCCCGCCCGCCGACCCCGCTCAGCGCGGAAACGCCTCCGGCAGCCCCCCGTCCACGGTGAGGATGTCGCCCGTGGTGTAGCGGAACCGATCGCTCGCCAGCAACACCGCGAGATCCGCCACGGTGTTGGCGGGAATCAGCGACACGCCCATCAGGTTGCGTTGCCGGTACGCCTCGAGTTGGGCCTCCACCGACACGCCGCGGCTCGCGGCCCGCTCCTCTACGAACCGCCGGAACAGCGGCGTCTCGATCTGATCCGCGTTGATCGCGTTGACCCGGATGCCGTCGGCGCCGAGCTCGACGGCGGCGACCCGTAGCGCCTGGAGCAGCGCCGCCTTGCTCCCGCCATAGGCGACCGCCTCGCGGCCGGGCGCGAGCGCGGCTTTCGACACCGACGCGACGATCGCGCCCCCCAGGCCCTGGCGTCGCATCACGGCCGCTGCGGCCCCCATCGCCATCACCGCGCCCAGGTAGTGCACGTCGAGTTGGCGCTGCAGATCCTCGCGCCGGATGTCCGTGACGGGGGCAAACCGCGGCGGCAAGCCCGCCGTGTAGAACAGACAGTCGAGCCCGCCGTATTCCCGCACGGTGCGGCGCACCAGCGCGGCCACACTGGCGTCATCGCGCACGTCCACCGCCACCCCCACTGCGCGGCCCGGGAAGGCCGACCCGATCTCCGCGGCCGCCGCCTCGGCGGCACCGGCATCGAGATCGGCCACCACCACGTGCGCGCCGGCTTCCGCAAACCCACGCGCGGCGGCCCGCCCGATGCCGCTGCCGCCGCCGATCACGATCGCGATGCGGCGCGGGAGCAGCAGCGTGCGGCGCTCGTGCGCGATCGTCTCCTCCACCTTGCGCCGCTCGAGCGGCCAGTGCTCGAACTCGAACACGTCGGCATCCGGCAGAAACTCGAACCGGTCCACCGCTTCGGCGTGCGCGATGGTCTCGAGCACGGCCCGGTAACAGATGTTCGCGGTCACGGCGCTCCGCTTGTCCTTGAACGCCGTGATCATCCCGAGCCCGGGGACCAGGACGACCTTGGCCCAGTCGGCGAGCGGCTGCTCGCCCCCCCCGGCGTGGCGATCGTGATAGGCCTGATACGCCTCTCGCTCCCGCGCGACACCCGTGCGCACCGCCTCCGTCAACCGCTCCGGCGGCGCGGAGAGATCCAGGTCCAGCCAGAGCGGCTGCCGGCCCGCGCGCAGGATGTGCTCCGGCGTCGCGACCCCCCGCCGCACCAGGTCCGGCACCCGTTCGGCACCCAAGGTCGCCAGCACGTCCTCGGCGTCGTCGAAGTGCAGGATGACGCGGTCGTCCCCGCTCAGGGCCCCGCGCACCGCGGGCAGGACCGCCTCCGCCGCGCGCTGGCGGACATCGGGCCCCGGCACCGGCGTGTGCACCGCACCCAGGATGCGGCGTCCCTTGCGACACGTTTCGAGGTACTGCTCGATCCGGCCGACCGCACGCTGCAAATGGGCATAGCAGGCAGGAGCGTCGTCCCCCCACACCACCAGCCCGTGGTGCGCCAGCGCCAGCCCGATGGCCATGGTGGGGAGCCCCGCCACCAGCGCGCGGACGCTCGCCGCGAGGGGAAACCCTGGGCGGGCGTAGGGCACGTAGACGATCTCTCCCGCAAACAGCTCCGTCACCAGCGGTTCGGCCGTACCGTCCGGCACGTTGGTGAGGCTCATCGTCGCGACGTCGTGCGTGTGCGCGATCACCCGGTGCGGCAGCAGCGAGTGGAGCGGGGTCTCGACGCTCGGCGTGGGAGCGTCGCGGTCGAGCATGCAGTTCGCCATGAACCGCATCATCTCCTGATCGCTCATGCGGTCCGCGGTCCCGAGGCCGCCGAGCGCGTCGAGCGAAAGCCGCGCAAACCCGCGGCGCCCGATCGTGCGGAGATCCGTGCCGCTCCCCTTCACCAGGAGCGCGGTGTCGACGCGGTCGCCCACGCGATGCGGCACCTTGATCGAGGTGTTGCCGCCGCCGGGCTGCACGAGGCCGGTTTCCCGGCCGATCAGATTGGAAAGATGAACGAGCTGGTCCAGCTCGTCGCCGCCGGCCGGACCAGCCCCCCAGGGCTCGGCGGCGCGACGGGTCGCGGGTCGATCAGCCATGTCGGGAGGAACGGACCAGCCCGGCGGCGGTCCCGTCAGGCGGGCGCCTGCTCTGCCGCTGCCAGCTCGACATCCGGTTTCACCTCGTCATCCAGCCGCACGCGTCCGCGCTCGTTCCGCACCACCCGGGAATAGAGCGAGAGGTTCTTGTCGAACAGAAAGCGGAACAGCAGTCGCGTCCACGAGTGATGCGCCGAGAGCGACTCGTATGCCTCGGGCGCGATCGCATGGATCCGCGGCAGGCGGTTCCAGGGCACCGACGGGAAATCGTGGTGCTCGTTGTGGTAGCCCACGTTGAACGCGAGGCGGTTCAGCGGCCCGTAGTAGCTGAAGGTCTCCTGCTCGCCGTCGGCGGTCAGATAGTGCCGCTGAATCCAGCGGGCGCCAAGTGGATGCAGGCCGATCGAGAAGGCGAGCGACAGACCAAAGTAGACCAGCGCCTTCGGCCCCCAGAGCACCGCCACCGCCACGTCAAAGGCCAGCTGGACGACGATGTTGGTGACGCTCCAGCGATCCAGCAGGGGCACCTCACGGAGACGGAGTGGCCGCAGCATCTGGAAGAACGGGTAAAACAGCAGCCACAGCGCCTTGCCGAACACCGAATGGCCGACGAGGCGCGCCTCCCACAGCGACGGGAGATCCGCATCCAGCTCGTACACGCCCTGGAAGGCGTGGTGCTTGAGGTGGTACTTGCGGAACGCGATCGCGCTGGGGAAGAACAGCGGCAGGTTCGCGAACAGGCCGGTGACCAGGTTCGGCAGCTGCTTGCGGAACACGAGCCGGTGCGCGCACTCGTGGATCATCACGAACAGGGCGTGGTTGGCGAAGGCCCCCACGAGGTACGCGGCACCCAGCACGATCCACCACGAGCGGTCGCGGACGGCGAACGCGATCGCCAGCTGCAAGGCCACGATTCCCGCCGTCCACCAGAACGTGCCGGCATTCGTGCCGATCAGGGTCCGGATCTCCGGATGGCGGCGCAGAATGGCCTGGGTCCGGGCGCGATGGGGCTCGGGACTGGTGGAGTGGACGAAGGCTTCGGCCAAGGCGGCTCCGGGTGGAATGGCGGGGGCGGGCGCGCCGAAAAGTGCCACCGGGGAGCGTTGAGCGCCAGCCGCCCCGCCCCACTCCACTGCTCCCGGTCCCGCTCCGAGCGAGTAGGTTTAGAGACCATGGCCACCCCAGCCATCTACCTCGACAACGCCGCCACCACCCCGGTGCTCCCGGAGGTGCGGGACGTCATGCTGCCATTCCTGGACGCCACGGCGTTCGGCAATCCCTCGTCCCCCCACCGCTTCGGCCGCGCCGCCCGCAGGGCGGTCGAGCAGGCCCGCGCCCAGGTGGCCGTCGCGGTCGGCGCGGAGCCCGATTCGGTGTACTTCACGAGCGGCGGCACCGAGGCCGACAACCTCGCCGTACTCGGGGGGGCGCTGGCCGCACGCAGCGGCGGCCGCCCATTTCGGGTCGCGGTGAGCGCCACCGAGCACAAGGCCGTGCTCGCCGCCGCCCACGCGGTCGAGGCGCTCGGCGGCGAAGCGGTCACCCTCCCGGTGGACGGCGAGGGCCTCGTGGACCTCGGTGGGCTCGACGAGGCGCTGGCGGGCGGGGTCGCCCTGGTCGCGGTCATGTGGGTCAACAACGAAGTCGGCGTGATCCAGCACGTGGCCACGCTCGCGAACCGGTGTGCGGACGCCGGGGCGTGGCTCGTGTGCGACGCCGTCCAGGCACTCGGCAAGGTGCCCTGCGCCCTGGCTGACCTGCCCCGCACCATGCTCGCCCTGTCCGCCCACAAGATCGGCGGCCCCAAGGGAACCGGGGCGCTGGTGGTGCCGGATGCCCACGCGGTGCACCCGCTGATTCACGGCGGGGGCCAGCAGGGGGGACTCCGGCCGGGCACGGAGAATGTCGCCGGCGTCGCGGGCTTCGGGCAGGCGGCAGAGCACGCCGGACACCGGGTGCACGCGACCGCCGCACACGTGGGCGCGCTGCGCGACGCGCTCGACGCCGGGCTCACCTGCGCCATCCCCGATGTCCACGTGCACGCCGCCGGGGTGCCACGCGCTCCGCACCTGACGAACGTGGTGTTCCCCGGCACCGACAGCGAAGCACTGCTCATGCATCTCGACCTGGCGGGCGTCTGCTGCTCCTCCGGATCGGCGTGCACGACGGGCGCGGTGACTCCGTCTCACGTGCTCACGGCCATGGGCGTGCCGCGCGACCGCGCCGTGGCATCACTCCGCTTCTCATTCGGACCCCAGAACACGATGGCCGAGGTGGAGCAGGTGCTGGACGTCATCCCCGGGGTGGTGGAGAACGTGCGGCGCCTGGGCACGGTGCTGCGGCGATGACGGGGCAGCGAGGCGGTAGGACGCCGCAACGCGTGCTCGTCGCGATGTCCGGCGGCGTGGATTCGTCGGTGGCCGCGGCGCTGCTCGTCGAGCAGGGCCACGAGGTGATCGGCGCCACGATGAAGCTGTTCTGCTACGGCGACGACGTGCCCGACCGTCCCTGCTGCTCGCTCGATTCGATTGCCGACGCCCGTGCCGTCGCCGATCAGCTCGGCATTCCCCATTACGTGCTCAACCTGGAAGACCGGTTCGGACACGACGTGATCGGCAACTTCGTGGACGAATACGCCCGCGGCCGGACGCCCATCCCCTGCGTGCGCTGCAACTCGTTCACCAAGTTCCGCGACCTCCTGGCCCACGCCGACGCCCTGGAGTGCGACGCGATCGCGACCGGACACTACGTCATCCAGCGGGACGGGGCGCTCTACCGCGGTCGCGATCCGAACAAGGACCAGAGTTACTTCCTGTGGGGCATCGACCGGAGCGTGGTGGCACGCATGCGCACGCCAGTGGGCGAGCGCACCAAGGCCGAAACCCGGGCGGCGGCACGCAGCCTGGGGCTGACGACCGCCGACAAGCCGGAGTCGGTCGAGATCTGCTTCGTCCCGACGGGCGACTACCTGCCGGTGCTCGGGCAGCACCTCCCCCATGACGCGCCCGCGCTGGCGCCGGGACCGGTCGTCACGACGACCGGCACCGTGGTCGGCGAGCACCAGGGCTTCGCGCGCTTTACCATCGGCCAGCGACGCGGGCTCCCGGGCGGATTCGCGGAGCCGATGTACGTCGTCGCGATCGTCCCGGAGGAGCGCACCGTGGTCATCGGCACCGAGCGTGACCTGTACGGCCGGGTCGTCACGCTCGACGAGCTCAACTGGCTCACCCCAAATCCACCGGGCCCCGGCGACACGTGCCACGTGCAGGTGCGCTATCGCGCGGCGGCGGTGCCCGCGCGCGTGGCCTCCACTGGCGGACCCTCGGGAGTCCTGCGGCTCGAGTTGCTGGAGCCCGTCCGCGCCATCGCGCCCGGGCAGTCCGGCGTGATGTACGACGGCGCGCGCCTGCTCGGCGGCGGCATCATCACCGGTGAGGAGCCGGGGTGGACCTCGTCGGCGACGTGACCGACCGTGTCGGACTCGAGCGCGCGCGGGTGGAAACCGCGCTGGGCAGCCTGCTGCTCGTCATGCGCATGGGCACCGACGCCCACACCTGGGACCTCTTCAAGACGGCCGTACCCGACGCGTCCCGGCTGCTCGCGCTCGGCACCGTGCGCGTGGGCGGGCGGTCGGGCGAGATCATCGGACTCACCCGACCCGGGGCGGTCCGCCGCAGCCTCGAGACCGCGGCCTTCTCGGCCGATGAAGTCGGGGACGTGGCGCAGGCCCTGCGCGACGCGGTCCAGGACCGCCTCGAGGGCGACCCCGCCGCCCGGCTCCTGCTTGCCCTCGACCGCGCCCTCAGTTGATCCACACTCATCCAGTCCGTCCGGAGGCGTGATGTTCCGTTCCCGTCTGCTGCCCCTGTCCCTGCTGCCCCTGCTGCTCGGCGGCGCCTTGGCCGCCCAGGATAGCGCGAAGGCGGCCTGGCGCATCGACGCGCCGCACGGCCCCACGGACACGATCCGGTTCGAAACCACCGAGGGCACCTGGCTCAACCTGGATGTGAGCCCCGACGGCCGCTGGATCGTGTTCGATCTGCTGGGCGACCTGTACCGCCTGCCGATTGCGGGTGGGAGTGCGGAGCGACTCACGTCGGGGCCAGCGTTCGACCATCAGCCGCGCTACAGCCCCGACGGGCGGACCCTCGTCTTCGTGAGCGACCGGAGCGGCAAGGACAACCTGTGGCTGCTGGACGCCAACGGGGCCAACCCCCGTGCGCTCACCACGCTCGACGACAGCTTCCCCACGAGCGCCGTCTGGATGCCGGACGGCGAGTACGTCGTCGCCAAGCGCCACGTGCGGAACACGCGGTCGCTCGGCGGGGGCGAGATCTGGCTGTTCCACGTGCGCGGCGGCTCGGGGGTCAAGCTCAAGGACAAGACGAGCTTCACCTCGGATCAGAACGAGCCGTACCCGTCGCGCGACGGGCGGTGGGTCTACTACAGCTGGACGGGCCCGTTCGATTACAACAAGGACCCGCATGGCGCGATCTTCCAGATCTCGCGCGTGGATCGCACCAACGGCGAGGTGGAGCCGGTGGCCGGCGGCCCCGGCGGCGCCATTCGTCCGACGGTGTCGCCCAACGGCCAGTCGCTCGCCTACCTGCGGCGTGTCGGGCTCAAGACCGTGCTCGTGATCCGCGATCTCGCGACCGGCGCCGAGCGCCACGTGTTCGACGGCCTGGACCACGACCAAATGGAGACGTGGACCGTGCACGGCGCCTATCCGGCGTTCCAGTGGATGCCGGACGCCGCGTCCCTGGTGATCAGCTATGGCGGGGGATTCCATCGCATCGACGTGGCCAGCGGCGCCGCCACGCCGATTCCCTTCACCGCCCAGGTCGAGCAGGCCGTGACCCAGGCGCTGCGGTTCCAGTACCGGATCGACGACGCGTCCGTGCGCGCCCGCACGATCCGCTGGCCCGTGCTCTCCCCGGACGGCACCACGCTCGTGTTTCAGGCGCTCGGCAGCCTGTGGCAGATGCGGTACGAGGCGGGGAGCCAGCCCACGCGTCTCACCGACGGCACCGCGTTCGAGTTCGCGCCGAGTTACTCGACGGACGGGCGGTTCCTCGCGTACGTCACCTGGGACGACAGCCTCGGCGGTCACGTGTGGAAGACCCCCGTCGGGGGGCGCGCGCGGCCGGTGCGCCTCACATCGCAGCCCAACCAGTACGCGAATCCCGCGTTCTCGCCCGACGGCCGGCGCGTCGCGGTCGTGCGGGGGAGCGGCGCCGTCAACCGGGGCGACGACCTCGCGGCGGAGCCGTACCTCTACGTCAGCGTGCTGAGCGCCGACGGCGGTCCACTCACGGACGTGCTGCGGACCGCCAACCGCGGCGCGGGTCGGCGCATGCCGCGCGTGTGGTGGAGCGCCGACGGCGAGCGGCTCTATCTGCAGGAGTCGCGCGACGGCAAGACGGCACTCTCGACGGTCAAGGTGGACGGCACCGACCTCAAGCAGCTCGCCGTGAACGAGCGGGCCGAGGAGATGGTGCCTTCGCCCGACGGCCGGTGGGTGGCGTTCAAGGAGCTGCACAACGTGTACGTGGCGCCGCTCCCCCGCACCGGCCAACCGGTCACGCTCGAGGCCAAACAGGCGGGCGTGAAGGTCATCCAGCTATCGCGCTACGGGGGCGACTGGCTGGCGTGGCGCGCCGACTCGCGAGCCGTGACGTGGACCTTGGGCCCGGTCGTCTACGAGCAGACGCTCGACGCGGCGTACGCGCCCGCCGATTCGGCCGCGTCCGCCGAGCCCACCGACTGGCAGCGCGGCAACGCCAAGGTGCCCGCCCGCATCACGGAGATCACGCTTTCCGTGCCTAAGGACCAGCCGCGCGGCGCCGTGGTCCTGCGCGGCGCGCGGGTGGTGACGATGCGCGGGGAGGAAGTGGTCGAGCGGGCCGACGTCGTGGTCCGGGGCACCCGCATCGCGCAAATCTGCCCTACGCCCTGTCCCAACATCCCGACCACGGCGCGCGTCGTGCCGGTCACGAACAGGACGATCATCCCCGGGCTCGTGGACGTCCACGCCCACATGGGCTACCAGACGCTCGACATCACGCCGCAACGGTTCTGGCCGTACCGCGCGAACCTGGCCTACGGGGTCACCACCACGCACGATCCGTCGGCATCCACGCAGGCGGTGTTCACGCAGGCCGAGCTGGTGGAGGCCGGCCGCATCGTCGGGCCGCGGGTCTACTCCACCGGGTTCATCCTGTACGGCGCCGAGAACGCCAACAAGGCGGTGACGACGAGTCTGGAGGACGCGCGGGCGCACCTGCGCCGGCTCAAGGCGGTGGGCGCCTTCTCGGTGAAGAGTTACAACCAGATGCGGCGCGACAGCCGCCAGTGGATCATCCAGGCGGCGCGGGAAGAGGAGATGCTGGTCGTCCCGGAGGGCGGGTCGATGCTGCAGCAGAACCTCACCATGATCCTCGACGGCCACACGGGCATCGAGCACGCTATCCCCGTCGCCCCGCTCCGCGCCGACGCGCTCACCCTGCTCGGCCGGAGCCGCACCGGCTATACGCCGACCCTGGTGGTGGGGTATGGCGGCGTGTGGGGGGAGAACTACTGGTACCAGGAATCCGACGTCTTCAAGAACGAGCGGCTCCGCCAGTTCGTGCCGACCGATCAACTCGACGCCCGGGCGCGGCGCCGCATGCTCGTGCCCGACGACGAGTTTTACCACATCGAGCTGGCGAAGACGGCGCGGGACATCGTCCGGGCCGGCGGCTCCGTGCAGCTCGGCGCCCACGGGCAGCTGCAGGGCCTGGGCGCCCACTGGGAGCTGTGGATGTTCGCGCAGGGCGGGATGACCCCCATGGAGGCGCTTCGCGCCGCCACCCTGTCCGGAGCCGAATACCTCGGGCTCCAGCAGGACCTGGGCTCGCTGGAGGCCGGCAAGCTCGCCGATCTCGTCATTCTCGACGGTAACCCCCTGGAGAACATCCGCGATACCGAGAAGATCGCGATGGTCATGAAGAACGGCGTGCTGTACGATGCGGACATGAACCAGGTGTGGCCCGATCGGGGAATCGAAGAACCGAGGGATCGACGGCCAAGCCCGCCGGGGAGGCGCTAGGTGCCGGGATTTCTCGCGCGCACGCTGATTACGGCCTTCGGCCTCTGGCTCGCCGATGTGCTGCTCGCGGGCGTGCACTTCGATGGCGCTCTGGCGCTGTTCATCGCGGCGCTGCTGCTGGGGCTGGCGAACGCCTTCATCCGCCCGATCGTGGTCGTGCTCACGTTACCCATCACGCTGCTGACGCTCGGCTTCTTCCTGCTGGTGGTGAACGGGCTGATGGTACTGCTGGTCGCCTACTTCATGCCGAGTTTCCATCTGGAAGGGCTGTGGGCCGCGATCCTCGCCTCGATCATCGTGGGGCTCACCGGTTGGGCGGCGAACGCGTTCATCGGGGAGAAGGGCACCGTGGAGGTGTGGCGGGTGAAGCGGGGAGGGCCGTAGCGCCAGGAGCAGAACGCGCTCACAGTCCCCGTCCCGGCCTCTCCGGTGCGGCGGTCACCGGCCGGTAGACGGCATCGAACGTCGGCCGCCACGTCGCGCCCCCATCCACTGAGATCTCGATCAATTGGCGCACGGTGCCGTCGGGGGTGGGGGTCAGCGTGGTGCGATCCAGCCACTCCCGCTCGCCGTGGCGAATGAGCCCCTGGAACCGGATCGCGCCATCCGGTAGCGCCTCCGTGAGCTGGCGCTTTTCCTTGGTGCCGCCGGACCCGAGCGCGCTGCCCGTGACCCAGACCTGCTGCCAGTACCGGGCGTTGGGCGGCACGTAGAACAGCGAGCGGCCTTCGCCGCCGGTCGCCGAGTGCCACTCTTCCGTAATCGCGCACCCGTGGAGGATCTTGGCAATGTGGTTGGTGCCGACCTGCGTGGTGCCCACCCACACCGTCCACTCCCCCACCCAGAAGTCGAGCGTCGCAAAGAGTGAATCGTCGGCACAGGCGGGCGGGGCCTGCTGCGCCACGAGCGCGGGCAGCGGGACCGCGGCCAGACTCGCGCCGAGGACCAATGAAGCGATCGCGGTACACCGCACGGCACGACTCCTGTGTGAATCGGGTGACCTCACCGGCACGCGTCCGCCCAGCGCGGGGGCGCACGTCGTCGAGGGAGTATGCTACGGGCCGTCCCGATCCGGAACCGCCGCTGCTCAACGGCAACCGCGCCTCGCGCGTAAAAGAGCAAGACGTCGGGTAAGCACCTCGCACATCGACCCTTACTTCCCGGAGTCTGCGTCATGAGCACCCACCGCATCGTGCTGGCGTGCGTCGCCGTCTTGGCCCTCGCCTCACCCAAGAACGGGTCGGCCCAGGAGCCGCGGGCGCCCGCCGCTGCGGTGGTCGTCCGCCTCGTGCTCGCCCCTGAGGGTAACGAGGCGCGCTATCGCGTGCGGGAACAGCTGGCCGGCGTGGACTTCCCCGGCGACGCTGTCGGTGCGACCACGGGCCTCACCGGCGCGCTCGTCATGGGCCCCGATGGGCGCCCGGTGCGGACGCTGTCGGCGTTCACGGTGGACGTCACGACCCTCGAGAGCGACCGGGACCGGCGCGATCGCTATGTGTCCCGCCGCACGCTGGTCACCGACTCGTTTCCCACCGTCACGCTGGTGCCCACCGAAGTCCGCGGCCTCCCCTGGCCACTCCCGATCGAGGGCACCTTCACGTTCGAGCTGGTCGGCGACCTGACCATCAAGGGGATGACCCGACCCACCCCGTGGCAGGTGACGGCGACCGCCACGTCCGACGGGTTCACGGGCACCGCATCCACGGCCTTCCGCTTCGAGGACTTCGGCCTGGTTCGACCGCGCGTGGCGGTGGTGCTGAGCGTGGACGAGACG
>JBFGDF010000097.1:0-11779 GCA_041580775.1 Gemmatimonadales bacterium
CCGGCCGCCCCCCACGTCGTCGATCTCCAGGGCGTCGCCAAAGGCGCTCACGAACGCGCGATCGGTCTCGGAGGCCGCCGCCGCCGCATCGGGGAGATAGTAGGTCTCGCCCCGTTCGAGGGCCCAGGTCCCGCGTGCCGCGAGCCGCACGGTGCGGTCGGCCTTGGCATCCACCGTGTCCTCCCCGGCGATCGCCCGGATCTCGCACTTGCCCCGCTGGTACAGGCCGACCGCCCCGATGTCGAACGACAGTGCGCGCGTAGCGAGATTCACGACCGACTGCAGGACGCGATCGATGTCGAGGGTGGACGTCACCTCGCGGCTGATCTCGAGCAGCAGTGCCAAGTCGCGGGCCCGCTTCTCGGCGGCGTGCAGCCGGGCATTACGGAGCGCCACGGCCGCCGCGGCCGCGAGGCCTTCCAGCAACTCGCGGTCGTGGTCGTCGAAGATGTCGCCCCGGACCTTGTTACTCACCTGGATGGACCCCACGGTCTCGCCCGTGGCGATCATGGGCGCGGCCATCACCGTGGTCGTGAGCATGGTGCTCGAGCGGTCCAGCCGATCCTGGAACCGGGGGTCGTGGATGGCGTCGGTGACGATCGTGGAGCGTTGCTTGCGTGCCACGTCACCGACGAAGCCCGTCCCGATCGGCACCTCCGAGCCGAGCGCCTTCTTGGCCCCGGCCCCGAGCGCCAACTCGCACCGCAGCACGTCGCCGTGGGCGATCCATATCGATCCTCCTTGCGCTCCCACGGCGTCCAATACCGCGTTGAACACCTTGGGGAGCAAGGCGTCAAAATCCAGGGAGCTGTTGAACTCCTGGCTGATGCGGTGCAGCAGGCGCAGCCGTGCGATCTCGGCGTCGCGGGGGTCGTCGGACGTGGGAAACCTCGGTGGAGGGCTGGTCAACGCAGAAGAGGCCCGCCTCGACCGCGGGTGTCAAGTCCGGTCCACGAACCGGTTGGCAGGGAGCTGGGGGGTGAAGCACGCGCGCGTGCCGGGGCGGCAAACGCCTCGGCACGCGCCAGCAGATCCGGATCTGACCGGGTCTACTCCAGCGCCTGCGGGAAGACCTTGCCCGGGGCGATGCGGTCTTCGAGCTCCTCGGCCGTCAGCTCGATCGCTTCCGCGTCCTTGCCGGTGGCTTTGCGCACGGCCTTCTTCTGCTCCTCGGTCAGGTTCAGCCGGAACGCGCCTTTGCCTTTCTGCATACGGACCTCCGCGTGGGGGTGACGAGCGCCGCGGGTGCGGCGGCGATGGAAACCAACATCGGGGTCCCCCGTGAAAAGACCGTGAAATCTTCCTTGCGGGCGCCGGGCCGGCCGGTAGCTTAGATCGCGCCGCTACCACGGTGAGCCATGACCGGATGCCGACTGACCCTCCTGGGTTCACCCCACTGCGACGGGCCTGAGGGTGGGGAGGGTCGTGTGCAGATCGGTGCCAAGGGGTTGGCGCTGCTGGGGTATCTGGCACTCGAACCAGGTCCCCATTCGCGGGAAGAAGTGGCGGCGTTGCTGTGGGGGGAATCGCCCGGCAGCGCGGCGCGCGCGTCGCTCCGGCAGGCGCTGCGTCAGGTCCGGGGCGCGGTCGGCGCGCATCTGAGGGCCGACCGGGTCGGGGTGGAGCTGAGTCCCGCGGTGGTCTGCGACGCGGTCGAGTTCCTGCGGGCGGCTACGGACGATCCGGAGCGGGCGGCGACCTTCGCGGTCCCGCGGTTTCTGGCCGGCTTCTCGCCGCGTCATGCCCCCGCCTTCGATGAGTGGGCGGAGGCGATGCGGGCACATCTCCTCCACCGCTATCGCGAGGTCCTCCAGGCGTGCGTGCGGCAGTGCATCGCCGGTTCCCGCTGGCGGGATGCCGCAACCTACGCCGACCGATGGGTGGAGTGCGATCCGCTCTCGGAAGACCCGGTGCGTCTTGCCGCCGAGGCGTATCACATGGCCGGCGAGCGGGGCGAGGCTCTGCGCCGGTTGGCGGCGTTCGAAGCGCGGCTTGACGAGGCGACCCGTGCGAGGCCCGGTCCGGCACTGCGTGAGCTGGCGCAACGGATCACGGCCAACCGCGTGTCGCGTCCGGAGGGCAGAGTGCAGGAGGAGGGCACGATCCCGCCGATGGACCCACCGCTGGTGGGGCGCGAAGGTGAGTGGCAGGCCCTCTTGGGTGCGTGGCGCGCGCTGTCCGCCGACGGGACCCGGGTAGTCGTGATCGAGGGCGAAGCCGGGCTGGGCAAGACGCGGCTCATGCGCGATTTCACGCAGTGGATCGCGGCGCGGGGCGCCACGGTTCTGCGCGGCCGCGCGCTGGATCCCGTCGCGGGCATCCCGTATGGCCCGATCGTCGACGTGCTCGGACAGGCAGTGGACGCGCCGGGGCTCGCCGGCGTCGCGCCGGAGTGGTTGGCCGAGGCGGCCCGGTTGCATCCCGGCGTCCGGGAGCGGTTCCCGGGACTTCCGCGGGCCTCGGATGCCTCTGACGCCGACCGGCGGTGGCGGCTGTTCGAGGGGGTCGCGCAGGTGCTGCTGGGGCTCGCGGCCGAGCGCCCCACCGCGGTGGTGGTGGAGGATCTGCAGCTGGCCGATCCGGCGACGTGCGCCCTGCTCGGCTTTCTGGCGCGCCGGCTCGGTGAGGTGCCCGTGCTCCTGCTGCTGACCGTGACGTTGGGCGAGGTGGAGCGCGTCGCTCCAGCCGCGGGCCTGTGCGGCGCCCTGCGACGTGAGGCCCGCACGTCCGTGTTGACGCTGGCGCCGCTCGACGAGGCCGACGTCGCGGCCCTGGTCCGCGAGTTGGGTCACCTGGATGAGCCGCAGGCGGGCCGCCGGTTTGCCGCCCGGGTCCACGGGATCACGGACGGCAATCCGTTTCACGTGGTCGAGTTGTTCAAGACGCTCTTCGCCGAGGGATTCCTCGAGACGGATCCGGCGACGGGTCGGTGGCAGGCGACAGCGCAGGCGGGCGCCGATCCCTCGGGCACGATGCCCCTTCCCGCCACGGTGCGCGATGCGATTACCGCCCGGTACACACGGCTGCCCTACGAGCTCCGCGACCTGCTCGCCGCAGTTGCCGTGGCGGGCACGGGGACGCGACCCGACGTGCTGTCCCGGCTGTGTGGGATGTCGCGGCTGCGGGTGGCCGCCCTGGCCGACGCGCTCGTGGAGCGCCGCCTGCTCATGGCGGAGGCCGGAATGTACGCGTGTGCGCACCCGGTGATCGTCGAGGTCGTGCGCACCCAGCTGTCGGCGGCGCGCCGGCGGGAGATCCATCGGGCGTTGGCGATCGCGCTGCACGAGCTGGAGGCGCCCGAACTGGTTGGGGACGCCGCGCGACACGCCGAACGGGCGGGCGAGCGGGGTCGGGCCCACGCCTATGCTCTCCACGCCGCAGATGCCGCCATGGAGCGCGCGGCCTACGAAGAGGCGGCGGCCTGGCTGGATCTGGCGACTCGCATGGCGGACACCCCGGCGGAAACCGCGCGGGCCGAGCACCGCCGGCGCGCCGTGATGGTGGCGGCCGGGTGGGTGGACGTGCCGGTGGTGCGCCGACCCGGGACCCCGGCGCGCGGGATCGCCCGCCAGGATCTCGATCTGGAAGTGCAGCGGTCGTGACCGCTACGCGGGGTGGCGGCGCGGCGGGAGCGGGACGAACGCGCTCGTACGGGCCACGTACTCCCGGTACGCGGGACGGGACGCCGTGAGGCTGCGCTCGAGCAGCGTGACGCCGGAGACGCGCAGCAGCAGGAACGTCATCAGCGCGGGGCTTACCACGGTCCACCATCCGCCGACTGCCGCCGCGAAGCAGAACATCCCCCACCACAGCAGGGCGTCGCCGAAGTAGTTCGGGTGCCGGGAATAGCGCCACAGTCCGCTGTCAAGCACCGTCCCCCGGTTTGCCGGGTTGCCGCGAAACCGCGTGAGCTGCCAGTCGGCGATCGTCTCGCACAGGAATCCCGCTGCGAAACAGACGAGGCCCACGGCATCCCACCACCCGAGCGGAGCGGGTCGTTGGGCGGCGAGCAACGGGAACGCGATCACCCACTGGATCCCGCCCTGCAGCCAGAACACGGTGAAGGCACTCACCCACCAGAACCGCCGGCCGTGATGCGCGCGCATCGCGCCGTAGCGCGGATCTTCCCCGCGGCCCCGCCCGCGCCAGAGGAGATGGAGGGCCAGCCGCGCGGCCCAGATCGTGACGCAGGAGGCCGCCACCACGCCCCGCACGCCGGGGTCGGGCGCGAGCGCCACATAGAGCCACGCGACGACGGCAATCCCCGGCCCCCAGAACACGTCGGCGAGGCCCGCGTCGCGCGCGCGGAGGCTCGCGAGCCACACCAACGTCTGCAGGACGAGGAGGACCGCCAGCGCGGGGGCCAGCGCACCGGCGGACGCGGTCACGTCCACTGCGCGAACCTATGGCCCGTCGGCGACCGAACCCGACGCGGCGCCGGCCGCCGGCAGCGGCGGCGCGACGGCGAACCCGAACAGCTCGGGCTGCTCCGCGATCACGGCCGCGGACACGATCGCAAGCACGTAGTTGTAGGTCTCGCGCGGAATTCGATCGCGGTGGGTTGACAACAGACGCCAGAAATTGCGCTCGCGGGGGTTCTCGGGCATCGTGCGGATCAGCCGGAGGACGTTCGACTGGCCCCAGTTGTACGACGCGATTACGAGCAAGCCCGACGCCTGAGCGTCCGTCGAGTAGATGTCCTTGAGGTAGCGGGCGGCGGCGGCCGTGGACTTCTCGAAATCATGGCGGTCGTCGGCCGGATCCGCGCGCGGCTGCCCCACCAGCGGACCGATCCGCAGCCCGTAGGCGCGCGCGGTCTCGGGCATGAACTGCCACATGCCCTTGGCGATGCCGAACCGGGTCGGCCGCCCCACCGCCTCGGTCTTGAGGTCGCTTTCCTGCAACGCCACGTAGAAGAACTCCGGCGGCAAGTCGTTCGCGAGCATGATCTCGGCGATGCGAGGGCCGTACGCGTTCTCGGTGGCCCGGGCGAGTGAGGTGGTGAGTCGCCCGCTCTCCCGCCACCGGCGGATGAAGCGCCGTACCTCCTGCACGAATTCCTCGGGGACGTTGATCTCGGATTCGCCGAACCGGTGGACCACGCGGTAGATGACCTGGACTTCCTTCGGCGTCCCACGCCCGTAGACACCGAGGTCCTCCAGGTAGCCGTGGTACTGGCGCGCGAGGTCCGCTTGCCGCGCTCGGTACGACGCGCGTGCCTCGGCCGTGAGCTGGAGGCGGCTCACTTCGAGCTCCAGGGCTTTCATCGCATAGAAGAGGTCCTGCGCCACGCCTTTGGCCCGTTCGACCCGGCGATGCTGGAGATAGGCATAACCCGACACCGCCACGGCGACGACGGCGAGCAGTGCGAGCGCCCGCTGGTAGCGGCCGAAACGCCGCTTCTGGTCGCGCCGCAACGCTCCCCGGATCAACGCGGTCCGGCGGCTCATGTCCTCCGGTGCCTCATCGCCGAGGTAACGTCGGACGATCCCGCTCTCGGACGTGTGGCGTGGGTCCCGCCGTTCGGCAGTCATGCAGCGATAAAGATGGTGCGGCAGGCCCGGGCCGCGGAAGAGCCTGTGGCGCGCGTGCGTCGCCATGATGTTGACAGATGCGGTCTTACCTCTATCTTGGCGGCGTGCCCGACCCGACACCGGTCTGGATGGACGGGATGGAACCCCTGGTCGACCGCCGTCGTTTGGACCGGCGGGCCCGTGAGCGTCGGCGGAGCGGCGAAACGACCCCAGCGGGGGACCGGCGCGCCGGACGGGATCGGCGGGTGCGTCAACGCCGCGAAACGGTTTCCGAGCATCTCCGCAACGCGCTTCAAGTTCTGGTCCATCTTTCCACCACTCGTCAGCTCGATGCCACTACCGCCGCGGATGTCGCCGCCGCCGTGCGTCGCATCTGGCTCGCCCTCCAAGAAATCGAGCGCACGGACCGCCGTCGCCAGGCGTCCTGACGCACCCGGTTTGCGCGCCGTTGCCGGGTGGGGCGGAGCCGCCCGGCCGGGTGGGCGCCAAGGTCCGTGAAATCGCCCGCGGCCACCGATACCCTTGAGCTCCGACCGCCCCAGCGTTGTGAAGTAGAGGAAGCCCCGCGAGGGCCCGATACGGCTGCTCAATCCACAAGCCGCTCGACGGCAATTGGGCGGCCGTGATGGCGGTCCGGTCCACGCCGGCGATTCAGCGTCAGGCCCCAGAACATGAGCAGGGACCACCACGCGCGGAGCGCGAGCGCAAAGCCGGCGACGAACAGCGTGAACACTCCGCCCAACCCCAGCACGGTCTTGGCCCGCCGGGGTCGCGCCCCGTCGGCGAGTGCCGCGTTCCCCAGAGGCGGGCGACAGGGGTGGGCAGGCGACGCACGGACCAGTCTCCGGTCGACCATGTCGGGGCGCCACCCGTCGGTGCGGCCGTTGAGTCTCGCTGGGCCGGGTGCTACGCTTCCCGAGTCGTCCGGCCCGTTTCCCTGGGCCGCCCGCCGTCCGCAGCCGCGAGGACAGGATGACGCCCGATCGTCTCATCGAGTGCGTGCCGAACTTCAGCGAAGGTCGCGACCTGGGCATCATCCGCCAGATCACCGACCGGATCGAGTCGGTCGACGGCGTCACCCTGATCGGTGTGGAGCCGGGTCGGGCCACGCACCGCACCGTGGTTACGTTCGTCGGTTCGCCCGAGCCGGTCGTCGAGGCCGCCTTCCGGGCTGCGGCCACCGCGGCCGAGCTCATCGACATGCGGACGCACCGCGGCGAGCACCCGCGGTTCGGGGCCACGGACGTCTGTCCCCTGGTGCCCGTAACGGGCCTCACCATGGACGAGGTCGTCGAGTACGCGCGGGCGCTGGCACGGCGCATCGGCGAAGAACTCGGCATTCCCGTGTTCTGCTACGAACACGCCGCGCAGTCAGCTCAGCGCCGCAACCTCGCCGACGTGCGGGCCGGCGAGTACGAGGGACTACGCGACAAGCTCGCGCGTCCCGATTGGCGTCCCGACTTCGGTCCGCTCGAGTTCAACCCGCGGACCGGGGCCACGGCGGTTGGCGCGCGAAAGTTCTTGATCGCGTACAACGTGAACCTCAACACGACGTCCACCCGGCGGGCCAACGCGATCGCCTTCGACGTGCGCGAGAAGGGCCGGATCAAGCGCGCGCCCGATCCCCTCACGGGCGACGTCGTGCGGGATGCCAAGGGGAATCCCGTGTGGGACGCCGGGTCGCTCAAGGCGGTCAAGGCGATCGGGTGGTTCATCGAGGAGTATGGGGTTGCCCAGGTCTCGATGAACCTCACGGATCTCGACGTGACGCCCCTCCACGTGGCGTTCGACGAAACGTGTCGGCGGGCCGAGGCGCGCGGGGTGCGGGTGACGGGGTCGGAGATCGTGGGGGTCGTGCCCCTGGCGGCCATGCTCGAGGCGGGCCGGCACTACCTGCGCAAACAGCAGCGGTCGGCGGGTATCTCGGATCGGGAACTCGTGAAGATCGCCGTGCGGTCGCTGGGGCTGAACGAGCTCGTCCCCTTCGATCCCGAACAGAAGATCGTCGAGTGGGCCATTGCCGATCGGCGCGAGCCGCGATTGGTGGATCGGACGCTCGAGGCGTTCGTGCATGAGACCGCCTCCGAATCAGCGGCGCCGGGTGGTGGGTCGGTGGCGGCGGCCGTCGGAGCGCTGGGGGCGGCCCTCGGCACGATGGTCGCCAACCTGTCGGCCCACAAGCGGGGCTGGGACGCGCGGTGGGCGGAGTTCTCGGAGTGGGCGGAGCGGGGCAAGCGGCAACACGAGGAGTTGCTGCAGCTGGTGGACGAGGACACGCGCGCGTTCAACCGCGTCCTGGCGGCGTTCGGCCTGCCGAAGGACACCTCCGAGGAACGGGCGGCGCGGGCGCAGGCCATCGAGGACGCCACGCGAGGGGCCATCGAGGTCCCGCTGCGGGTGATGGCGGTCGCGGTAGCATCGCTGGACGTCATCCGGCGGATGGTAGACACCGGACTGCCGAGCTCGGTGTCCGACGCCGGGGTCGGGGCGCTCTGTGCCGAGGTGGCCGTGCGGGGTGCCGGGCTGAACGTCCGTGCGAACGTGAAGGGCCTGACCGACCGGACCTATGCCACGGACGCGCTGGCGCGCGCCGAACGCCTCGAACAGGAAGCCGCCCGGCGCACGCAGGAGACGCTCGCGGCCGTGGCGCAGCGCATCTAGGGGTCGCGCCGGCCCGGCGACCAGCGCGGACTCACCTCAATCCGTGCCCTTCAGCATGTTGTGACACCGGGCGCACGTACCCAGCAGCTGGCCGTACAAATCGGCGCGCGCGGTGTGGTTGCGCTCGTTCACCGCCCGCGTGCCCAGCTCGTGGACGGTCCACGCCAGTTTCGTGACCGGCTCGTACTGCGCCACGTCGGTCGTCAGCGCGTCCGTGTAGAGCGGCGCGTCGCGCAGCACCTGCGCGCCTGCCCGCCACGATTCGTCCGACGGGCCGATCAGCCCCTCCCACAGCCGGTCAGCCGCCCAGCGGTGCCGGATCATCCGCGCGGTCAGCAGGCTGCCGCCCGCTGGTGGCCCGGCGACGACCTGGTAGCGCGGTCCGCGGCCCACGTGCTGGTGACAGGATCCGCAGGTCGCGCCAAGCCGGCTCACCGCCCGAGCTGCCGATTGCTGATCGGGTGCCCGGGCCGCGAGGTCCGCGAACGCGTGCAGTTCCTCGACATACGGCTGGGCGCGGGGGGGCAGGTCCTCGCCCCGCTCGTTCGCGGCGATCCAGCGGGCCTGGACCTGGACGCTGTCGAGATTGCCGGCTGCCGCCGCGGCGTGGAGCTGGCCAGCCCGCTCGAAGTGCGCGATCATGCGCGCCGTCCGCGGCGCGACCCCGGACGTCGCCGACCGGCTCGCGCAGGCGGTCCAGACCAGACCAGCGGCCCCGATTGCCACCGCGGCGATCCAGCGCTCGGTGCTCCGCACGACCCACCTCCCATTCGACTGACCGTGTACACCATGCCACATGGTGCGTGAAGGGTTCGTGCAACATTCGTGAAGAGTCCGATCGGAGTCAACGGACGAGCGGCGCGCCCCTTCTCGGCCCCGCGGCCCCCGGCCCGGTGTGCGCGCATTGCGCCGATCGCGGTGACGGGGTGGCGCAAACGGTAATAGGCGATAGATTCGCTCCGGATAGGCGAACTTGCACCGCGGCGCGGCCTTCCGGCGGCGTCGACGGGGAGGGCCATGCCGCAGACGGGTGTGCAGCCGAAGCAGGTGGAGCTCGTAGAGGCCAGCTACCAGCGCTGTGCCGAGCGCCCCGAGTTCTACGCCACGTTCTACGAGTCGTATCTCGCCAGCGATGCGCGCGTCCCCCCCATGTTCGCGGGCACCAAGTTCGAGCGGCAGAATCGGCTGCTGCGGCACGCGCTCGGGCTGCTGATCATCTACGCCAAGCGAGAGAACCCCGCGCTGCTGGAACGCATCGCGGTGCGCCACAACCGCCACGGCGTCGGCGCACCGCCGGAGCTGTATGGGAAGTTCATCGACGCGCTGGTCGACGCTCTCGAGCGCCACGATCCGGGGTTCACGCCGGAGCTGGGCGAGGCCTGGCGACGCGTGATGGCCCCGGGGGTGGCCTACATGCAGTCGCGCTACTGACCGGAGATGATGACGACGGGAGGCACGTGCAGCCAGTGCGGCGCGGCGATCACGGCCGGGGCGCGCTTCTGCATGCGGTGCGGCGCCGACATTTCGGGTGAGCAGGTGCGCGTGGCCAGCGGGTCGCGAGGTGCCACGACCACGCGGGCGGGCCAGGCCTCCGCGCGGCCGCAGGTCAAACCAGTGCTGCTGGACGCGCTGCGCGACGCCACGTTGGGCGAGTACGAGGTCCTGGTGGAGCTGGGCCGTGGGGGGATGGCCACGGTATTCCTGGCGCACGACATCCAGCTCGACCGCAAGGTGGCGATCAAGGTGATGCACCCGCAGCTGGTGGCGGGCGAGGGGATGGTGGAGCGGTTCAAGCTCGAGGCCCGCACCTCGGCCGGCCTATCCCACCCCCACATTATCCCGATCTACGCGGTGCGGCAGACCGACGATCTGCTCTACTTCGTGATGAAGTTCATCGAGGGGCGGCCGCTGGACTCGATCATCAAGGAGGCCGCGCCGCTGCCGCTGCCGCTGGTCCGGGCGATCATCGCGAAGGTCGGCGAGGCGCTCGGCTACGCCCACCGGCGTGGCGTGGTCCATCGCGACATCAAGCCGGCCAACATCATGATCGACACGGAAGGCACGCCGATCGTCACCGATTTCGGCATCGCCAAGGTGACGGACAAGCAGGGCCTCACCATGACGGGGGCCACGATCGGCACGCCGACCTACATGAGTCCCGAGCAGTGCACCGCGGACGAGATCACGGGGGCGTCGGACCAGTATTCGCTGGGTGTGCTCGCGTACGAGATGCTGACGGGCCGGGTCCTGTACGACGGTGACAGTGTGATGACGATCATGTTCAAGCACTGTCATGATCCCGTGCCCCCCCCTGCGTCGCTCGGGCCGGCGGTTCCGCCCGAGGTTGCGAGCGCCGTCGTGCGCATGCTGCAGAAGAACCCGCGCGACCGCTGGCCGACGATCGAGGAGGCGTTGCCGCATATTGTGGGGGCCGCGCTCGCCTACGACGACACGGTCCGCACGCAGATGGTCGAGTTTGCGGTGGCGGGGGGCAACCGCGCCATTCTGGAACGGGTCAGCACGCCGCGCAGCCCGATCCCCCTGGTCCGTCGGCCCCCGTCGCCGCTCGACTCGGAAGAGACGGTGCGGGTGTCGTCGGCACCGCGGCGGTCGCCGCTGGCCAGGCCGGCCGGCCCGCGTCCGGCGGTTGCGCGGCCGTCCCGCGGCGGCAAGGGCGTCGCGCTCGGCGCAGTGGTCGCTGTCGCCATCGGTGCGGCCGTCCTGATGTGGCAACCCTGGGCACCACGGGCCGCGCCCGGCGGCACCGTCTCGTTCGACGCTGGCGCGGGCGCGACACCCGAGGCGCCGGCGGCCCAGTCCCCCTCAGCCACACCCGCCGACGTACCCGCGTCCGCTGCGGCCCCCGCCGATTCGCAGCCTGCGGCCGTCACGCCGCCGGCGCCCGCCGCGGCGGAGCCGCCCGTGTCCCTCGTCGTGCGCACCGTGCGCATCACCGAGGCGCCGGCCGCGCTCCGTATGGGACAGACGGCGGCGCTGCGCGCCGTGGCGCTCGATCAGTTCAACCGCCCGCTGTCCCATCCGGTGCGATGGATTTCCAGCGACGCGGCCGTCGTGTCGGTGAGTCCTGATGGGCGGGCAAATGCTGTCGGCCCCGGCCGCGCCACGGTCACGGCCGTAGCCGACGGCCAGCGCGCGCAGACGGATGTCGTCGTCACGGTCGCGGTGGCGCGGGTCACCGTGAGTCCACTCTCCGAGCGGCTCGGGCCGGGTGAAACGGTCCAGCTCACGGCCGCGGCGATCGCGCCGGATGGGAGTCCCGTCGAAGGGCGTGGGGTTACGTGGCGCTCCAGCAACGAGAACGTGGCGGTCGTGTCGCCGGATGGGCGCGTCAGCGGCACCGGGCCGGGCTCGGCGGTGATCACGGCCGTGATCGAGGGGCTGGTGGGCAGCGCGCAGATCGTGGTCAGCGCCCCGGCGGCGGTCGCGCCGGGACCGCCGGCGCAGGTGCCCCCGGCCGAGCCCGCAGCGGCGGCGCCCGTCGAAGACGCCCGCGCGGCGATCGAGCAGCTCGTGGCCGACTACGCCAGCGCCCTGCAGGCGAAGAACATGGCCCGCGTGCGGCA
>JBFGDF010000098.1:0-11587 GCA_041580775.1 Gemmatimonadales bacterium
GGGCGACGGCGTGAACGACGCGCCCGCGCTCGTGGCGGCCGACGTGGGGATCGCGATCGGCGCGGGCACCGACGTCGCGGTCGAGTCGGCCGACATCGTGCTGGTCCGCTCCGATCCGCGGGACGTCACGGCGATCGTGCGCCTCGCGCGCGCCACCTATGGCAAGATGGTGCAGAACCTGTGGTGGGCCACCGGCTATAACGTGGTGGCGATTCCCCTCGCGGCCGGCGTGCTGGCGTGGGCGGGGATCGTGCTGTCACCGGCGATCGGCGCCGTGCTCATGTCCGCGTCCACGGTGATCGTGGCGATCAATGCGCGGCTGTTGGCGGCGAAATGATCAATGCGCAATGCGCAATGATCATTGACCATTGCGCAGGGAACATTGCACCCAGCGCATCCCCTGAACACGCACAGACTTAGCCTCCTGGCGCCCGGTTCCGTAGCCTGCGTCACGGCCACCACCGCCCGGCACACCCCATCTGTGCACGCATGTCACGGTCCTTCCTCGGCGTGTCAGCCCCGGTTCCGCGCCGTCGGCGGCTCGGGTTCCCATGGAGCGCCTTCGCACTCGTGGCGGCGCTTGGCGGCTGCACGCCGCGGCCGCTGTCCGACGCCGTCTGGATCGAGATTCCGGACAGCGCGACCGTCGAGGCCATCGCCGAGTCCCTGGCCGTGCACGGCATCGTGAAGTCCGCCGAGCGGTTTGTGCGCCTGGCGCGGGTGGGAGGGCTGCAGCACCGGATCCAGACTGGGGTGTACCCGCTCCGACCCGGCACGGCGCAACACCGCGTGCTGTCGACCCTGCTCAAGGGACGACCGCCGGCGCAGAAAGTCACGGTTCGCGAGCGGATGACGCTGGTCGAGCTGGCGCGCGAGTTGGAACTCACCCTCGGCCTCGACCCCGCCGACGTGCTGGCGGCCGCGGAAGACTCCGCGCTCCGTGCCCGGCTGGGGACGGCCGGCCCCACGGCCGAGGGGTACCTCTACCCCACGTCGTACTACGTCAATCTGACGGCAGCCGCGCCGCAGGTGCTCCACCAGATGGCCGACACGTTCGTGGCGCGCTGGCGGCCCGAATGGAACGGGCGCCTCGACACGCTGGGGCTCACGCGCCACGAGATCGTGATCCTCGCCTCGATCATCGCGGGGGAGATGCCGCTGCCCGAAGAACGCTTCCGCGTGGCATCCATGTACCACAACCGCCTGGCCCGCCGCATGCGCCTGCAGGCCGATCCCACCGTGGTCTATGCCTTAGGGGAGCGACGCCGCCTGTCGTTTCAGGATTACCGGGTCGCCTCCGACTACAACACCTACGCCATCAACGGTCTGCCACCCGGCCCCATCGCGCAGCCGTCCGTGGAGAGCCTGGAAGCGGCGCTGTATCCGGAAGCCACCGAGTACCTCTACATGGTGGCGCGCGCGGACGGGAGCCACGCGTTCTCCCGCACGTATCGGGAGCATCTGCGGACGATTCGGGAGATTCGGGGGAGGTAGAATGACGAATGACGAATGGTGAATGACGAATGATCATTGGACCCTGCGACAAATCGAATGACCCGCATGGCGCGATTCCGGCACCCCGGCGCCTGAAGCCGGAGCACAGGTTGAGGTCGTGCCTCGGCCACCGTACGACCTTGAGGAGCGCCTCCTTGCCTTCGCAGTGAAGGTCTGCCGTCTCGCCGACGGGTTCCCCAGCTCCGCCGTCGGTCGGCACGCGCGGTGGCAACTGGTACGGTCAGCCACCTCTCCGGCGGCGAACTATGGGGAAGTCCAGGCCGCCGAGTCCCGCAGGGACTTCGTCCACAAGCTGAGGATCTGCCTGAAGGAACTACGCGAGACGGCAGTCTGGCTGACCTTCGCCGGTCGCATGGATCTCCAGTCGGCCGATCAAATCGCAGGCGTACAGAGGGAATGCGGCGAGCTGATCAGGATCCTGGTGTCGAGCATCCGGACGGCGTCGAGGAGAGCGAGTGAATGACGAATGGCGAATGACGAGTAACCTGACTGGACACCCATCATTCGTCATTCAGCATTCAGCATTCGTCATTCGTCATTCGTCATTCGCCCCTCTCCACCACATTCGCCCGCACCTGCGCTCCTTCGAACAGCCGCTCGAGCCCGCCCACCACGACCTGCTCCCCGGCCGTGACTCCGTTGAGGACTTCCACGAAGCCGGGGATGCGCACGCCGAGCGTCACCTCGCGGCGCGTCGCGGCGCCGTCGGCGATCACCCAGACGTAGTCGGAGCCGCTCACAGGGAGCACTGCGTCCTCCGGCACCACGACGGCCTGGGGCCGGACTTCGGCTACGAGGCTCACCTCGACGAACATCCCCGGCTTGAGCACCCGGGTCGGGTTCCGCACCCGCGCCTTCACGGTGATGGTGCGGGCCGGCAGCTCGACCCGGGGATCCACGAAGTCCACCGTACCGGTAAACTGGCGGTCGGGGAGTGCCGCCACCGCGAACGTCACGACTTGGCCCAGGCGCAGCCGCTCCGCGTAGCGCTCTGCCACCGTGAAGCTGGCACGCTGCGGATCCACCGTTTGCAGCGTCGTGAGCCGCGTGGCGCTCGTGACGTAGTCGCCCAGGCTCACCAGTCGGACGCCGGTCACCCCGGAGAACGGAGCGCGTACCACCGTTCGCTCGAGCCGGACCTGCTGCAGCTCGAGCTGGGCTTCGGCGCTCCGCGCGTTCGCCTCCGCCTGCTCGAGATCCGCGGCTGACGACGCGTTGCGCTCGATCAGCTCGCGGGTGCGTCGCAGGGCCTGCGTGGCCAGATCGCGCTCCGCCTCGAGCCGCGCCACCTGGGCCTTGAGCTGGGTGTCATCGATCTTGAAGAGCGGCGTCCCCTCGACGACCTCCGTGCCCTCGCGCGCCAGGATCTCCACGATGCGGCCCTCCACCTCCGGGCGCAGCTCGATGGCCTGCACGGCCTCGATCCCGCCGGTCGCGCGGATGGTCTCGATCACCGTGTCGGTGCGCGCCGCGGCGACGTCCACGGGAAACACCGGCGCCCCGCCCGCACCGGCCGCCGCCCCGCCCGGCGTGGCTTCACCGCCGCACGCCACGACCGTGGCCGCCAGGACCATCACCAGACTCGTCTTCACCGCCCCTCCATCGTGAGCCGGCGCCCCAGCAGGGCTTCCACGCCGGCGAGTGCAAGGCGCGTCGCGTAGCGCGCCTGGACGAGCGTGGCCTCCGCCGCCGCCACATCCACCTGCGCGATGACCAGATCGAGAATCGTGGTCGCGCCAGCCCGGTAGCGTTCATCCTGCACCCGCAGGTTCTCGCTCGCGACCGTCACGGCTTCCTCCGCCAGATCGAAGCTCGCGCGGGCGGTGCGGTACGCCTCGTAGACTTCCACGACGTCATGACGCACCGCCAGCTCGGTGTCGCGGCGGGTCGCCTGGGCCACCGCGCGCGCCGACCGCGCGCGGGACAGCGCGATCTCCCGCTGGCCGTTGTTCCAGATCGGCAGGGCGATCGTGAAGCCAACCGACGAGCGCGTCGTGGCGCTCGGAAAGAAGGACACGTCGAACGCCGACACCTGTCCGGTGAGGGTCACGCTGGGCAGGTACACACTCCAGGCGGACCGCAACGCGGCGTTGGCCGCCCGCTCGTCGGCGCGGACCCCCAGCGCCGCCGGCCCCTCCCCGAGGGCTTCCGCCACGGCGTCCGCTTCGCTGACCGGCAGATCGGTCGGCGGCGTGGGCCCGACCGGCGCGGCGCCCACGGGCGTCGCGCTCCCCACCCGCCGGCCCAGCTGCAGCCGCGCGACGCGGAGCTGCGAGCGCTGGCGCAGCAACTCGACCCGCGCGCGATTGAGTTCCAGGACCAGCTGGAGCGAGTCGGTCTGCACCGCCCCGCCCGTGAGCACCCGCGCGCGTGCCACGCCCAGTTGCTCGCCAGCCCGGCGCACCCGCTCCTCGGCCACGCGGAGCAGCTCCTGCTGCGCGAGCACATCGTAGAAATCCGACTCGATGAACAGCGCCGTGCGGAAACGGGCTTCCACCTCGGAGGCCTCCGCGCTGGCGAACTCGGCCCGACGGCGCTGGAGATCGAACAGTTTCCCGCCGCCCCGAAACAGCTCGTAGCTCGCCGAGAGCTGCGCGGACACGATCTTCGAACTGGGCTGGCCGGTGCCGATGTTGAAGATCGCGCTCGAGAACCAGTTGGCACTGGTGGTGGCCGTCACCGCCGGAGCCACGAACGCCGCGATCGCGGCGGTCCGCTGCCATGACGCGTCCCGCACCTGGCCAAGGGCGGCGACGTAGGACGGATCCAGCTGGGTCCCCCGACGCAGCGCCTCCTCCAGCGTGACCAGCGGCAACGTGTCGGGGGTGACCGCCTGCAACGCCAGCGCGAACGCGACCGCGATCATCGGGCCTCCACCGGTTCCAGCGCGGGGGCGCGCCGGCGGGCCCCCAGCTTGACGCGCAACCCGTCGAACAGCACGTAGGCCACCGGGACGAGGTACAGCGTGAGCAGGGTCGAGAAGAACACGCCGCCCACGATCGCGTAGCCGAGCGGCCGTCGGCTCACCGACCCGGCGCCGAGCCCAAAGGCGATGGGGACAGTGGCCATGATCGTGGCAACCGACGTCATCACGATCGGGCGGAGCCGAATCCGTCCGGACTCCAGCACCGCGGAGACCACATCCAGGCCCCGCTCCATCAGCTGGTTGGCGTACTCGACCAGGAGAATGGAGTTCTTCGTGACCAGCCCCACCAGCAGAATCAAGCCGATCTGGCTGTAGAGATTGAGCGTGGCGCCGGCCACCCACAGCGTCGCGAGCGCCCCCGTCACGGCCAGCGGCACGGCCAACAGCACGGTGAACGGATGCAGCACCGACTCGAACTGGGCCGCCAGCACCAGGTACACCGCGACGATCGCGAGGATGAAGGCGAAGTAGAGCGCGCTGCCGCTCTCTTCGAGCTCGCGCGACTCGCCCGCCAGCGCGGTGGAGCTGCCGCGGGGCAGCACCTCGGCCGCAAGTCGGTTGAGCGAGTCGATCGCCTCACCCAGGGCGAATCCGGGAGCGAGGTTCCCCGTCAGCGTCGCCGACCGCACCCGGCTGAAGTGGTTCACCTGCCGGGGGCCCACGCCCTCGTCGACCCGCGCCAGCGAGGCGAAGCTCACCAGGGAGCCGTCCCGTCCGCGCAGGTACAGATCCCGCATGTCGGCCGGCGTCGCCCGTTCCTGCGGGTCGAGTTGCACGATGACGTCGTACAGCTTGTTGTCGCGCGTGAACGTGCTGATGCGCTGCCCGCCCAGCAGAGCCTGCAGCGCGTTTGCCACGTCCCGCACCGGCACACCCAAGTCCTCGGCGCGCTCCCGATCGTAGGTGACCGTGAGCTCGGGCTTGTTGACGCGGAGGTCGGTGTCCACGTTCACGAGCCCGTTGATCTGCCGGGCCCGGGTGATCAGCGTGTCCATGCCCACGACCAACTGATTGAAATCCGGGTGTCGTACCACGAACTGGACCGGGCTGCCGAAACCGAACGCCGGCGGGTTGTTGGCGAAGGCGAACACCCCGGGGATGGCGAACAACGGGCCGCGGATCTCGCCGATCACGTCCGGCACCGAGCGGTCGCGCTCGCCCCAGTCCGTGAGCCGCACGAACGCGATGCCGCCGTTCACCCGCCCGCCGAACCCGACGACGCTGAAATAGCTCTGGATGTCCTTGGTCCCGCCGAGGATGGCCTCGACCTGCCGCTGATAGCCGTCGGTGTACTGGAGCGTCGAGCCTTCCGGTGCGACGGTGATGACCGTGAAGAAGCCGCGATCTTCCGGCGGGACGAACTCCCGTTTGAGCTGTCCGAAGATGACCACCGCCAACGCGACCGTGGCGACGGCGCCGCCCACGATCACCCAGCGCCGGCGGATGGCCCAGTCCAGGGACCGCTTGTACTGCTCACTGATCGTCAGGAACGTGCGCTCGAACAGATTGAACAGCGTCCCGTGCGTCGCCGGCACCCGCAGGATTTTGGCCGAAAGCATCGGCGTGAGCGTGAGCGCCACGAACCCGGAGATCACCACCGCGCCCGCCAGCGCGATGCCGAACTCGTTGAACAGCCGTCCCGTGGTGCCCTGGAGGAACGCCAGCGGCGAGAACACGGCGACCAGCGCGATGGTGGTCGCGATCACCGCGAAGGCAATCTCACTCGTCCCCCTCATGGCCGCCTGCTCGGGCGTCTCGCCCAGCTCTTCCTGATGGCGGTAGGCGTTCTCCATCACGATGATCGCGTCGTCCACCACGATCCCGATGGCGAGAATCAGGGCCAGCAGCGTCAGGTTGTTGACCGAGAAGTCGAGCACGTACATCAGCCCGAACGCCCCCACGATCGAGACCGGGATCGCCAGGGCCGGGATGATCGTGGCCCGCACGTTCCGCAGGAACACGAAGATGATCACGATGACCAGCACGCCGGCGAGCAGGAGCGTCTCCTGGGCCTCCTGAATGGAGCGGCGCACGAAGATGGCCTGGTCGAACCCGATGTCGAGACTCACCCCCGGCGGCAGCGCCTCCTGGATGTTCTCGACCTCCTGGCGGACCGCGTCCGACACCTGGATCAGGTTCGCCTTCGACTGGCGTACCACGCCGATGGCCACGGCGCTCGTCCCCGAAAACCGCAGCGAGCTGCGGTCGTCCTGCGGCCCCAGCTCCACCCTGGCGAGGTCACGCAGCTTCACCACCTGGCCGTTCGCCGACGTGACCACGAGGTTGGCGAACTCGTCCGGCGTCTTGAGCTCACCCAGCGCGCGAACGGTGAACTCGCGCCGCTCCGACTCGATGCGGCCGGCCGGAATCTCCACGTTCCGGCTCCGCACGGCGTTGATCACCTCCTGCACGGTGAGACCGCGCGACGCCAGTGCGGACTTCGAGAGCCAGATCCGCATCGAGTAGCGCCGTTCCCCGAAGATCTGGGCCCGCCCCACCCCGGGCTGGCTTTGGAGGCGCGTCTTCACCTGCCGGTCCGCGATGTCGGACAGCTGGAGCAGGTCGTAGTTCTCCCCCGAGAGTGTGAGCCACAAGAACGGCTGCGCGTCGGCGTCCTGCTTGCTCACGACCGGCTCCTCGACGTCCTGCGGCAGCCGCCCACGGACGCGAGCCACCTTGTCGCGTACGTCCTGGGCCGCGGCCTCGACTTCGCGGTCGAGCGTGAACTCGAGCGTGATGTTGCTGAACTGCTCGGCGCTCGAGCTCGTGAGCGTCCGGAGCCCCGGAATCGTGGAGAGCTCCTCTTCCAGGATGTCCGTGACGGCGGACTCCATGACACGCGGGTTGGCCCCCCGCAGGACGGTCGAGACCGACACGACCGGCGCGTCGACGTCGGGAAACTCCCGCACCGAGAGCTGCGTGAACCCGATCGCGCCGAAGATCACGATCGAAACGCTGAGCACGCTGGCCAGTACGGGACGGCGGATGGCGGTGTCGCTGAGTTTCATAGGCGCCAGGTCAAAAGGAGCGTGGGGAAAGGTAATCAGGATGGACAGTCAGGCGGCTGGCCGTCTGGCCGTCTGGCCGTCTATCCTACAACTGATGTCAGCACCCCCTGCCTCCCGCATCCTCCAGGTGGACGCCGACGCCTTCTACGTCCAGGTCGCGCGCCTGACGGACCCGGACGGGGCGGGCAAAGCCGAGTTGCTCCTGGTGGGCGGGTCGCCGAGCGGGCGGGGGGTCGTGACGTCGGCCTCCTACCCCGCCCGCCGTTTCGGGGTCCGGTCCGGCATGCCCACGGCGCGGGCGCTGCGCCTGTGCCCGGACGCCATGGTCGTGGGCGTTCCCCGGGGGGCGTGCAGCGCGCGGAGCCGGGCGATCGTCCAGGTCCTGGAGCGCTTCACGCCCGTCGTGGAGCCGGCCTCCATCGACGAGATGTACCTCGACCTCTCGGGCACCGAAGCCCTGTACCGCCAGGAACCGCTCGAGGCCACGGCCCGCCGGATTCGCGCCGCGGTCTGGCAGGACACCCAGATTGCCGTTTCCATCGGGGGCGGGACCAACCGGCTCGTCGCCAAGCTCGCGGCGGGCCGGGCCAAGCCCCACTGCACCCCGGCGGCCGACGGGGTCGTGGTCGTGCCGCCCGGGGAGGAGGCCGCGTTTCTCGCGACCTTCGACCTGGCCGACATCCCCGGGGTGGGACCGCGGTTTCAGGACCGGCTCGCCGCGCTCGGCCTGCGGACGGTGACCGACGCGCTGGCCCACGACCGCGACGCGCTCCGCCGCTGGCTCGGGGCCACCGCGGGGGACTGGCTCTATCACCGGATTCGCGGGGTGGGCGCGACCGCGGTGCAGCAGCGGACCCACGCCAGGTCTTTGAGCCGCGACGAGACGTTCGCCCGAGACCTCGACGACGACGACGCGCTGCGGCGCGAGTTGCTGCGGCTCAGCGACCGCGCCGCCGCCGACCTGCGCCGGCACGGCTATCGCGCCCGCACCGTCACCGTCCGCATCCGCGATGCCGACTTCCGCGACCGCCGGGCAAGCCGCACCCTGGCGCGCCCCGTGAGCGCCGACCGGGCCGTCGCCGACGTCGCACGCGGGCTGCTCGCCCGCCTCCGCAAGGCTCGACGCGTGCCGGCCCGGCTGCTCAGTGTGGGCCTCACCCAGCTCGTCACGGCCGACGACGTGGAGCAGACGGTCCTCTTCCCCGATGCCGTCGCCGATCACCTCGAATCGGATCGCGATCGGCGCCTGTCCAAGGCGTTGGACGACTTACGCGAGCGGTTCGGGCGCGACGCCGTCGATCGCGGCGGCTGAGCATTCCGCTCGTTTCAGCCTGCGACAGGGCGGCTTCCGGCCGCGGACCCACCGGCCCATACTACGGGTTCTCGTTCAACCCATTGCGCTCGACGTTCGTGGAGGATTCCTGATGCGACCCTTGTTCGTTCTGGCAGCTCTGTTGATCGTGACCGGCGCGCCCGCGGCAGCCCAGGTGGACGCCCGTCTGTTCCGATATCCCGACGTGTCCGCCACGCACATCACGTTCGTCTACGCGGGCGACATCTGGGTCGTCGCCAAAGCGGGCGGCTTGGCCCATCGGCTCAGCTCCCCGCTCGGCGAAGAGAGCTTCCCGCGCTTCTCCCCCGACGGCGCGCGCATCGCCTTCAGCGCGAATTACGACGGTAACACCGACGTGTACGTGGTGCCGACGATGGGCGGCGAACCCGTGCGGGTCTCGTACCATCCCATGGGGGACCGGTTGGTGGACTGGACGCCCGACGGACGGCTGCTCGTCGCGTCGAGCCGCGAGAGCGGCCGCCAGCGCTACAGCCAGCTGTTCGTGGTGGGCGCCGGCGGTGGGCTGCCGACGCGCCTGCCGGTCCCCTACGGCGAGTTCGGCGCGCTGTCGCCGGATGGCCGCGTGCTCGCCTACACCCCGAAGGCGCGGGACTTCCGGACATGGAAGCGGTATCGCGGCGGCTGGGCGCCGGACCTCTGGCTGTTCGATCTGCGCGACTCGTCGGCCACGAAGGTCGCGCCGCACGAGGCCAACGACGGGCACCCGATGTGGCACGGCACCACGCTGTACTTCCTGTCCGACCGTGACGCCTCCCAGCGGTACAACATCTGGGCGTACGATCGCGGCACCGGCGCGGTACGCCAGGTCACCACGTTCCGCGACTTCGACATCACGTTTCCCGCCATCGGCCCGGCGGACATCGTCTTCCAGGCGGGCGGGCGGCTCTATCTACTGGACCTCGCGACGGAGCAGACGCGCGAAGTGACGGTGAACGTCATCACCGACCGCATGACGCTCAAGCCTCGCGTCGAGAAGATCGCCACCCTCATACAGAGCGGGACCATCTCCCCCACGGGCAAGCGCGCGGTGTTCGAGGCGCGGGGCGAAATCGTCACGGTCCCGGCCGAGCACGGTCCCGTGCTCAACCTGACGCGCAGCTCGGGCGTCGCGGAGCGCTATCCCAGCTGGTCGCCCGACGGCAAGACGATCGCCTACTGGAGCGATCGATCGGGCGAGTACGAGCTCTGGCTGCGTCCAGCCGACGGCTCGGGGAGCGAGCGCAAGGTGACGTCCTTGGGCAAGGGGTACCGGTACCTGCCCCACTGGTCGCCGGACAGCAAGCGCATCGCGTTCGTGGATGAGGCGATGCGCATCCGGCTGTACGACATCGACCGCAACCGGGTCACGGAGATCGATCAGAGTCCGGTGTGGATGGCGCACGGGCAGTTGCAGGGCATGGACTTCCGGTGGTCTGCCGACAGCCGCTGGGTGACGTATGCGCGGCCAGTCGCCTCCGGCAACCCGGCGGTGTTCCTCTACGACACGCAGCAGAACACGCTGCGGCAGGCCACGTCAGGGTATTTCGCGGATCTCCAACCCGTGTTCGATCCGGACGGCAAGTACCTCTATTTCCTGTCCAACCGGAACTTCGAGCCGGTGTACGGCGACTTCGACAACAGCTGGACCTACCCCAACGCCACGCACGTCGTGGCGGTCGCGCTGCGGCCCGACGTCGCGTCGCCCCTGGCGCCGAGGAATGACGCCGAGGCCGCGGCGAAGACCGCGGAGTGGGAGAAGACGCCGGGAGGACCGAAGGCCGATACGGCCAAGGCTGCCGCGGTGGAGATCGCGCTGGACGGCTTCGAGGCCCGCGCGGTGATTCTTCCCCCCAAACCGGGGAACTACACGGATCTCCAGGCCGTCAAGGGCAAAGTGCTGTACCGGCGGCTGCCGCGCACCGGCTCGGGTGACGACAAGAGCCCGGTGGTCTACTACGATCTCGAGGAGCGCGAAGAGAAGACCGTGCTGGAGGACGTGAACGGCTTCCTCGTGTCGCATGACGGGAAGAAGTTGCTTGCCCGGAACCAGCGTCGCTTTGCCATCGTGGACGTGAAGCCGGCGCAGAAGTTCGAGAAACCGCTCCGGACGGGCGAGATGGAAACGGTGGTGGACCCCCGCGCCGAGTGGAAGCAGATGTTCGCCGACGCGTACCGGTTCGAGCGCGATTTCTTCTATGACCCCACCATGCACGGCGTGAACTGGGACGCGATGCGCGACCGCTACGCGAGGCTGCTGGACGACGCCGTGACCCGGTGGGACGTGAATTTCGTGCTCGGCGAGTTCATCGCGGAGCTCAACGCGTCACACACGTACCGTGGCGGCGGTGACGAGGAGTCGGCCCCCACGCGTGGGGTCGGGCTGATTGGCGTCGACTGGGAGCTGGCCAACGGCGCGTATCGGATCCGGCGCATCGTCCGGGGCGGACCGTGGGACGCCGACGTGCGGTCTCCACTGGATCAGCCCGGCGTGAACGTGCAGGAGGGGGAATACGTCCTGGCGGTGAACGGTATCCCGCTCGATCCCGGCAAGGACCCGTGGGCGGCGTTCCAGGGACTCGCCGACCAGCCCGTGCAACTCACCGTGAACGCCCGGCCGACGCTCGACGGAGCCCGGCAGGTCGTCGTACAGGCGCTGTCCAGCGAGACCGAGCTCCGCTATCGTGCGTGGATCGAGGAGCGACGCGCGCATGTCGAGCGCGTCACCGATGGCCGGGTGGGCTACGTGTACGTCCAGAGCACCGGCGTAGGCGCGCAGAGCGAACTGCTCAAGCAGTTCATGGCCCA
>JBFGDF010000099.1:0-11510 GCA_041580775.1 Gemmatimonadales bacterium
CCCGGAAACGGTGAGCTCACCCGCACGTACGGCAGGCGCGCATGCCGCACCGCCACCGCGCGCGTCACGAGCCGGTCCGCGTCGCCACCGGCCGGCGTGCGGATGGTCACCGTGAGCCCGTCCACGCGGGCGTTGCGGAATGCGATCAGCGGGCCGGGCCCGGCGCCGTCCCCGTTCCCCAGCTTGAGGACGTCCTCGTAGTTGAACCGCTCGCCCGCGCGCCGCTCGAGGAACAGGGCGGCCCCGCGGAGATGCAGCTGGCCCAGCACGATGCGGCGCGACAGCAGATCGCCGATGCGGTACTGCAGCTGGACCCGCTCGATCGCGAGCAGCGGCCGGCCGTCATGCCCCGTGACCCGGACCCCGTAGGCGAACAGGCCGTCATACACGCTGCCGCCGGTCGAGTCCACGGTCACGACCCCGGCGAGCGCACCGTTGGCGGCACTCACCGCCGCGGCCACCACCACGTCCCGCCCATGCTCCGTGCCGAGCGCGGCGGCGGTGAGCCCGAGCACGATCCCGACCGCGCCCGTCACGCCCGCCGCGAGCCACCGCGCCGCCCGCCACATGGTCAGAACGCCTGCCCCACCGAGAAATGGAGCCGCAGGCGGTCGAGGAACGAGGGCTGGGGCACGGGGTCGCCTTCTCCGGGGTAATCGTCGTCGAGCAGCACCAGCTGCGATCCGACCCGCTCATACAGCGGGCCGCGCGACGGGCCATACCCGTTGTACCCGACGTCGAGCCGGATCGGCCCGATCGCCGTGACGAACCGAATGCCGACGCCCGGCGCGATCCGCAGGCCGGGATACGTACGGGCGGCGCCGCGCTCGATCACCTGCCCCGCGTCGACGAACAGCGCCGCCTCGAGCCGGCCCGCCAGAACCGGCAGCGGCAGGCGGTACTCGACGTTCGCCAGCGCCAGCGCGTTGCCGCCCGACGCCGAGCGCAGCGTGTCCACGATCGTCTCGTTGTCCACCGTGCGCGTCTCGATCACGCGCACGATCGGCCCCAGCTCGTTCTGTCCGTAGCCGCGCACGCTGTTGGGTCCGCCGCCGTAGAACCGCTCCTCCGGGGGGACGTAGCGCAGGCTCTGCGCGGTGCCGCCCAGATCGGGCGGCACGATGATGCCGCCCTGCACGCGCCACGCGAACACGCCGCGCCGTCCCACGCGGTGATAGCCGGCCACCTGGGCCTGCGCCCGCGTGAACTGCGCCAGGGTGTCCGAGCCGATCGCCGGCGCCGCCCAGCGAACTTCGGCCGACGTGAGGCTCCCCTGGGTGGGGTCGAGAAACGAGTTGCGCCGGTCACGGACGGCCAGCAGCGAGAGCGTCGCCTGCAGCAGCGGCTGTTGGAAGACGGCGATGTCCTCGTCCCGGCAGATGTTCAGGTAGACGCAGAACTGGGCCGGCTCGGCCTTCGTGCTGCCGCGCTCCAGTCCATACGTGAGCGTGAACGGAATCTCCCACGGCGTCCGCAGCGTGAGGCTCACGTCGCCGCCCACCGCCTCGCGCACGTAGGCCTGCAGCTCGCTGCGCCGTTCCGCGAAGACCGACAGCGCCGCACTCGTGCGCCGACCGAACAGGGCGGGCTCCGTGAGGGTCGCCGTGAGATTGTAGTTCAACGCCAGCCGAGCGCTGTCCTGCTCCACGTCGAGGCTCGGACACACGGAATTCTGGAACCCCCACGGGAAGGGATCCCCGGTACCGATCTTCGACAGCCGCGCCGTCACGTCGAGCGACCGCGCCGCCCCGGGGAAATGATGGGCGGTCACCGCGGCGAGCAGCCGGAAGCAGTCCAGCGTCCCGTAGCCCGCGCCGGTGCGCACGCGGTACAGCCGGCCCTCGCGCAGGCGGACCTGCGCCGTCACCAGCGTGTCGTCCGGTCCGTCCGGCAGCGAGTCGCGCAGCCGGACGTCCACGTAGTCGTACACGCCCGTGCGATACAGGTCGCGCTGCGCGGTGAACAGCGCGTCCCGCCGGTACCACTGCCCCTCGCGGATCGGGATCAGTTTCCGCACCACCCCGGGGCTCACCCGCGTGGCGCCCGTGATCTCCACGGCGGCGATCCGGGCCCGCGGCCCGGGATCCACGTCGAACAGCACCGTCGCGGCGTGGGCCTGGCGGTCCACGTCGAAGCCCCGGAACACCTGCGCAAACGGGTAGCCGCGGTTCGCCAGGGCGGTGAGGATCGTGTCGGTGGCCGCCCGCAGTCGGAACCGGTTGAAGGGGTCGCCCACCGCCAGTGGCAGCCGGTCGCGCAGGGTCCGCTCGCTGATGACGCCCTCCGTGCCCATGACGGTGAGCTCGGTGATACGCACCGGTTCGCCTTCGTCGATCACGAACGTGAGCCGCACGCTGCCGCTATCCCGCTGGACGACCGTGTCGATGCTGGCCTCGAGAAACCCGCTCTGGGAGTAGAGCAGCTGCAGCCGGACGAGATCGCGCCGGAACTCGCGCTCGTCGAAGTAGCGCTGCTCGCCGAGCCCGAGCCACGAGACGAACCCCGTCCGGGCCCACCAGCTCGAGTTGGACGTGGCAATCGAGATCGCCAGCGTGTAGTCGTCGAGCGCGCGGTTGCCGCGGAATGCGAGACCGCGGATCACGGGGCGCGCCATCGGGCTCTCCTGCCCGACGAGCGGCGTGCCCGCGACGAGACTCCCGAGCACGCCCGCGAGCGTCAGCGCAGCAGTGCGGATACCGGCTCCCCTTCCCAATGGCGCGAAGCGCGCGCGGCCGGCCGCCGTTTGACGGCCGCGGCATAACTTCTTTAAGTTCAGCAGGTTAGGCAGTACTGTCAACGTCACTCGAACCTCGGACCCTGGGAGCCACATGGACCGACGCGCCTTCCGGCTCGCCGCGTACGGCCTCGTCATCGCCCTGGTCATACCCCACGCGCTCATCGCGCAGGGCCTCGCGCGGCGCCTCGACCGACTGCTCGATGCCCCGCCGTTCGATCGCGCGACGTGGGGCGTGATCGTCACGGACACGGCGGGGCGCGTGCGCTACGCCCGGAACGCGGACCGCCTGTTCATTCCCGCGTCCAACACGAAGCTCGTCGTCACCGCCGCCGCGAGCGTGCTGCTGCCCCGCGAGTTCCGCATCAGCACCAGCCTCTACGGCACGGGCCCCGTCGAGGACGGCGTGCTGCACGGCGACTTGGTGGTCTACGGGCGCGGCGATCCGTCGTTCTCCGAGCGCTGCTACGGCCCGGACACGACCGTGGCCGGGGCGTGCGAGTCGGCCTGGACCCGGCTCGACGCCCTGGCCGACAGCGTGCGGGCGCGCGGCATCCGCGCGGTGGACGGCGCCGTGGTGGGTGACGGCAGCTACTTCGACGCGCAGTTCGCGCACCCGGGGTGGGAAACGTACGACCTCAACTGGTGGTACGGCTCACCCGTCGCCGCCCTCGGCGTGAACGACAACAGCGTCAACGTCACGTGGAAGGCCGGACCGGCGCCAGGCTGGCCCGCGGCGATCACCCTCGAGCCCGACCTCGGGATCGTCCGGCTCGAGAACCGCACGCGCACGGTGGATTCGGGGGGGACCACCACGATCGACTTCTTCCGCGAGCCCGGGACGCTGAACGTGTGGGCGGAAGGCACCGTGGCGTTGGGGCGCGGGCGCACCGAGTACTTCGCGCTGCCCGACCCGAACCTCTACTTCGCGCACGCGTTCCGCGCCGCGCTGCTCCGGAAAGGCGTGGCCGTCACGGGGCCCACGGTCGCCACCACCGACAGCGTGCGCTACCGCGCGGCCCGCGACACCCCCGCCCTCGTGACGGTGTGCTCGCGTCCGCGTGACGACCTGATCTTCCCCATCCTCAATACGAGCCAGAACTGGTTCGCCGAAATGCTGCTCAAGCTGCTGGGCAGACGGTTCGCCGGCGAGGGGTCGTGGCGCGCCGGGCTCGCGGTGGAGCACGGGTTCCTGCGCGACTCGGTGGGCATCGACACGACCGCGTTCAGTCTGAGCGATGGGTCCGGGCTCTCGGCGGGCAACCTGGTGAGCCCGCGGGCGTTCGCGCAGCTGCTGCGCTACCTGTGGTCACACCCCGAGCGCGACGGCTTCCTGCGGGCGCTGCCGCGGTCCGGGCAGCGCGGCTCGCTCCGCACCCGGTTCGTCGGCACGCCGCTCGAGGGCCGGGTGCTTGCCAAGACGGGCAGCATCCAGCACGTCCACTCGCTGTCGGGCTATGTGGAGCGGGCGCGCGGGGGACCACTGATCTTCTCGGTGATCGTCAACAACCACACGGTACCCGGCGGGCAGGTGCTGGCCCAGATCGATGCGGTGGTGGTGGAACTGAGCCGCTAACAAGCACTCTGCACAGGTCGAGCGGCGAATCGCGGAAACCGTCGGCGAGGCGCCGTCCGGGCGATGGCCTCGCCGGATTCGCTCGCTGCAGTGGCCGAGTGACCCGCCGCCGAGGTGTGCAGAGCCGTCCCTGGCGTCATCGCCGCGCCAGAACGCCGAGCACCTCGTCCACGGTAATGCACTTGATCCGCGGCCGGCCCACGGGCTTGCCGCGCGCGACTTCCTCGGCGTCGATCCGCAGCCAGTCGTCGTACGTCACCGCGTCGGGCTGGCGGGTGCGCAGCAGCGCGTCCACCGCCGCAGGGTCGGGGGCCGCGGGCTCGAGGGTCGCCCCGCGCGCGCCGTCCGCCAGCATCGCCGCCGCCGTCTCGGCGCCATCGGGCTTGTTGGTGCCGATCACGCCGCTCGGACCCCGTTTGATCCAGCCGCTCACGTAGAGTCCGCGAACCGGCGCCCCCGCGTCGAGCACGCGTCCCCCGTCGTTGGGGATCACGCCGCCCCGCTCGTCGAACGGCAGGCCCGGCACCGGCACGCCGCGGTACCCGACCGAGCGGAACACCATGTCCACCGGCAGGTCTTCCGTCTCGTCGGTCGCGACGGCGCGGAGCCGCCCGCGACCGTCGTCCTCCAGCCGGTTGCGCGCCAGACGCATGGCGCCGACCCCGCCAGCGCCGTCGTCGAGCAGCTCCACCGGCGAGGCAAGAAACCGCAGCGTGAGCAGCCGCGGTTTCCCGGTGCGGGGGCGCTGCGAGAACTCCTCCAGGATCTCCACCTTCTTCCGCAGCGCGCGGTCGTCGGCGTGTGCCAGCGCCGCCCGGCTCAGGGGATCGAGCGCGACGTCGCCGGGCGGCACACACACGTCGGCGCCCGCCAACTCGCCCAGCTCGCGGACCTCGGGGTTCGTGAACGCCGCCTGCACCGGGCCGCGCCGCCCGATCAGGTACACGTCGCGCACGCCGCTCGCGGCCAGCGCCGCCTCGGCAAAGGGGGTGATGTCGGTGGCGGCGAGCTCGTCGGGCGTGCGGCACAGAATCCGCGCCACATCCACCGCCACGTTGCCGACCCCGATCACGGCCACGCGCCGGACCGCGAGATCGAACCGGCAGTCCCGAAACTCGGGATGGCCGTTGTACCACGCCACGAATTCGGTGGCGGGATGGCTGCGCGCGAGGTCCTCGCCCGGGATCCCAAGTCGGCGGTCGGCCTGCGCGCCGGAGGCGATACAGATCAGGTGGTAATGCTGCCGCAGTTCGTCGAGCGTGACGTGCGTGCCGACGTCGACGTTCCCGAAGAACCGGAACCCCGGACGGCGCGCCACCTTGTCGAACGACTTGACGACACCCTTGATCTTCTGATGGTCGGGCGCCACCCCGAACCGCACGAGTCCGAAGGGCGCGGGCAGACGCTCGAACATGTCGAGCGCGACCGCCTGCTCGGACTGACCGAGCAGCGCTTCGGCCGTGAAGAACGCGGCGGGTCCCGACCCGACGATCGCAACGCGAAGTGGAGACGGAGCGCGCATGGGCGGAAGTTATCGGACGGGTACCACCCGGGGTAGCACACCATGATCGAAAACGGCAGTGAAACCGTCCCCCTGCGACGCCGCCGCGCGCGCCTTCCGCCAGCCGCACGGAGCCTCTAGCTTGTCCCCACCGATGAAGATCTATACCAAAACCGGCGACGTGGGCGAGACGTCGTTGCTCGGCGGCGGCCGCGTGTCGAAGCACGATGTCCGGGTCGAGGCGTACGGCGACGTGGACGAGGTCAACTCCGCCCTCGGGGCCGCGCTCGCGGCCGCCCCCGCCGAGTTCGAGGCCGCGCTGCTCGAGAGCATCCAGCGTGACCTCTTTGCCATCGGCGGCCAGTTGGCCAGCCCGGATCCCGCCAAGGTCGCCAAAGCACTCGCCAAGGCCCAGATCGACGAGCGCCGCATCGCCGCGCTCGAAGCGGCCATCGACCGAGCGACCGCCGAACTGCCCCCGCTTGCGGCGTTCGTGCTGCCGGGCGGGACGCCCAAGGCCGCGCTGCTGCACCTCGCCCGCACCATCTGCCGCCGCGCGGAACGCAGCGTCGTGGCCCTGCACGAGCGCACGCCGGTCGCTCCGGTCCTGCTCATCTACCTGAACCGCCTGTCGGACCTCCTCTTCACGCTCGCCCGCCTCGCCAACCAGCGCGCCGGCGTACCCGACCGGACCTGGTGATGCCGCAGCACCGGTTCTATCAACTCGACGTCTTTACGCACACCCCACTGGCCGGCAATCCCCTCGCCGTGTTTCCGGACGCGGAGGGCCTCGACGCCCCCACGATGCAGGCGCTCGCCCGCGAGATGAACCTCTCGGAGACGACGTTCGTGCTGCCGTCGGCGAGCGCCACCCGCCGCGTGCGATTCTTCACGCCGGCCGCCGAGATCCCGCTGGCGGGACACCCCACGATCGGCACCTGGTGGCTGCTCGCCGAGCTCGGCGCCCTCGCCGACCTCCTGCCGAACGGCACCGGCCGCGTCACGCAGGAAACCGGGCGCGGCGTGCTGCCCGTGGACCTCACACTCGCCGACGGTCGGCCGGTCGAAGTCGTCATGACGCAGGCCGCCCCGGTGTACGGCCCGACGGTGGAGGATCGCGCGGAGCTCGCGGCGGCGGTCGGGGGCGACGGCACGACCCTGGCCGACGGACCCGCACCCCAGGTGGTCTCCACCGCCCTGCCGCAGCTCATGGCGCAAGTGACCTCGCGCGCGGCGCTCGCGCGGCTGCCCAGCGGAGGCACCGGCCTGGCGCTGCGCGACCTGCTGCGCCGGCTCGGCACCGACTGCGTCATGCTGTTCGCCCTGACGGGGCGCAACGACCCCACGGCCTACTGCCGGATGTTCGCGCCCGGACTCGCCGTACCGGAGGATCCCGCCACCGGCAGTGCGGCCGGCGCGCTCGGCGCGTACCTCGTGCGGCACGGCCTGGTGCAGCCGGCGGCGGGCGCGACGAACCTCCTGTTCGAGCAGGGGATCGAGATCGGCCGGCCCAGCCGGATCAGCGTGGGCGTCCGCACGGATGCGGGCGGCACCATCACGGAGGTGACGGTGGGCGGCACCGCCGTCCAGCTCATTGTCGGGGACGTGACGCTCTGAGCGGCGGCCCATGCACACGGCGACGGTGACGGTTCCCCTCGGGGACGCCTCCTACGACATCACGATCGGCCCGGGCGTCCTCGAGCAGTTGCCCGCGGTGCTCGCGCGCGCGTGCCCGGCCGCCCGCTACGCGGTACTCGCGGACTCCACGGTGGCGCAGCACTACGGCGCCCGCGTGCGAGACCTCACCGCCGGCGTGGCCCCGTGCGAGCTGCTGACGTTCCCCGCCGGTGAGTGGAACAAGACCCGCGAGCAGTGGCAGGCGCTGAGCGATGCCCTGCTCGCGGCGGGCCTGGGACGCGACGGGGCCATCGTCGCGCTCGGCGGTGGCGTCACCGGCGATCTCGCGGGGTTCGTCGCCGCCACGTACCTGCGGGGCATCCCGTTCGTGCAGGTGCCCACCAGCCTGCTCGCCATGATCGACAGCTCGATCGGCGGCAAGACGGGAGTGGACACGCCCCGGGGCAAGAACCTGATCGGCGCGTTCCACCAACCGCGTGCCGTCGTCGCGGACGTGACGACCCTGGCCACCCTCCCGCGACCGCATCGGGCGGCCGGCGCCGTCGAGGCTCTCAAGCACGGTGCCATCGCGGACGCCGCCTACTTCGCGCGCGTCGTCGCCGACCGCGCGGGCGTCCTCGACGCGGAGCCGCAGGTGCTGGCGACCCTCGTCGCCCGGAGCGTCACCCTCAAGGCCGCGGTCGTGGCGGCGGACGAACGCGAGCGGGGCCAACGCGCAGTGCTCAACTTCGGGCACACGATTGCCCATGCCCTCGAAACCGTAAGCGGGTACGCCATGCTGCACGGCGAGGCCGTGGGCGTTGGCATGGTGCTCGAGGCCCGCCTCGGCACCCGTCTGGGCATCACCGAATCGGGAACGGACGCGGCGTTGGCGGCCGCGCTCGAGGGCTACGGCCTGCCCGTCGAGCGGCCTGCGGGGCCGCTGGACCCCCTGCTCGATGCCATGCACGCCGACAAGAAGACGAGATCGGGTACTGTCAAGTTTGCATTCTTGAAACGCCTTGGACAGGCGGCCCGGAGTGCGGGATCAGAGTGGACCTTCGCGGCGCCCGAAGAAACCATCAAGTCCGTACTCTCCTCGTAGCACCAGAACTCCTTTCACGAGAAGGGGTTCTGTAGTTCCCCCACATTTCAACAGTTGGTAAGTTGATATCCTGCAACGATTTGCTTCAGTATGCGCCAAACAAACCGGCGACCGGCGATGGACACGTCGATAAACTGCGAAATCCGTTACTCTGGAACGTTTTGTGATGTGGAAAACTCATTTTTCTTGACGCTCTTCACGGTTTTCCCTATATTCGCCGGGTCTTGGCGTCGGTCAAAATGGCGGGTCGCCTCGATGCGCACCCGTGCCTCCGATACCGTGTCCATCCGTCACCCGAGGGGCGTGTATGGCCGAGCGGCTCCGCGTGAGCAAGTCCAAGGCGTTCTTCCGCGCAACCTCCTCCGGGGCATTTGATCAGTACCTGCAGGACATCCAGAAACTCCCGCTGATCAAGGATCCGCTCGAGGAGCGGGCGCTTGCCCGCAAAGCGCAAAAGGGCGACACCAAGGCGGCCGAACGGCTGGTGACGTCCAACTTGCGGTTCGTGATCTCGTACGTGAAGAAGTACCAGGGCCACGGCCTGGACCTTTCGGAGCTGGTCGCCATTGGCAACGAGGGCCTGCTCAAGGCGGTGCGCAAGTTCGATCCCGAACAGGGCGTGAAGTTCATCTCGTACGCCGTGTGGTGGGTGCGCCAGGCCGTGCTCAAGGCCCTCGCCGAGCAGACCCGCAGTGTCCGGATCCCGCTCAACCAGAACAGCCACCTCATCCGCATGTCACGCACGGAGACCTATCTCTCGCAGGAGCTCGGCCGCGAGCCGACCGATGCGGAGATCGCCCGGGCGCTCGACGACACGCCGGAGAACGTGCGCGCGGCACGCCGCATGACGGCCGCCGAGATCTCGCTCGATGCCCCGATCGACCGGACGGACCGCGATGCCGCCACGGTGGGGGAACGGTTCGCGGGCCAGGAAGGCGCCGAGATCGAGGAGCACACCGATGCGCGCCTGATGCGGGAGTTCATCGACCGGATCTTCCAGAAGTACCTCACCTCCCGCGAGCGCAAGATCCTCTACCTGTACTACGGGTTGGAGGAAGGGTCGGAGGGCATGACGCTGGAGCGCATCGGGGAGATCATGGGCGTCACGCGCGAGCGCATCCGCCAGATCCGGGAGCGCGCGTTCGAGAAGCTGCGGCAAAGCCCCGACGGAAAGGCCCTGCTGGGCTTCTGGCGAGCGGCGTAGGAGGGGCGGTCGGGCGGTCGGACGGAAGGGCGGACGGGATGTCGGGTCGGCATCCCGTTCCCTTTTCAGCGCCAACCGTCGTTCCGCCCTCCCGCCGATCCGTCCTTCCGTCCTTCCGTCCTTCCGTTTCGTATATTCCCCCTCATGGCCGCACTCGAGCTCCCCCTCTTCCCGCTCGGGATCGTCCTCTTCCCCGGCACGCCGCAGCTCCTGCACATCTTCGAGCCGCGGTATCGCCAGATGCTCGCCGACTGCCTCGAGGGCAACCGCCGCTTCGGCGTGTCCTTCGTCAAGCCGGTCGAGGGTGAGGATCCCACGCCCGCACCGGGCAGCGTCGGCTGCTCCGCAGTCGTGAAGGAGTCACGACTGCTGCCGGATGGCCGCTCGCACATTCTCACTGTCGGTGAAGACCGGTATGTGCTGCTCGACCTGCTGGCGACGGATCTCCCCTACCGAGTCGCCCGGGTGGAAACCTTCGACGACGACGACGTCGAGCCGCCGCAGCTGACGGAGCTGGCCACCCAGGTGCGCGGCGGGTTCCAGCAGTTCGTGGAGGGGATGGAGCTCCTCAACGACCGCGGGACCGATCAGCTCGATCTGGCCCGCGACCCCAAGCAGCTGTCGTTTCAGGTGTCCGCGGCGCTCGAACTCGATGGGGAGATCAAGCAGGAACTGCTTGCCCTGCGGTCCACGCTGGAGCGGCTGACCCAGTTGCACCGGCTGCTGCGGCCGCTGAACGAGGAGCTGCGCCGCCGAGTCACCGTGCACGTCCGCGCCCGCGGCAACGGCGGCGGCGGACGCGCCGACGACATCGTCACCGACCCATGAGCGCCCTGCCGCACGTCCTCGACGCGGTGCGCGCCATCGTGGGGCCCCGCTGGGTGCGACACCGTCCGGCCGAGCGGGAGACGTACGCGTCGGACGGGCTTCCCACCCTCCACGCCCTGCCGGGCGCGGTGGTCCTGCCCGCATCGCGGGAGGAGGTCGTGCGCGTGATCCGCGTGCTCGCCCACCACGGCGTGCCGTTCGTCCCGCGCGGCGCCGGCACCGGGCTGTCGGGCGGGGCGCTGGCGGATCCGGACGCGATCCTGCTCGTCCTCACCCGTCTCGATCGCATTCTCGCCATCGAGCCCGACGACCGGCGCGCCGTCGTGGAGCCCGGCGTGGTGAACGCGCGGTTGTCGCGCGCCGCCCTGCCCTATGGGCTTCAGTACGCGCCCGATCCGTCGAGTCAGACGGCGTGCACCATCGGCGGGAACGTGGCCGAGAACGCGGGCGGACCGCACTGCCTGAAATACGGGGTGACGACCAATCACATCCTGGCCCTGGACGTCGTGCTCCCCGACGGCACGGAGGTCGTGCTGGGGTCGCCCGGGGGCGAGGCGTGGGGACCGGACCTGGTGGGTCTGTTTGTCGGGAGCGAAGGCACGTTCGGCGTCGCCACCGCCATCACCGTCCGGCTGGTTCCCCTCGCCCCCGCGGTCCGCACGCTGCTGGCCGACTTCGCCGCGCTGCGGCCTGCCGGCGAAGCCGTCTCGGCGATCATCGCGTCTGGCGTCGTCCCCGCCGCGCTCGAAATGATGGACCGGAACTGCATCCGCGCCGTCGAAGCCTCCATCTACCGCGCGGGGTATCCCACGGATGCGGCAGCCGTCCTGCTGGTGGAGCTCGACGGCGGCACGGAGGCGGCCGTGGCCAACACGGCGCGCGAGGTGGAGCAGCTGCTGCGGGCGGCCGGTGCGCGTCAGGTCGCGGTCGCGCGCGAAGCTCGCG
>JBFGDF010000100.1:0-11410 GCA_041580775.1 Gemmatimonadales bacterium
CGGCGAGCCGGTCGGCGGGGTCGCGCCCGGCGCGGCGCGACGCGGCGCGCCAGACCGAGTCGGCGGCGCCGCGATGGATGGCGTGATCGAGCGTCGCGAGACGCTGGGCGAGCGAATCGGGGGCGCCCCCCGCGAGGAGGAGGACGAGGGAGAGCACGGGGGGCGACATGTGGTCAGGCTCGGTTCCCAAGGTGCAGGCGGGCGGGGTCCGGGGCAAGCCCGGTGAGACTGCGCGGGGGGTGGCTGCGTAGGACATGGGGCACCAGCCATCGAGACGCCGGGCCCGACCGCCCACCGGGAGGGGCGAGGGCGCGGCAAGCGACCGTCTCGTGATTCACGACGCACATGGAGGCGCGGGATGTCAGCACGTCGGATCCTCACCGCACTTGGACCAGCTGTTGCGTTGGCCGTACTGCTGCCCGGATGCCGCGACGTTACGGAGGAGGGAGCTCTAACGGTTGCGGTGAAAGTCACCTTCTCAGGCGCAGGCGGCGGGACCGTCTCGTCTGAGTTACCGGGCAGAACGGTGACGTGCAAATCTGCAGAAGTGACTATGACGGTGCGGTGCTTCGAGCTCACGGATGCTGGTCTAGGGGGCACCCTGAGCCTCGTGGCCACACCTCATGCCGGCAGCGTACTGGGCGCATGGACGGGTTGCGAGAACGTCACCGGCAATACGTGCTTCACCGGGTTCGGTGCCGCACCCGCCACCATCACGGTGGGTGTCCGGTTCGATCTCGCCACCGGATCCAGTTGTCCCAACCTGACGGACCCGCCGAGAGGCACCCTCAAGACCGGCCCACGGATCCCGCAGGCTCGGCCCGCCGTCGCCGATGGCAGCACGAACCACCTCTTCGATCCCGACTTCGAAAACGGATTGGTCTTCGCGGGCGGCCTGCCGTCGAGTTCAGGCTACTGGGCGTTTGACCAGGCATGGTCGGCGCCGAGCGGCCAGCAGGGCATTACGGCGCAGGGTGGCAACCGCATGCTGCATTTCGTCAGTTCCGTGGCCCACGAGGGGCAACCGCTGGATGGGACAATCGCGAGTGAGGTGGATCAGCTCATTGACGTCGCCAACCTCGATGCGCAGCTCATTGACCAGGGGAAGATCGAGGTGGAAGCCTCGGCCTGGTTCAATCGAGCGGACCCCCAGGGCTGCAGCAACATGGACTCACGATTTGCCCTGCTCATTCAGGCCTATGACGGAACCATGGCAGACTATCCCACGAGGGCCGGACCAGCGGCGCGCCTTGGTGTCCAACAGGAGACGCTGGACAGTGATGGTAATCCTGGGACTTGGCAGGAGGTCACGGCGACGTTCGTGCTGCCGGCCGGCACGAAGTTCTTCTCGGTTTTGCTGGCAGCGTACGAGAACAACTTCGCTGACCCTGCGTTTCCCGAGTTCCACGGACACTATGCCGACAACGCCAGCGTGATCATCCGGCAGTTACCCTGACGGGCGGTGTCCCGCTTCCCCCGCCTCCGGGCGCGTCGCCATTTGGAGACGCGTTCGCGGGGCGGTCGTGCGAACGCGTGCACCTTCACGAAGTCCCGTGGCGGCTGCGGGGGACGCCAAAGACGAGCCGCCCCCGATCGCGTCCAGCAAAGGAGGTGCCCGATGGGCGTGCCCTACCGGTCTATCTGGAAGTACACCGGCAGCCGCACCAGCTTCGCGACTGGCTGGCCACCCTTCGTGGCCGGCGCGAACCGTGCTGCCCGGACAGCCCGCTCGGCCGGCGCCGCGAACACGCTGTCAGACGCGGCGACCAGACGCACGAGCTGCTGATTCACCCGTCCGTCGGCGCCCACGACGAAGTCGAAGACCGCCCAGCCCTGGAGCCCGTCGTTCCACGCGGCCGGCGGATACGTGAGATCGCCGAGCTGTTCGAGCCTGGGGCTCGTCACGCCGTCGCCGCTGGATACCACGCCGGGGAGGTTGCCGGCGAACGAACGGACCTTGGCGAGGTCCGGGATGGGGGGCATGGCCTTCACCGCCACCGGCGGGGCGATCCCGCGATCGGGCGTGGACGCCTTCCCACCACAGGCGGCAATGGTGGTGACGAGCGACAGGGCGACGAGCACCGCGCCGGCTCGGTGTCGCGAGCAGTCTCCGGTCATGGAATCCCCAGGAGTTTGTGGGTCTGCAGGCTCACCTTCCACCGCGGGTGGGCGGCGACGAAGGCGCGTACGAGCGCCGTGTGACGCGCGCAGTCCGGCCCGTCCAGGGGCTGCAGCGAGAAGTGGTCGAACGCGAGTCCGTCGTAGCGCTCGGGCTCGGCGCCGGCTTGCGGATAGACGAGCTTGAGCTCGTCTCCCCGCGTCTGGACCAATGGCGCGCCGGCCTTGGGGCTCACGCAGATCCAGTCCACCCCGTCGGGGACCGTTCGGGTGCCGTTCGTCTCGACCGCGACGGTGAAGCGCACCGCGTGGAGCGCCGCTACCAGGGCGTCGTCGAGCTGCAGCAGCGGCTCGCCGCCGGTGCACACCACACAGGGATCGGCGTCGGTGTCCGCCGGCCACCGGTCCGCACATGCGGCCGCGAGGTCCCGAGCGGTCGCGAACTTTCCCCCGCCCGCGCCGTCGGTCCCCAGGAAGTCCGTGTCGCAGAATCGGCAGACGGCCGTCGCGCGGTCGCGCTCCAGGCCGCTCCACAGATTGCAGCCGGCGAACCGCAGGAACACCGCCGGTCGCCCCGTGTGCACGCCCTCCCCCTGCAGCGTGAAGTAGATCTCCTTTACGGCGTAGGTCATCGACCGGTCCCCACCGTCGTCCGGTAGCGTGCTGGGTCGGCCACGCCCAACTCCGCGAACCCGCGGAGCCGGAGGCGGCACGCGTCGCAGGCGCCGCACGCGGCGCCCGTTTCGTCGGGATCGTAGCACGAGACCGTGAGCGCGAAATCCACCCCCAGGTCCAGGCCGGTCCGGAGGATCTCCCGCTTGGTCATGCGGATGAGCGGAGTGTGCACGGCGAACCGGCGGTGGCCCTCGACGCCCGCCTTCGTGCCGAGGGTGGCCAGGCGCTCGAAGGCTTCGATGAACTCGGGCCGGCAGTCGGGATAGCCGCTGTAGTCGAGCGCGTTCACGCCCAGGAACACGTCCCAGGCCCCGAGCACCTCGGCCCACGCCAAGGCGAGCGACAGCAGGATCGTGTTACGGGCGGGAACGTAGGTGGCGGGAATCCCGCGCCCGATCTCGTCGTCGGTCCGGTGTTTCGGCACCGGGACATCGGCGGTGAGTGCGGATCCCCCGAACGTGCGGAGGTCGAGGTCCACGATCTTGTGGTCGGCCACCGCGAGTGCCGCCGCCACCCGTCGCGCCGCCTCGAGCTCCACCAGGTGGCGCTGTCCGTAGCGCACGGTGAGCGCGTGCGCGACGAACCCCTTCCGCTGGGCGATCGCCAGGGTCGTGGATGAGTCGAGTCCGCCCGAGAGCAGGACGACGGCCGGCAGCGGCTGCATGCTCGTAAGCTAGGGTGTCGCGGGACGCGTGTCAGCAGGCGGCCGTTTCGCGTCGTCGCCTCCGCGCGGCTAGATTGCCGGCATGCCCGAACTGCCTCGCACCGGTCCGTTGCCCCGCCCGGACAATCCGGATCAGGCCCGCGACGTGCTGCGCGCGGAGGCCTTTGCCGCGCCGGCGGTCCAGCGCATCACGCTGACGGCGCTCGAGTTCACGTCGATCTGCCCTCGCACCGGTCAGCCGGACTTCGGCCGCGTGGAGATCGAGTACGAGCCCCACGACCGCTGTCTCGAGTCGAAGGCGCTCAAGTACTACCTGTGGTCGTATCGCGACCAGGGGGCGTTCTGCGAGACCCTTGCCGCCCGGATCGCCGATGACGTGGTGTATGCGATCGCGCCGCGCCGCGTGACGGTGCGCGTGCACCAGAGCGTCCGCGGCGGGATTGCCCTCCTGGCAGAAGCTGTCCGGAGCGCGTAGGTGTCGTGGGTGGCAGCGCTCGCGGTGACGGTCCTCGTCGCCGCCGGCCTCACCCGCTACATGGTCGCGATGCCGGGCCGCTCCTTTGCCGGCCCACTCGCGCCGCTCGATGGCGCCGCCGCGGCGCGGCGCGATCGCCTGCGGGCCCACGTGGAGATGCTTGGCGGACGGATCGGTGAGCGGAGCGTGTGGCGGCCCGACGCCCTGGCCGCCGCCGCCGAGTACATCGCGACGACCTGGCACGACGCGGGCTACCGGGTGGGACGGCAGGCCTTTATGGCGGCCGGTCGGGAGGTGATGAACCTCCACGTCGAACGGACCGGCAGCGACCCGGTGCGCGTCGTGGTGATCGGTGCCCACTACGACTCGGTGCTGGGGTCGCCGGGCGCGAACGACAACGCCAGTGGGGTCGCCGCCATCCTCGAGCTGGCCGCGCAGTTCCGGACCAGCGCGCCGGCCGTCACACTCCGCTTCGTGGCGTTCGTGAACGAGGAACCGCCGTTCTTCCTGACGTGGGACATGGGAAGTCGCCGGTACGCGCGGCACTGCCGCGACGCTGGCGAACGCGTGGTTGCGATGCTCTCCCTCGAGACGATCGGGTGCTACCTGGATCTGCCCGGCAGCCAACACTATCCGGGGCCCTTCCGCCTGCTGTATCCGGGGACGGGTAACTTCGTGGCGTTCGTCGGCAACCTGCGCTCGCGCGCGCTCGTGCGTCGCTGCGTGGGTGCGTTCCGCCGCGCCACCCTCTTTCCATCCGAAGGGGCCGCCCCGCCCGGCTACCTGCCGGGCGTGTTCTGGTCGGACCACTGGGCGTTCTGGCGCGAGGGATTCCCTGCGGTCATGGTGACCGATACGGCGCCGTTTCGCTATCGGCACTACCATTCCGTGGACGACACGCCCGACAAGCTCAACTACGACCGCATGACGCGCGTCGTGGGCGGACTCGGCCACGTGGTGACCGAACTCGCCGGCGCGCCGCCGTCTCCCCTTGCGCATGACACCGAGTGATTCCATGACGCGACTCGAACGCGTTCTGCTCGGTACGCTCGTCCTGCTGGGCACGGAGGCCTCGGCCCTTGGGGCGCAGGCCGCCGCGCCCGTGGCGGTCCCGCGCTACGCCGCCGCCATCGACAGTGCCCGCGCGGCCGTCGGGGAGCTGCTCGCGCGCCAGCCGATCCCCGGGGTCGCCGGCGCCGCCGCGGTGAACGGCGACCTGGTCTGGTCGGAGGGATTTGGCTATGCCGACCTCGAGCAGCGGATCCCGGTCACGGGCCAGTCCATGTTCCGGATTGGCAGCGTCTCGAAGCCCATCACCGCCGCCGCCGTGATGCGTCTGGTGGAGACGGGCCGGCTGGATCTCGATGCGCCGGTCCAGCGCTATGTGCCCGACTTCCCGGACAAGCCATGGCCGATCACCACGCGTCAGTTGGCCGGGCACCTGGCCGGGATCCGGCACTACCGGGGGCTCGAGTTCCTGCTGAATCGACCGTTTGCCACGGTGCGCGCCGGTCTCGCACTGTTCGAACGCGACTCGCTGCTGCATGAACCCGGCACCGCGTACTTCTACTCGAGTTATGGGTGGAATCTCATCAGCGCCGTGGTCGAGGGGGCGGCCGGTGAGGAGTTCCTCGCGCACCTCCGCCGGGCGGTGTTCACCCCGCTCCGGCTGCTGCATACGGCGCCGGATCGCAAGGACAGCGTGATCCCCGAGCGCACGCGCTTCTACGGGATTCGTAACGGCGTGGCCATGCCAGAACCTGAAGTGGACAACAGCTACAAGTGGGCGGGCGGCGGCTTGCTCTCAACGCCGGAAGACCTGGTCCGGCTCGCGTCGGCGCATCTCGCACCCGGCTATCTCATGGCCGCGTCGCTGGAGACCCTCTTCACCTCGCAGCGGACGATGGCCGGTGAGGAGACGGGCTACGGGATCGGCTGGTACGTGGCGAAGGATGCCGCCGGCCGGCGCGTCGTGCGGCACGGGGGTGGGTCGGTGGGCGGTACGGCCATGCTGCTGCTCTATCCGGACCAGGGCGTGGCGGTCGCGATCGTGGCGAACGTGTCGGGTGCCGAGTATCGCGACGTGCCGCGGCGGATTGCCGAGGCGTTCGTCGTCGCCGCCCCTGTCAGGACGTCGCCACGATGATCGCGAGTGACAGGAGCCCTGTGACCAGGCGGAACCCGATCGACTGATGGAACGGGGTCGGATCGGGGGCAAACCCGCGGCTGGGTGGCAAGTCCAATCGGTGCCATCGGTCGGGTGCGGCCGCAACGCCGACGGCGGCTCCCACGACCGCACCGGCGAGCATCCCGATCCCCGCGTATTCGAGCGCCTCCAGCTCGCACAGGAACTCGGCGCACCCGCTCACGGCCCCCCTTCCCACGAGGCTTCCCACCAGGAACCCCAGGCTGGTGCCGACGGCGCCACCCAGGAGCGCCCCCTTCAACTGGTTCTTTCCGCGGTAACGTTCGACGCGACGCAGCGCGGCGAAGGGCACGGCTATGGTCCCGGTGTCGAGGACCGGCCGAATCAGGAGGTGCCCCTCGGTCCAGGCGATGAACGTGGCGCGCGAGCGCTTGAGCCCCAGACCGGGAGCGAGCAGACGGACGGTGTCGCCGGCCGTGAGCGGCGGCAGTTCCTGCGCCGTGAGCGGTAGGCTGAACAGTAGGGCAAGCACACCCAGGGTGATGCGCATGAGGTCCTCCCCTTTGACCCGGAGGGTAGAGCGGCGGCGTCAAGCGAACGTCAAGCGGTGTGGCTCCGTCGCAGCAGCGTGTCATTCCCGCAACTCTTGACGGGTCTCGCGGGCGCCTGCCTAATCAACGATGCACCTCAAGCCCGGAGGTTCCATGCGACGTCTCGTCATTCTCGGACTCGCCACCCTCGTCGCCGGCTGCGCCGGCGATCGGCTGGTCGGCCCGACTTCCGATCTGGCCGGGACCGAACCGGCCCTGCGGTCGGCCGCGGCGGCCGGCGACCTGGTCGTGATGACCCGCAACATGTACGTCGGCGCGCCCGTCGAGCCGATTCTGGTCGCGCCGCCGGCCGACGTGCCGTTCCGCGTGGCGGAGGCGTGGGCGACCCTGCTGGCGACGGATTTCCCGACCCGCGCGGCCGCCATGGCCGACGAAATCGCGTTCCGCAAGCCGCACCTCATCGGCCTGCAGGAGGTCTCGCTGCTGCGCTCGCAGTTCCCGAGCGACATCGTGACCCCGCCCGGCGTGCCCCCCAATCCGATTCCCAATGCCACGAACGTGGAGTTCGACTTCCTGGCGGGGCTGCTGGCTGAGTTGACCGCCCGCGGGCTCAACTACACCGCGGTGGCCACGATTCAGAACACGGACGTCGAGGTGCCGCGCTTCGACGGCGTCCAGGGGGGGATCCCGATCTTCACGGACATCCGGCTCACCGACTTCGACGTGATTCTCGCGCGGAACGATGTGCCGGTGGCCAATCCGGCGGCCGCCAACTTCGCCGTGGCGCTCCCGGCCCCTGCCGGCATCAACGTGCTCCGTGGGTGGACGGCCGTCGACGCCACCGTGAGCGGGCTGACGGTGCGGTTCGTCAACACCCATCTCGAAGCCGAAGCCGAGATCGTGCGGAATTTCCAGGCGCAGGAGCTGATGGGGATCCTGGCGTTCGAGCCCAAGCCGATCATTCTGGTCGGTGATCTGAACACGGGCCCGGGCCGGCCCGCGGCGGAGGGCGGGCAGGCAACGTACGACTTCGTGCTGTCGACCGGGTTCATGGACACGTGGTCCATGAAGAAGCCGGCCACGCAGGACGGGTTCACATGCTGTCACGTGGGTGACCTGACGAACCGGCACCCGACGTTGCGGCAGCGGATCGATCTGGTGCTCGCGCGCGGCGCGATCGGCGGGATGCTGACGAACGCGTGGATCGTCGGAAACACCACCGGGGATTACTCGCGCTACGGCGTGTGGCCGTCGGACCACGCGGGCGTGGTGGCGCGGTGGGTGTTCCCGATGGTAGCAGTGGCGGACTGAGAAAACCGGGGGTTGGGCGGTTGGGCGGTCATGGCTCGGATCGCCAGCCGCCCGACCGCCCGATTACCGCCGCACCTCCCCAATCTCTCCCTTCAACGCCGCGGCCGTCCGGCGCGCGCGCTCCACGAGCGGTTGCAGCACGGGATCGGCGTCCGCCCAGGCGTCGATGAACCGCTCGTATTGCTCGATGGCCTCCGCCGTCCGACCCAGGCGTTGCAGCAGCGCTCCCCGCTCGGCCCAGGACCGGACGATCATGCCGGCCCCGCCAACGGTCGGCGGCAAGGAGTCCACCCGCGCCAGCATGTCCGCCGCCTCGGCGAGCTGACCGAGACGCGCCAGCACGTCCGCCCAGGCGACCGCCCGCACGAGCCCGTACTCGCCGACGAATTCGTTCGGCGGGGTCGATCGCAGCACGCCTCCGGCGCGCGCGCGGGCCTCGGCCGTGTCGCCCCGGTCCAGCGCAAGCTGGGCGCGCGCCACGCGCCACGTGCTGGAGCCGGTCGTGTCGGTGAGTTCCAGGAAGCGCGTCAGCATGGTCGTGTCACGACCCGCGAGGAACGCCGCGAGGAAGACCGTCCCCGCGGGGGTGACCACCGCGCGGAGCGTCGCCGTGTCGGCGCCGAACTGCGCCTGAAGGCCGTCCAGCCACCGCCGGACGGCGGCACTCGCGCTGTCCGCGGGCAGCGCGGTCTGGATATACACGCTCGCCCCCACGAGCGTGAGAATCGACGCCTTCGAGAGATTGACGCCCCCGGGGCCGGGCATGGAGTCCAACGGGAGCATGCGGAACATCGTGTTCGCGAAGCCCAGGGCGTCCCGAATCCGGCCCCCGCCCGCGAGAATGTTGGTGCCCCATTGGGCCAGGGGCTGGACCATCACCCCCACGCTGTCCACCCGGCTCAGCGCCGTGGCGGCTTCGCGGTAGTGTCCGCGCTGGAACGCGATCAACGCCTGCAGGGCATCGGCCGAGGCGACCGCGCCGAACGTGCGCAGCTCGCTCACTTGGCGGCTGGCTTCGTCCCACTGCTGCTCGCCGATCAGCGCCTGCGCGAGCTGCACGCGCGCAATGGGCGTGTTGGGGGCGACGGAGACCCATCCCCGGGCGGTGGCGAGCTGGGCGGCCCGGGCGTCGGCCTTCGAGCCATCCACGGTGGGCCGGCCCAGGCGCGTGACGAGGTCGGTGGGGAGGCCGTACACGGCGGAATCCGCCAGGCAGACGAGCCCGTTCTCGGGGGCGGCACAGGCATTGAGCCCGTCCAGAATGTGCCGATAGGCCACGAGGTAGCTGGAGTCGAGCGCCAGCGCCCGTTGGAACGCGCGCAGCGCCCTGCCGATGTTCCCCACGGTATCGGGTGGCGGGAACGTCGACGCCTGATGGTGGAAGTGGGCCTCCCCGAGCTGGTACCACGCTTCCACATCGGTCGAATCGCGCGCAATCATGCCTTCCGCGATGGCGCGCGCGCGGCGGAAATCACGCCGCTCGTACGCGGCGTGAAACTCGATGAGGCTGCGTAGGCGGGGCGGGAGCGAGGTGCTGTACCGCTGCGCCCTGGCGATCAGCTCGCGGCGCACCTCGGGATTCCCGCCGACCCCCTCCCAGCCTTCGGCATCGCGCAGGCGCACGTACGCCAGGGCGAACGTCGAGTCCAGGGCGATCGCGCGCCGGAAGGATGCACGGGCCGAGTCGATCTGGAATTGCTGAAGCGCCGCGACTCCGGCGAGATACGACCGGTACGCGTCCAGGTTCGAGGTCGTCTGCGCGAGCACGTCGGGCCGCTCGCTGGCCGGCGCGCCGCTGATGTGGAGAATGCGTGCGGCGAGCGAGTCGAACAGCGGTCGGGGATCGGTGCCCAGCGGGGCGCGCACGATTTCGGTTGCCAGCCGCTCACCCGTACGCACGTCGTGGATCTTGCCCTCGATGGCCAGGGAGTCGCCCTCGCGCCGGATGTCGCCCAGCACGAGGGTGCCCACCTTGGCGTCACGCGCCGCCGCCTGCGCCTCGGCGAAATCCAGGGAGGCGGGGCCTTCGACGCCGCGCCGGCGGAGCAGGGACGCGGTCCGCTCGTCGTCGTACACGCGCAGATCCTGCCAGTGAGCGACGGCGAGCCCGACCAGATTCATCGCCCCTTCTTCGAGGTATTGCAGCGCGAAATCGCCTGTTCGGTTCTCGAAGGGGAACACGATGATGCTCTTGCGGGGATCGCCCTCGACGCGGAACCCGCGGGGCCAGAACGCCACGGCGGCAGCCACCGCGGCCAGGGCGACGGCGCCCACGACGAGTCCGGTGCGGCGTCGACTTCCGGCGAACCGATAGCCCGCGCCGCTCGTCGCCGCGTCGAGCGCAGCGGTCAACTCGGCGGCCGTTGCGAACCGCTGCTCCGGGTCTTTGGCCAGCGCGCGGTCGATCACGCCCTGCAGCTTGAGGGGATCGCGCTCGAGTTTGGGGGCGCGTCCACTGATGACCTGGGCCACCACCGCCTGCGGCGTCGGACCGTCGAACGGCGGGTGGCCCGCCAGAATCTCGTGGAGCACGCAGCCGAGGGCGTAGAGGTCCGTGCGCCCGTCGATGTGCTGCTCGCCCAGCGCCTGCTCGGGCGACATGTACGTAGGGGTACCGACGGCCATCCCGGCCTGCGTCAGGCCGGCGGCGCCGGCGGAGGCGCTGATGGCCCGGGCGATGCCGAAGTCGGCGACCACGGCGTGCCCATCGGAGAGCAGAATGTTGGCGGGCTTGATGTCTCGATGCACGACATTCTGGCGGTGCGCGTAGTCGAGGGCCGCCGCCACTTCCCGCGTGACGCGAACGGCTTCCGCCGACGGAAGCGGGCCCTCGCGCAGGATGCGCTCGCGCAGGGACTCGCCTTCGACGTAGGGCATGACATAGAAGAGCAGCCCGGCATCGTCGCCGGAGTCGTAGACCGGCAGGATGTGGGGGTGCTGCAGCTTCGCCGCGATCTCGATCTCGCGCAGAAACCGCTCGGGGCCGATGGCGGCCGCGATCTCCGGCCGCAGCAGCTTGATGGCGACGGTCCGGCCATGTTTGCGATCGAGCGCGCGGAAGACGACCGACATGCCGCCCTGGCCCACCTCGCGCTCGACCGTATAGCGGTCCCCGACGGCGGCCTGGAGGCGCTGCAGCAGCTCACTCATGGTCTCTCGTACGCACGCGACGGACGGTGGGTTTCCGGTCGCCCACCCGCCGCTGCGCTACCGACCTACACCCGTCCAATGGGGAGCTTCCGCACCGCCCTCCCCGTGAGCGCGAGGACGGCGTTGCAGACGGCTGGGGCGATGGGCGGCGTGCCAGGCTCCCCGATGCCGCCGAGGCGCCGGCACGTCGACCGTGGTCGAGGTGCCGTTCAGCGTGAACGTATATGGCATCGAGAGGTCCCGGGCTGTGTGCTGACGAATCGTGGGGTTGGGGGCAGGGGGAGTCAAGGTCGAGGGGAACAACGCGAGGGATCGACGGA
>JBFGDF010000101.1:0-11187 GCA_041580775.1 Gemmatimonadales bacterium
ACAATAGTATATTGCTATATTAGTATGTTATCTTCCCCAATGCCGTCCCGCCCACGGTCGGGCGGGGCTGACCTGAATCCGCTGGGGGGCAGCAGTGAACCGCATTGTCATTCTCGGGGCGGGCACGGCCGGCACGATCATGGCCAACCGCCTCTCCAAGCGCTACCGGGCCGAGCTGCGGTCCGGCGCCATGTCCATCACGGTAGTGGACCAGGACGACCGGCATGTGTATCAGCCGGGCCTGCTGTTCATCCCGTTCCGTACCTACGAGCCCGGCGAGACGGTCAAGCCGCGCCACCGCCAGCTCGGCGAGCACGTCACCTACGTCCAGACGGCCATCGATCGCGTGGAGCCGGACGAGGACCGTGTGTATCTCGCGGGGGGACGCACGCTGGACTACGACGTCCTGATCGTCGCCACCGGCACCCGGGTCGCGCCCGAGGAGACCGAGGGGCTCACGGGCGACGGGTGGCGAGAGAAGATGTTCGAGTTCTACACGCTTGACGGCGCGACGGCGCTCGCCGACAAGCTCGATGACTGGGCCGGCGGGCGGATGGTCGTGACCATCGTCGACGTGCCGATCAAGTGCCCCATCGCGCCGCTGGAGTTCGTGTTTCTGGCCGACGAGTACTTCACCCGCAAGCAGATGCGGGACCGCGTCACGATCACCCTGGTGACGCCGCTCGACGGCGCCTTCACCCGCCCGATCGCGGCCAAGTCGCTTGGCGACCTGCTGGGCGAGAAGAACATCGAGCTCGTGCCCGAGTTCGCCACCGGCGAGGTGGACGGCCCCAACGGCAAGCTGATCTCCTGGGACGACCGGACGATCGACTTCGACCTGTTGGTGACGATCCCCGTGCACATGGGGGCGGAGTACATCCGCCGCTCGCCCGGGCTGGGGGACGACATGCAGTTCGTGCTGACGGATCCGGGCACGCTCCAGGCCAAGCGCAAGCCCAACATCTTCGCGCTGGGGGACGGGACCAATCTGCCCACGTCGAAGGCGGGCTCGGTGGCCCACTTCGAGGCCGAAGTGCTGGAAGACAACGTGCGGCGCTTCCTCGTCGGAGAGCCGCTCGAGGCCGCGTTCGACGGCCACGCCAACTGTTTCATCGAGACGGGCTTCGACAAGGCCGTGCTGATCGACTTCAACTACGACGTCGAGCCCCTTCCCGGGAGATTCCCGTCCCGGCTGGGCCCGATGCCGCTGCTCAAGGAGTCGCGCATCAACCACTGGGGGAAGCTCGCGTTCAAGTGGGTCTACTGGCACCTGCTGCTGCCGGGCCGCGACCTCCCAGGCATCCCCACGCGCATGAGCATGCGCGGGAAGCGCCGGGGCGACCTGCCCCGGCTGCAGCGCCATCACGTGCAGGGCGGCGCCCCGGAGGCAGCCGCATCGGAAGAACCCGAAGCGACACACGTCGCGTGAACCCCAGGGGGGAACGATGACCGCAGTCTTTGCAGGACGGCAGATCGAGGTCGACGCCGAAGGCTTCATGCAGAAGCCGGAACAGTGGACGCGTGAGATCGCCAGCGAGATCGCGGCCGGCAACGGGATCGACCCGTTGACCGACCGCCACTGGCTGGTGATCGACTTCATGCGCGCGCGCTATCTCGAGACCGGCAGTGCCCCGTCCATCCGGTCGCTCGGCAAGGAATCCGGCGTGCCCATCAAGGAGCTCTACAAGCTGTTCCCGAAGGGGCCGGCCAAACTCGCCGCCAAGATCGGCGGCATTCCCAAGCCGCGTGGCTGCGTCTGACCGCGCAGTGAGGAGAACGGACTCATGACCATCGAGACTCTGGACCGCCCGACCGCGGCGCCGGTGGACGCGGCGCAGACGATCGGCAAGGTGTCCATCATCGTGTCGAAGGGATCCCTCGAAGGGATCTACCCCGGCCTCATCATGGCCAACGGGGCCCGGATGGAGGGCATCGACGCCAATGTGTTCTTCACTTTCTTCGGCATGGACGCGATCGTGAAGAAACACCACGACCGCATCAAGGTGGCGACGGTCGGCAACCCCGGGCTGCACATGGCCACGTGGTTGGGCGGCGTGCCGGGCATCTCGGCGTTCGTCACCCGCATGATGCAGAAGGAAATGGACAAGCTCGATATTCCCCCGATCCCCGAGTTCATCGAGATGATCGCGGACAGCGGGGCCGGCATCTACGCGTGCAAAGCCTCCGTGGACATGTTCAAGCTGAAGCGGGAAGACTTCGTGGAGCACGTCACCGACATCATCACCGTCGGCGACTTCTACGGCCTCGCCGCCGGGGGACACATCATCTTCACCTGAGACGAACACCGCCGGATCGCGGCCCGGTCGGTCCGTCTCCGCCCGACTCCCGCCCCCCGGGGTCGTGGATCGTGAGGCGAGCCGCCGGGCCGATGTTCTCCGTGCCAGTCTCAGGGCGCAAGCCACGCGGGCGGTGCCTCCCGGCACCGCCCGCACGCGTCTCGCCAAGGGTCCGGGCGTTACTTGGTCCGGATCTCTACCCGGCGCGGCTTGGCCGCCTCGGCCTTGGGCAGGGTCACGGTCAGCAGACCGTGCTCGAAGCGCGCCCCGATCTTCTCGGGATCCACCGTCCGGGGGAGCGTGAAGCTCCGCTCGAACCGGCCGCAGCGCCACTCGACCAGGTGATACTCCGAGTCCCCGCTGCCCTCGGCGTACTCCTGCTTCTTCTCACCCGAAATCGAGAGCACGTTGTTCTCGATGTTCACTTCCACGTCCTCGAGCCGCAGCCCGGGCAGCTCGGCAATCACCTCGATCGCGTCCTTCGTCTCGCGCACGTCCACGACCGGCGTCCAGGGCCCGGTCATCGAGCCCGCCTGACCGAAGAACCGGTCGAACACGCGGTCAATCTCGCGACGGCTCGCGAACACGTCGTTCCAGGCGGCCGGGACGTCGGCACGCCACAGGGTCGGGAAAGCCATAGATCCTCCTCGTGCTGTTCTGGCTCCACGCAATGGAGCCGCGTTCTGAGTGCAATCACCGGTCGCCCGTCGACCGGTTCGCCCTCGGAAAATGCAGAGCCCGTGCCAGCCAAGTCTGCCAGAACTGCAGACTCCATCTGCCTACGGGACAATGGCTTGCGTCGTTTTGGCCGACGCGTTTTCTTTTGAGCGCCCCGGCTGTCCCCACCTCCGGACCACAGGAGCCTCGATGACTGTCCGCACCCTCGCGCTCGCCGCCTTCCTGGTCGCCGTCACCGCCCCGGCGCTCGCCCAAGTCGCCGCACCCGAACGGCCCCTGGGCACTGTGCGGGAGCAGGCCGCCCTCCAGCAGCAATGGCTCAGGGAGCGACTCGAGCAGGTGCTGCCGCGGCTGATGCGGGCCCACGGCGTCGACATGTGGGTGCTCGCCATGCGGGAGTACAACGAAGACCCCGTCTTCCCGGCCCTCGTCTCCCCCACGACGTTCGCCGCCCGGCGCCGCACGATCTACGTGTTCTACGATCGCGGACCCGATGGCGGCGTGGAGCGGCTGGCCCTCGGCGGCTCCTCCCAGGGTGGGGTGTACGAGGCGCTCCGTGACACGGAGCAGGCGCCCGACGGTCGGCCGCGCGAGCTGTGGGGGGCGGCACAGTGGGAGTTCTTCGCCCGTGTCGTGCGGGAGCGCGATCCGCGCCGCATCGCGGTGAACATCTCCCACGAGCATCACTTCGCCGATGGACTGAGCGCAGGGGAATGGGAACAGATGCGCGCCGCCCTCGGCCCGGCGCTGACCGCACGCGTGGTCCGAGTCGAGCGACTCGCCATCGATTACCTGTCGCTCCGCGTGCCATCCATGCTGCCCACCTACCGGCGGCTCCAGGAACTGGCCCACGACATCATCGCCACGGCGTTTTCGAATGCCGTGATCACGCCGGGCGTCACGACCACCGCGGACGTCGTGTGGTGGATGCGTCAGCGGCTCAATGACCTGGGGCTCGGCACCTGGTTCCAGCCCTCCGTGGACCTCCAGCGGCGCGGCGCGGATCTGCGCGACGCCGAGGCACCCGTCATCGAGCGCGGGGACGTCCTGCACTGCGACTTCGGGATCACCGCCCTCGGCCTCAACACCGACACCCAGCACATGGGCTACGTGCTGCGCGCGGGCGAGTCGGCCCCGCCCGCCGGCCTCCAGCGTGCGCTCGCCGCCAGCAATCGGCTGCAGGACATCGTGATGGAGGAGATGCGCCCGGGGCGCACGGGCAACGAGGTGCTGGCGAGCGCGCTCCGGCGGATGCGCGCCGCGGGCATCGATGGCACGGTCTACACCCATCCCATCGGGGACTACGGGCACGGCGCGGGACCGCTCATCGGGCTGTGGGACCGGCAGGACGGTGTCCCGCACCGGGGCGACGTGCCGCTGCTGGCGGGCACATGGTTCTCGATCGAGCTGCAGGCGGCGACCCAGGTACCCGAGTGGGACGGCCAGCTCGTCCGCTCGCTGCAGGAAGAGGATGCCGAGCTCACCGCCGAGGGGACGATGCGCTGGATCCTGCCGCGTCAGACGGCGTTTCATCTGGTGCGCTGACCGGTGACCGACCTCGACGCGCTCCCCACGCCGGCGCTGCTGCTCGACCTCGACCGGCTGGAGCAGAACCTCGAGCGGATGGCCGCGCGCTGCCGGACCCTGGGCGTGGCGCTGCGACCCCATCTCAAGACGCACAAATGCGTGGAGATCGCCGAGCGGCAGCGGGCCCTCGGGGCGCGCGGAGTGACCGTGGCGACGCTGTTCGAGGCCCGCGTGTTCGCGGACCACGGGTTCGACGACCTCACCTGGGCGTTTCCGCTGGTGCTCTCCCGACTGGACGAAGTGCGGGAACTGGCGGGCCGGGTGACGCTGCGGGTGACGATCGACAGCGTCGCGGCGCTCGACGCGCTCGAGCGCGTAGCACACCCGCTGCACGTCTGGCTCAAGATCGACTGCGGGTATCATCGCGCCGGACTCGACCCCACCGACCCGGCCACGCTCGACCTCGCCCGCCGGCTCGCCACCTCGGCCCGGCTCCGGTTCGACGGGTTGCTCACCCACTCCGGCCACGCCTATCACGAGCCGGATCCAAGGGCGCGCCGCCGGATCGCCGAAGCGGAGCGTCGCGCGGTGGCCGACTTGCGCGACCGGCTCGCCGCCGAGGGGATTCCAGTTCAGGCCTCGGTGGGGTCCACGCCGGCCATGGCCGTCGTCGAGTCACTCGCAGGCGTGCAGGAGGCCCGCCCGGGGAATTACGTCTTTCATGACGGCACGCAGGTGGCGCTCGGCACCTGCACCGCCACCGACTGCGCGGTCACCGTGCTCGCCAGCGTCGTGTCCGCGCCGGTGGGTGGGACCCACTGCGTCACCGACGCGGGGGCACTCGCGTTGTCCAAGGACGCCGGTCCGTTGGGGGGCGAAACCGGGATGGGCCAGGTGTACGACGATTACGCAACCGGCACGGTGCACCGCGCGACCCGTCTCACGGCACTGAGCCAGGAGCACGGCATCCTGTCCACGCGTCTCCCGGTGGGCCAGCGCGTGCGCATCCTGCCCAACCACTCGTGCCTTACGGCCGCCTGTTTCGACGAATACGTGGTCGTCCAGAGCGACCGCGTGGTGGATCGCTGGCGGATCTGGCGGGGACGCTGAGGGGCTAGTCGGGCCGGCGGCGGCGGGACTCGAGCTCGGTCACGACGGCGCTGAGCGGCAGGTCCCGCGCCACCAGGTCCACCAGCAGGTGGTAAAGCAGGTCGGCCACCTCGTGGCGGACTTCGGCGCGCGTGCGCGCCTCGATCACCTCGTTCGCCTCTTCGAGGATCTTGGCGCGCCGGGCGACCGCATCGGCGAGCAGTCGGCGCGTGTAGCTCCCGTCTTCGGTGGCCACGGCCCGCGCCCGGATCACGTCTTCCAGCTGCCGCAGCGAGAACGCCCGGTCCCCGAAACACGACGCCGTGCCCCGGCGGCACGTGGGGCCCTGCGGCTCGACCAGGAACAGGAGGGCATTGCGCTCGCAGTTCACCTCGACCCGCACGAGCCGCGGGGCGGGCGCGGCCGTATCGTCCGGGCGCCACCAGCCGCGGCGACGGGCCGGCAGGACGGCCTCGCCGCTGTCGATCGCCTCCGCCAGCGTGGCGCGCGTGGACTCGGCCACGAGCAGCACACGACCGTCACGGATGTCCTGCACGACGGTGGGGACGGTTCCATCACCCTTGGCGAAATCGATGACCGCCGCGAACCCCGCCGCCAACGTCAGCGTGCCCTTGTAGAGCGCCATCCCGACCTTGGCGTCTACCCCGAGGCGGTCCAGCTCCGCGATCTCGGCCGCGGTGACGATGCCGCCGGCCGCGGTGACCGGCTTGGCCACGGCCTGCGCGAACGCCCGGATCCGGTCCAGGTGCGCGCCGTTCTCCATCCCTTCGCGCTCGACCAGCGTGTAGAGGAACCCCGAGACGTGCGGCTCGAGCCGTCGCGCGCGGGCGAGCGGGTCCTCCGGCTGCTCCGCCGTCCATCCCTGATCCAGCACCCGATCGTCGCGCGTGTCCACGGCGGCCAGGAGCCGCGCCGCCGGGAACTGGCCGAGAAACTCGGGCTCGGCGCGCGTCCCGATGATCAGCTTGCGCGCGCCCGCCCGCAGCAGACGCTGCGCACGCTCGGTATCCCGGATGCCGCCACCCACCCGGCACGGCGCGATCGCGCACAGCTCTTCGATCAGATCGATGTTGTCCCCGGTTCCGCGCGCGGCGTCCAGATCGATCAGCGCGATGTCGCCGACGCGCCCGAACTCGCGGGCGAGCTCGCGCGGGTCGGTTTCCGCCACGACCTCCAGCTCCCGGCCCTGGCACAACTGCACGGCCTGGCCCTTGGCGAGATGGATGCTCGGAATCAGCACAGTCGACCCTCCCACACCCCAACGGGCCCGGGCTTTCGGGGCACGCCCGGAACCCAGTGCTCGGGGCGCTTCCCAATATGCCGGCCGCCCCCCGACGGACTGTGCCCACGCTCACAGGCCCCGGTCCGTGACGTCGGCCCGTTCACGGGGGTATGACCGATGACCCGTCTTCGGAGCCTGCGGATGCGACGCGCACTCCTGGCACTGCTCGCCATCGGGGCGACAGCCACGGCCTGCGACTCACCCGGGGTGGATCCCATCACCGCGCTGCCGCGCGTGCTCACCGCCGCGGAAACGGATCTCATTGCCGCCGACAACCGGTTCGCGTTCAAGCTGCTTCGCACGGTTGCCGCCGCGGAGCCGGGCGCGAACGTGTTCATCTCGCCGCTGAGCGTCGGCATGGCGTTGGGCCTGGCGTACAACGGCGCCGCCGGGGAAACCCGCGACGCGATGCGGCAGACCCTCGAGCTGGTGGGGCTCACGGAGGGCGAGATCAACGCGTCCTACCGCAGCCTGATCGACCTGCTCCGCGGCCTGGACCCGACGGTCGAGTTCGCCATTGCCAATTCGGTGTGGTACCGCCAGGACCTCCCGCTGCTCCCGGCCTATCTCGATCTGGCCCGGGAGTTCTTCGACGCCGAGGTCGCGGCGCTGAACTTCGCCGACCCGAGCGCCGTCACGACGATCAATGCGTGGGTCAACGCCCAGACCCGCGGACGGATCTCCCAGATCGTCGAGCCGCCGATTCCGGCCGACGCCCTCGCGTACCTGATCAACGCCATCTACTTCAAGGGCGATTGGACGTATCAGTTCGACCGCGCCAACACCGCGCCCGCGCCATTTCAGCGAGCCGATGGCACGACACGCTCGGTCGCGACGATGCGGAGCCTCCGGCCGATCCCGATCCGCTACACGCGCGCGGGCACCGTCACGGTGGGGGAGCTTGCCTACGGCGGGGACGCGTATCGCATGACAATCGTGGTGCCCGACGATCCGAGCGCGTTGCGGCCGCTGGCCGCGACCCTCACCGCCGGCCAGTGGGACGGGTGGCTTGCCGCGCTCGAGAAGACCGAGCTGCTCGTGGACCTGCCGCGGTTTCGGCTGAGCTACGAGCGGGCGCTCAAGGAGGACCTCGCCGCCCTCGGGATGGCCATCGCCTTCTGCGACGACCCCGCAAGGAACTTCGACTTCACCCGGATGTTCGCGGGCCCGGGGGCCGCCTGCATCACCCAGGTCCGCCACAAGACGTTCGTGGACGTGAACGAGGAGGGGACGGAGGCGGCCGCGGTCACTTCGGTGGAAATCGGGGTCACGAGCGCTCCACCGTCCTTCCGGGTGGACCGCCCGTTCCTGTTCGCCATCCGCGAAGCGCTGTCGGGGACGATTCTCTTCCTGGGTGCGATCGGCGATCCGCCCGCCTGACCGGCGCGGCGGCCGTTACGGCCGGCGGTACACCACCGCGCCCTGCACCATCGTGAGGTCCACCGGGACCTGGTCGATCCGCACCGGATCGATCGCCAGGAGGTCCTCGCCCAGGACGACCATATCGGCGAGCTTCCCGGGCTCGAGCGTGCCGAGCACGTCCTCCAGGTAATCGGCGTAGGCGTTGCCGCGGGTGTAGGCCGCGAGCGCCTCCTCGACCGTGATCCTCTGGCTCGGCACCCAGCCGTCGGGATGGGCGCCGTCCAGGGTGCGGCGCGTGACGGCCGCGTAGATCCCGTACAGCGGATCGAGGGGTGCCACGGTCCAGTCGCTGCCGAACGTGAGCCGCGCCCCGGCGTCGAGCAGATCGCGGAACGCGTAGGTGGTCTGGATCCGCGCCGGGCCGATGCGCTTCACCGCCCAGCGGCCGTCGTCGATCGCGTGATACGGCTGCATCGAGGGGATCACGCCTTCCGGTCCGAACCGGGCGATGGCCGCCCGAGTGAGGTGCTGCGCGTGCTCGATGCGGAAGCGCTGATCCGTCCGCCCGTTGGCGGCGCGCGCCTCGGCGAACACGTCGAGCAGCCAGTCGTTGGCCCGGTCACCGATCGCGTGCACCACGACGTGCAGCCCGGCCGAGTCGGCGGCGAGAATCTGCCGGCGCAGCGTCGCCGTATCTTCGACCATGAGGCCCGTCGTGGTCGGCGCGTCGTCGTACGGGGCGTAGAACCATGCCGTGGTGGATCCGAGCGACCCGTCCACGAAGCCCTTGACGGCCCCCCAACGGAGGCGATCGTCTCCCCGCCCATGCCGGTCCACAAAGGCGGCGAGGCGCTGCCAGGTCGCGATGGGCACCGCGGCATACACCCGTATGGGCAGGCGCCCGGCGGCCGCGGCCCGGCGGTAGGTCTCCAGCCCGTCCCACGAGCCCATGTCGGTCACGTGGGTCACCCCGCGGGCGACGGCATGCCGGAGGGCCGCGTCCAGCGCGCGGTCCCGGTCGGTCGGGGACGGCTCCGGCACGACCCGGAACACGAGGGACTGGGCGGCATCCTTGAGAATGCCGGTGGGGCGGCCGTCCGCCGTCCGCACGAGCGTTCCGCCCGGCGGGTCGGGCGTCTGCGCCGTCACCCCGGCGAGCTCCAACGCGCGCGAGTTGGCGAGCGCCATGTGGCCATCCAGCCGGCTCACGAACACCGGCGTTCCCGGCGTCACGGAGTCAATCCACTCGCGCTGCGGCAGCTCCCCGCCCCACAGCTCGTGGTCCCAGGTACCGCCGAGGATCCACTCGTCGGGGTACTGCCGGGCGAACTCGGCGATCCGGCGCACGAACGCCGCCGGGGTTGCCGCCTCGCGCAGCTGCACGCCGGCCAACTCGAACCCGCCCGCGATGAAGTGCGTGTGGTTGTCCATCAGGCCTGGCACCACCAAGCGGCCGCCGAGCGCGACGCGCTCGGTGGCCGGACCCAGGAAGCGCGCAATCTCCGCATCGGTCCCCACAGCCTGGATCCGACCGCGCCGCACCGCGACCGCGGTAGCCGTCGCTCCGGTTCCCGTCCACACGGTGCCGCCCGTAAAGACGACGTCGGCCGGCTGCGCGCACCCAGTCAGCGCCACCATCGTGACCACCCCACGGCGTAAGCGTGACATGCGCTCCTCCAGGCGGCAAAAGATGCCCGCGACGCGCACGCCCCGCCACGGCTCGGCAGGAACAGGGCGCGGTGCCAAGCAGTGGGTCCCCAAGCCCGTGATCGTTACAAGTTGCAACGCCATGAGTTTGTTGGCTCCGTAAGACATGTGAGCGCTCACTTCTAGTGGATTCGTCGCACCGAGCCCCCGAAACTGCCATGGTCTGGCGGAGCTGAGCACTGACGTAATGCAATGAAATGACACGACTTGCGATCTTCCCACTACCACTTGCCCCCCGGACCTCCTACCTTTGGTGCCGATGCCTTTGACCCCCGTGTATGGGCACGAAGGCCTGCTCGCCCGGCTGGAAGCCTCGCTTGCTTCCGGCCGGTTTCCGCAGGCGGCCCTGTTCCTCGGGCCGGCCGGTGCCGGCAAGCAACGGCTGGCGCTCTGGGTGGCGCAGGGGTTGCTGTGTGAACGGGGAGCCGGACGGCCCTGCGATGACTGTCAGGATTGCCGCCTGGTGCGGGGACTCGGGCATCCGGACCTGCATTGGCTGGTGCCGATCCCCCGGCCCAAGGGGAGCGACCCGGCCAAGCAGATCGACGAGGTCCGGGAGGCGTTGGCGGAGGTGTGGACCGAGCGGCGGGCGCAGGGGCAGTGGACGGCGCCGGACGGGGCCGCCAGCCATTCGCTCGCGTCGGTCCGCTGGCTTCAGCGGGTGGTGAGCCTGACCCCCTTTCGGGCGCGCCGGAAGGTCGTGATCGTCGGCGACGCCGAGCGTCTGGTGGTCCAGGAGGCCAGCCCGGAGGCAGCCAATGCGCTGCTCAAGGTGCTGGAGGAGCCGCCGGCCGACACGACGGTCATCCTGACGGCGGCTGAGCCGCAGGCGCTGCTGCCGACGGTGCGTTCGCGCGTCGTCCCGCTCCGGGTGGGCGCGGTAGGTGACGAGGTGGTGCGGACGTTCCTGGAGCGCGAGCTGGAGCCGCCGCCCAAGGGGAACGCGTTGGAGCGGCGGGTCACGCTGGCCGAGGGCCTGATTGGACGGGCGCTCGCCCGGGACGAGGCGGGAACCGAAGGGGCCGCGACGCGGGCCCGGACGTTCCTGGAGGCCGTGCAGGGCGGGGCGCCCGCATGGGCGGGCGTGGCGCTGGGTCAGGCGCCGTGGGGAGCCCGTGGCGACTTTGCCGCCATGCTGGATGCCCTGGCGATCGCGCTGCGCGAGCAGGCGGCCGCACTGACCACGGCGGCGGATCGCGACGCGCTGGCGCGTCGACTGGCGGC
>JBFGDF010000102.1:0-11081 GCA_041580775.1 Gemmatimonadales bacterium
AACGGGCCGCCTACAAGCTCTTTACGCCCAGTAATTCCGAACAACGCTCGCACCCTCCGTATTACCGCGGCTGCTGGCACGGAGTTAGCCGGTGCTTCCTCTGGAGGTACCGTCACCCCCGGTCAAGCCGGGTATTCGTCCCTCCCGACAGTGGTTTACAACCCGAAGGCCGTCATCCCACACGCGGCGTCGCTGCGTCAGCCTTGCGGCCATTGCGCAAGATTCCCCACTGCTGCCTCCCGTAGGAGTCTGGGCCGTATCTCAGTCCCAATGTGGCTGGCCATCCTCTCAGACCAGCTACCCGTCGAAGCCTTGGTGGGCCGTTACCCCACCAACAAGCTGATAGGCCGCGAGCTCCTCCTCCGGCGCCTTGCGGCTTTCACTGCAGGGTCAGGTGACCCCGCAGCCGTATGCGGTATTACCCGGCCGTTAGGCCGGCTATCCCCCACCCGAGGGCAGATTGCTCACGTGTTACGCACCCGTCCGCCACTGAAGTGGAGTTGCCCCCACTTCCGTTCGACTTGCATGTGTTAGGCACGCCGCCAGCGTTCGTCCTGAGCCAGGATCAAACTCTCCAAAGAGAATTCAATGGCTCTTCGAACAACGATGTCGTCCGAATCACGTCAGAGTTGAGATCCCTCACGACACCCGGCTCTGCCCAGGCGCCGCTGAATAACGGGACCGCACTCCAAGCACCCATCCCACGTCGATCAGTTGTCAAAGAGCGAGGCCAGGAACGAACGACGTTCCCGGCGAGCATTGAAGTGTAGACGAGAATTCAGGGCACGTCAAGGCCGGCTACCGCCCCACCACTCCACCACTTGGCCCACTTCGGCCGACCCGCACCCGGAGGCACGGCGCCCCGTGGCACCCGGGGGACGAGAAAGGTCGCGCGGACCGAGCGGCCGCGCAAGGGGAATCTAGTCCTGCGTGAGTCCCAGCGCCTCGCGTGCGCTCTGCACGAGGGCCAACGGGTGCACGGGGTGCCGCAAACAGGCCGCCACCGCCAGGTCCGCGGCCCGTTCGAGCACCTGGACGGGGTCCTCGGAGGTCGCCAGCACTACCGGCACGTCCGCCACCACCGCCTGCAGATCACGGGCGAGGGCTTCCGGCGCGCCACCCCCCACCGGGCCCACGACCATCAGGCGGAGGTCGCTCCCGCGGTCCCGAGCCACGTGGAGGGCTTCAGCCCCACTGCCGGCAGTCACCACTGCGAGCCCGCCGCGCCCCAGGGCCGCGGCCGCCTCGGCCCGGGCGGCGGGCTGGTCGTCCACCAGCAGCACGAGCGGCTCCGCGGTGGCCACAGCGCCAGCGGCCACGGGGGCCGGTCCGAGCGCCCGCACCACCCACTGATAGCCGAGCAGCTGCTCGTGCGCGTCCCGCCGGCGGGTCGCCGACAGGAGGCCGGCGACGGCGGTGCCATCGCGGCGCCGCAACTCCACCTCCAGGCCGCGCACCACGCCGGAATCCGCCATCTGGCGCTGGAACTGGCGGATGTCCTCCACCCGTGGCATGATCGCCCGCGCGTCCAGCCCCACGAATTCGCCCCGCGCGTACCCGAACAGCTCGAGGGCCGCGGGGTTGGCCTCGACGATCTGGCCACCCCGCGTCGTGAGGAACACACCGTCGAACGACTGGGCGAGCAGGGCGCGGTAGCGGTACTCACTCTCGGCCCACGCATCTTCGGCGCGGCGCCGGCCCTTCATGTCGCGCACGATGGCGAGGACATATTCGCGCCCGCCCACCACATGCGGGGCGACGGCGACCTCGACCGGGAACGTCGTGCCGTCGGACCGGCGCTGAACCCCCTCGAGCATGAGCGGCCGGCGCGAGTCGCGGGTCTCGGTGAACTGCACGTCGAGCGCGAGCGGCGGGAGGATGGGGAACTCGAGCCCGAGGCCGTGGACGACCTGCCCCACCACCTCGGCGCGCGTGCGCCGCAGCCAGCGACAGGCGGTCTCGTTAGCATCCACCAGCGTGTCCGACTCCGGATCCGTCACGAAGATCGCCTCGCCCGCAGCGTCGAGCAGCGTGCGAAACCGCTCGAGCCCCCGCTGCTCCGTATCGGTATCGCCAGGGCGGGCGGCGAGCCGCGAGCGGGCCTGGTCGAGGTCCGCGGTGCGCTCCTCGAGCAGCCGCCGGAGCTCATCGTGCGCCCCGCGCAGCGCCTCTTCCGCGCGCTTGTAGCGGGTCACGTCGCGCGCGATGATCGTCGCCGAGACGACCTTGCCGTCGCGCAGATTGGGCGCGATGCGGCACTCGTACCAAGCGTCCGGGTCGTGCTGCTGAATCCCGGTCAGCTCGAGGCCGTCCGCCGCGCCCCCGCTGAAGACGCGGTCGAGCGCCGCCCGCATGAACTCGTGCTGCTCCGGAAACACCCAATCGTAGAGATCCGAGCCGATCACGTCTTCTTCCCCGCGCCGGCCCAGGGGCCGGTTCACGTACAGGACGGTGCCGTCCTGCCTGACGATGAAGACGAGATCCGGCGGGTAGTCGGCCGGCTGACCGTCGCGCCCGTTCGGGCTCGGCGCGGCGGTCTCGGTCGGCTCGCGGTCCGCGAGCTGCGGCACCACCCGGGTGGTGCGCGGCGCCACGGGTGGTGCCTGGCGGCGCTCGGCAAAGAGCTGGGAGGGTGTGGGGCGCGACAGGCGCTGCCGGCGGCTCCCGTTCTGGACCGCCCCGCCGGCTACACCGCGGCTCTCCTCAGCGTCGGCGGCTGAGGACGGAGCGGATTCGGGGTCGAGCGGTGCCGCCATCGGGACGGACTCCTCGGTCGTATTCTGAACCGGCGTTCCCACCGGCGCCAGACCACGGACGCTGCGGCTCACGGGATTCCCAAGAGGGGCAAGTCCCGTGCCCTGCGTAAGATGCCATTAACCGCATCGAGTTCAGTGACTTAAGCGACAAATCTGACAAACCGGGTGAAGGCAGACGCCAAATGCGATGGCGTTTCGCGAGATGGGGGCCCCAACTCCCGGGCTCGCGGCAGGTGTCCCCGGCCGGCCCCGGCGGGCCCGGCAATTGCCATGTGGCTGTCCGTCAAGCAGTTTCGAAGCCGAGGCCACTCTCCATGACCGACGGAACTCCCTGCCCCGCGTGCGGCCACCCCCTCGGCAGCTCCGACCAATTCTGCACATTCTGTGGCACGCCGGTGGCCGGGGCCGACGCCGAGGTTGCCCCCGGGGCAGGTCCGGCGGCGCCCGTGCCCGGCCCGACCCCCTGGGACGTGATCCTCGTGAAGCTCCGCGAGGCGACCCAGGGCCGCTTCGAGATCGAACGCGAGCTCGGCCAGGGCGGGATGGCGGCCGTGTACCTCGCGCGCGACGTCGCGCTCGCCCGCAAGGTGGCGATCAAGGTGATGTCGCCGGCGGTGCTGATGGAACCGGGGATGGTGGACCGCTTCAAGCAGGAGGCGGTCACCATCGCCGCGCTCAAGCATCCCCACGTGGTCACGGTGCACGGGGTCGAGCACCACGATCTGCTCCACTTCTTCGTCCTGGATTTTGTGGAGGGCGGGTCGCTCGATCGGGTGCTCGACCAGTACGGACCGTTGCCCATCCCGGCCGTGCGGGCGTGGCTCGCGCAGGTCGCCAGCGCTCTGGCGTACGCGCATCGGCGGGGCGTCGTGCATCGCGATATCAAGCCGGCGAACATCCTGCTCGACGCCGACGGCAACGCCATCGTCACCGACTTCGGGATCGCCAAGGTGGCGGAGCAGCGCGGGCTCACCATGACCGGCGCCACCGTCGGGACGCCGTGGTACATGAGCCCGGAGCAGTGTCTGGCCAAGCCGGTGGGTGGCGCCTCCGATCAGTACTCGCTCGGGGTCGTGGCGTACGAGATGCTCGTCGGGCGGCCCCCGTTCGAGGGAGCCACGCTGGAGGTCATGCGGGCGCACACGGACCGGGAGCCGGAACCGCTGGCCCGCGCCCGGCCCGACTGCCCGCCCGAACTCGCGCATGCCGTGGCGCGCATGCTCGAGAAGGAGCCCGCGCGGCGCTGGCCCAGCCTGGGGGACGCGCTCGCGGCGTACGGCGGCGCGCCGCCGGGACTGAACGATCGCGTGTGGGAGCAGCTGCGCGCGCTCGTGCGGGGCGACCCCACCGTCGGGCCGGTCGGGTCGCCCGCCACGCCCACGCCGCCGATGGTCGCCCCGTCCCCCATCACGAAACGGCGGGTGCCCCGGCGCGCGGCCACCCTGGGTCTCGGTGCGGTCGCCGTGGTGGCGGCCCTCGGTGTGGCACTCCTGACCTGGGGGCCCGGTCCGGAGCCCGCGTCGCCGGCGGCCGGCATGCGGGTGGCGTCACTCGCGCTGGAGCCCCCCGTAGGACCACTCGCGGCCGGCGACACCCTCCGGCTTTCGGCCGTAGCGCGGGACTCGGGCGGCGGCGCGATCGCCGACCCGGTGCTCACCTGGACGTCGAGCGACGAGACGGTGGCCGCGGTCGAGGGCGGGCTGCTGGTGGCGCGCGCACCCGGCGCGGCGGTGATCACGGTCGAGGCGGGCGACCGGACCGCTACGGCGCGCATCGACGTCGGGGCAGGCGCGGCCTCCCCCACCCCCGGCGCGCCCGCTGCCACCCGCACGCTGGCTTCCGTACGGATCACCCCCGCGTCCGTCGCGCTGGCGCCGGGGGAGTCGCGCTCCCTCAGCGCCACGGCGCTCGACGCCGCTGGCCGGCCGCTTCCCGGCCGCCGCGCGGACTGGTCGGTGGCGGACCCGGGGGTCGCCGGCGTGTCGGGAGACGGACGGATCACGGCACAGGGGGTGGGCACCACGGACGTCATCGCCACGATCGAGGGGCGGCGTGCCTCGGCTCGCATTACGGTCACCGCGGAGGCGGTCACCGGCGTGACCATCGCGCCCACGACGCTCGACCTACAGGCGGGGCAGACGGCAGCGCTCACCGCGCTGGTGCGGGGGGCGAGCGGCACGCGGCTCACCGACCGTGCCGTCGAATGGCGGTCCACGGACCCGGCGGTCGCGAGCGTCTCAGGCGACGGCGTGGTGACGGCCGTGGGCCCCGGCGCGGCCATCGTCACGGCCGTGGCCGGCGGTCAGGTGGGGCAGGCGGCGGTCACCGTGCGCGCGGCCGCGGCCGCGACCGCCATCGACGAGGCCGAAGCGACGCGCCAGATCAGCCGGTGGATTGACGGGTTCGTCACCCAGCTCGATGCGGCCCTCCGCACCCAGGACCTCGCCGGGATCCGTCGCGCCTACCAGGCGCCGATGGGGACGGGCGACGTCACCGAGTGGCAGCGGCGCCTGGCGCTCGATGCCCGGTGGCGGGCGCGCCTCGCCCGCACGTTCCCGCCCCGGCGCGTGGGAACGAACTGGGTGAGCGACTTCGAGCTCGAGATCGAGGTCCAGGCCTCCGGACGCACCACGAAGGGCGACCAGCGCTTTCTTGCGGTGTTCGAGCCCGGCGGGGCCGGTCTCCAGCCGGCGTCGGTGGAGATGCGGCTGTCCGTCCAGAATTGACGCGGCCTGAGTGGGCAGGTCGCTAGCGCAGCGTGATGGCGATGCGGCGGGCCACCGCTCCTTCGCCGGTGATCTCCAGTGTGGCGCTGCTGTTGGCGGGCTCGTCGGCCGCGCTGGCCGAGTTGACGGCCACGGTCAGCGTCGCGGGCGCCACCCGCGAGTCGAGCAGCACGAACAGCCAGTCGACCCCCGTGGTCTCGCGCACCCGCAGCTCCCGCAGCGTGCCGCTCCCTCCATTCGTGATCCGCACGGTCTGCGCCGGCGGCGCTGCGCGATCGAACGCCAGGGAATCGCGCGAAAGCAGAATCACGGGTCCGCGCGGGACCGCGACGCGATAGCGCACCGTCGCCGTCCGGGGCGGGTTCGTGGCGAGGCTGCTCGAGATGGTCACGCCTGCTCGATAGGCGGTGTCCAGCGCCGGCAGGACTTCGGTCGGTCTGATGCCGACCGTGGCGGGCACCGTGCTGGAGTCCACGGTGACGTCGAGCCAGGGGACGTCGGCCGTCGCCATGATCTCGCCCAGGGTTCCGCTGCCGGCATCGAACACCGACACGGCCTGCGCACCGGGCGGCGCGACATCGCCGGCGGTGGCGTGGAACACGAGGTTGGCCGGGGAGAGGCCGAGCGTGGGCGGCGGCGCGACGTCGAAGGTCACCACCACCCGCGCGACGTTGCCGGCATCGCCGGAGAGGACGCGCACCGTGTCGCGCAGGACGCCGGCCGCCTGCCCCGCCGGGCTGGCGACGAGCGTCAGCGTCGCGGGCGCGCTCGAGGCATCGAGCGTGGCGGCGAGCCACGCGCGGGTGGCACCAAGCCGGAGATTCCCCAGGGTTCCGCGCCCGACATTGGTGACGGACACCAGCAGCGTGTCCGGCTCACCGCCGGCGATGCCGCTCATCGTCACCAGGCCGGGGGACGCGGCGATCGTGGGTCCCGAGTCCATCTGGAAGACCACCGGCAGCAACAGGGGAGTATTGGCGGCCCCACTCGACGCGAGACGCAGCGTCTCGCGATAGGTGAGCGGCGCGAGGGCGGTGGTCGCGGGGCGCAACACCACGGTCGTCGGGGGCGGACTCGACGCGGTCGGCTGCGCCGAGAGCCAGCTCGGGACGGAGTTCGCCACCACCGACACGCCCGCGAGTGCGCCGGCGCGGCCGTTCGAGACCGTGAGGCGCTGCGTATCGGGGAGCACGCTCTGCCCCTGGTACGCCTGGAACCGGACCTCCGCACCGGTCACGACCATCGTGGGCCTCGCCACCGTGACGCTCACCGGAACGCTGATCGGGTTGGACTCGTCGGAGTCCAGGATGACGGTGCCGGTCAGTGTCGTGTTTGGCGGTACCGATGCCGAGTTCGCCGTGAGCTGGAGCAGCGTGGGCGTTCGTCGGGCGTTGCCCGACGGTTTGGTGAACCTCGCGTCCAGCCAGCTCGGTGTCGTCGCACGGAGATCGGTGAGTTCCGTGGTCCCCAGGTTGTCGATGCCGACCTCCGCGAGCGGTTCATCGGGATCGCTCGTAGCGCGAACGAGCCGCACGCCGTCGGCGCCTGCCGCGAGCACCATGCGCGGATCGGCACCGGACGGGCGGACCACGTATCGGACGACCACCGTGTCCGGGCTGTTGCTGGCCGCGCCTGACGCCACCAGCACCGTGGCAACGTGCGTTCCGGGCGGGATCACCGTATCGGGGGCGGCGGGCTGCACCGTGAGCGTCAAGGGCGCGGTCGGGCCGCTGAGGCCTGCGCCGAGCCAATTCTGCGGACCGCCCGCCGGGTACACTACCGTTGCCGTGAACCCGGACAACACCCCCTCGCCACCATTGGCGATCGCCAGCACGTGCGCCAGCGGCGGGCTCGACTGCCCCGAGTCGGCCCGGAACGTGAGCGTGTCGGACGACAACGCGAGCCGCGGCCCGGCGAGCACGGTCAGCCGCACGGGCACCGTGTCGCGGTGCACGGTATTGCCCGCGATGATCACATCCGCCGCCACGGTGGAGCCGGGCACCACGCCAGCGGTGTCCACCTGGAGCGTGAGCGCGGCCGGCGCGGTCCCCGCGAGCGACGCCGCGAGCCACGGCGCGCCCGTCACGCTGGCCGTGAGACCCGAGAGCGTCCCCCTGCCCTCGTTCTCGACGCGCACCACTTGCGGCGGGGGCACGGGACCGGTGCGATACGTGGTGAACTGCACGGCGTCGAGCGAGGCGCGTGGCGCGGGTCCCTTCCGCACGACCAGCGTCACGGCCACCCGCTGTGGGGTGCCTCCGGCAGCGGTGACCACCACCGTATCGCGATACACGGCGTCGCCCGCCAGGCCCCCCGGGTCGGCGGTGAGCGTCAGCGTGGCGGGCGTCGCCGTGACGTCGAGTGCGGTCGCGAGCCAGTTCGACTGCTGCGTCACGGCCAGCCCGCCCAGCGGGCGACGCTTCGCCTCGGTGATCCCGACGCGGCGCACGAGTGCCGTGCCAAGGGCCTCCACCGTCTCGAGCCGGACGTCGCCCGTCGACAGCACCAGTTGGGGGGGCGGTGCGACGACGAACGTGACGGTAACCTGCAGGCTCTCCGGACTCGCGATTCGGGACCGGATCGTCAGCGGCGTGGTGTAGGTGCCCACAGGGGGCACGCGACTCGGCACCACGACCACCGCTGTGGGCGCCGTGTCGGAGGCCAGCGACGCCGACAGCCAGTCCACGGTGCCCGGCACCTCGGCGAGCACTTCGTCCAGCACGCCTTCCCCGCCGTTGGAGACGGTCAGGACCTGCGCCGGCGGAATGGTGCCCGTGGCGACGGCGGCGAAGGTGAGCACGGTGTCCGACAGCGCGAGACGCTGGCTCTCGCCGATGCGGAAGCTCACCGCGATCGTCCGGGGGCTATTCGACGCCGTTCCCAGCACCACGTCGAGCGCCGCGCGGTACGTCCCCACGGCGAGGGTGCCGGCGGACGCCCGCAGCACGATCGTGGTGTCGCGCAGGTCGGCGGTGAGCCACCCCGCGGGGCCCTCGAGATACACCGGGCTCCCGATGCCGAGGCCGAGGAGGGTACCGCTCCCGTTGTTGGCGACCGTCACCGTCATGCTGTCGGGCACCGTGCTGCCCGCCGGCGCGAACAGCGCCACGTCACGCGCTGAGATGGCGAGCACCGGGCGCTCGGCGGGCGGGGTGACCCCCGCCTCGCAGGCGAGCGAGCCCAGGCACGCGACGATCACCGCGCGCGGACGCATCAGAACTTGTACTGCACGCCGAAGGACCATACGATCCCCGGCCGCAGTCCCCCGCTGTTCAGCGGAATGACGGTGCTGGTGACGAAGGTCACGCCCAGTCCCTTCTCCGCGCCGCGCGCGCAGAACCGGTACCACGCCGCCGTGCACGGCACCGACCACTTGAAGCCGACGCTCGCATCCACGCGGCTGTCGCGCCCGTCGGGCACGGTCGTGGCCGGGACGGTGCGCGTGAACGGCTCCGTGTACGCGATGTCTGGCGGCACGCGCAGCGCGCTGCGATCCAGCTCGATCTCGGACAGCAGGTCCACGGCCAGCGTGACCCCGGGCGTGATGATCTGATCGAATCCGACCTGTGCCACGAGCGAGTGGTTCTGCAGGGAATCACCGCGCCCGCGGTAGAGGTAGCCGACGTTGACGTGCGGGGTGAAGTCGCCGAACTCGGCCGACACGACACCCAAGCCCCGGGTCGCCACCCCGCCCAACCCGAGCAGGTTCTCCTCGCTCCCGGTGGGGAGCCGGATATCACCCTGGAGGGCAGCGCCGAAGCGCCGGCCCTGCCCCAGATTGAGCTTCACGCGGATCCCGACGTCGCCGATCCCGATGGCCGATCCCTCCTGAAAACTGAACTCGCGCACCTTGGGATCTTCGGCCGGACCGCCGAAGCTGTACACGGAGCTCGAGCCGAACGGCACGATCTGCGCTTCGCTGCGCCCGCTGATGGAGGTCCACACCAGCGGCACGGCGATGCCGAGATCCAGGCGATTCGTGATCCCGTAGGTCGCGAAGAACGACGACGCCACGGTTCGCACGGCCAGTTCCATCCGCACCTGAAGGATGTTGTTCTCCTGCACCGGATTCCCCAGCCCCGGGGTGCCGGGAATGTCCACGTGCCGGAAGTTGAACAGCAGGTTCTGGATGGGGACGCCGCGGAGCTTCTCGAACCCCAGCTGGGTGAAGAGCACGCCCACGAGCAGCTTTCCCTTTCCCAAAGAAGGCGCGCGTTCGGCGTAGATCGGGCCGCCCGAAAGGAGCCGCGTCTCCACACGGCCCCCAGGGGTGAACTCGACCACGCTGCCGGAACTCGTCGCGGGGGTGGGGATGGAGGCGACACTGAGCCCGATGGCGTCGGTGACGAATCCGATCAGCAGGTTGTTGCCGCTCTCCAGCGCGTCGGAGAACGCGAGGGCCGCGTCCTGGCCGCTCGTGTTGGTGAGACACAGCAGCGCGTCGGTACCGCAGTCACCGAACCGGAATAGCGAGAGGAGCCGCTCGCGGAGACTCTGGGCCGGGAGAGCCGTCGCCGAGAACAGGCACACCGCGAGACAGAGAAGGCTCCGCCCGACCATCCCGTCCTTTCCGTTGAGTCAGACTGCCGGAAGGAGATTGCCAAGTCCCGCTAGTATATCCCGGCATGTGGGGGCCGGCAACGCACATGCGAAGGGGATATTTCCCCTTTGGAGCCTAGCGCGACGGGACGCGAATCAGTCGCGGGGCACTCCAGATGAGCGCCTGGCCGGCTGGCACATCGATCGAGTCGACGACGGGGGCGACGCCCGGGATGGCGATGCGGAACACGTGCCGGCCCGCGGTGAGCCACACGGTCGTTTCGGGCCGCACCTCGCGATCATCGACGGTCAGCGTGGCGCCGATCGGCAACGATCCCCGCAGCGTCACCGCCACGGAGTCGACGGCGCGGGACGCTCCCCGCTCGCCGCCGCCCGACACCAGGGCGATCACGATGATCAGGAAGAGCAGCGCGCCGACGCCGCCGACGAGCAGCGGGTTTTCGCGAGCCCAGGCCACGGCCCGCCGGGCCAGCTCCTCGGCTTGCTCGCGGCGACCGCGTTGCGGCGCCGGCGCGAAGTGCCGGGGGGCGGACGGCCTCGGCGCCGCCGGGTGGGGTGTGGGCGGCGGGGTCGGAGGGCGCGGCGGCTGCACGGGGCGCGCCGGCGGAGCAGCCGCCGGGCGGGCCGGCGGCACCGGGGGAGCGCTGGGCGGAGCCCCGCGGGCGGCCAGGTCGGCCGCGAGCGGCTTGAGCATGCGGGTGCGGTCCAGCACGAACTCTTCGCCACCCGCACCGCGTTCCAGCTGCAGGCGTAGCGCGACGATCCCCTGCGACTGCAAATCGCGCGCAAAGTAGACGCGCCCACCGCCCTCCGCCCCCTGCATCTCGCCGAGCACCTCGTAGCGGCCCGCGGCCGCCTGCGCCCCGGCCTGGCGCAGGCGCTCCGGCTCCGCATCCACCCCCGCGAGATCCGCCCCGCACTGCGGGCAGAACCGACCCCAGCCCCGCAGCGTGTTGTGGCAGCGCGGGCACGTGCTCTCGACGGCGGGCACGGTGGCGTCGAGCTGGGTAACCACTTCGAGCGTGAACTCGCCCACCCC
>JBFGDF010000103.1:0-10909 GCA_041580775.1 Gemmatimonadales bacterium
CTCACGACCGATGCCAAGCGGGCGCTGCTCCGCTGTGCCTGGCCGGGGAACGTCCGCGAGCTGCGGAACGCCGTCGAGCGGGCGCTGCTGCTCTCGCCGCCGGGTGAGCTCAGCCTGGCCGAGCTGGTCCCGGAGCCGACCGTGCCTGTGGCAAGCGACGGTCCGCTCCCGTTTCCCGCACCACTGGAGGACATCGCCGGGGCGGCCGCCCGCGCCACCGTGGAATACTGCCGCGGCAACCGCAGTGAGGCCGCCCGCCGGCTGCGGATCTCCCGGCGCCGCCTGCGCCGGCTCCTGGCGGAGCAGGAACCCCAGGACGTCTGAGTCGATCTGCACCGACGTGGTACGGGTCGTTCCAGCCCCGGCGGCCGCTCAGCGGCGTCCCGGTTCGACCGGAATCCCTTCCAAGTACAAGCCACACTGCTGGTTGGACGTCGCCCCGCCGTTGGGGTACGGGAGATGCACCTGATGATGGGTGCACGGATCCCCGTCCGCCCTGGCCCGGCGTGCCTTGGGGGGCGCTACCGCAGAAGAACCGCGAAGCGAGAAGGAGCCGAGCACTGATGCCGATTGCCGGCACGGAGGAGACCATGTCGTATCGGAGATTCCTGGCCAGCGCGGTCACCGGAGTCCTGCTGCTCGCAGGGTGCTCGGAGCCCACCGGACCGCCGTTGGCGCCGCGGGACTCGCCGTCGTATTTCAGCACCGCGACAGGGCAGTCCCTCACACCGCTGCGTCACGGAGCGGGCCTACAGGCGTATCAGGTCAGCTTCTGGGCGGTGCGCGGGCAGGCTCGTTCAGCGATCGTCCACTACCGCGAGTATCAGACGACCCCCAGCCGGGGTGATGAGGACGATGCCGACCGGAGGTCACGGGCGGCGCGGTTCCTGCGCGTGTTCGTGCCCGCCGACGGGCTGTCGAAGCTGCCCAACGGGACGGCGATTGCCACCGGGGATTCCGTACTCATCACGGTCAGTATCGACAATACCCACGTCGTGGCGCGATTCGCCCCCACCGGACTGGTCTTCAACCCGTCGAGCCCGGTCACGCTCGAGGTCTGGTACAGTGGTGCCATCCTGGATCTGGACGGCGACGGGGACGTGGACGCGGCGGACAACCTGATCGGGGCCACCAAGCTGGCGCTCTGGCATCAGAGCCAGCCAGGGACCGCGTGGGACCGTCAGCCAGCGCTCCATTCGTGGGAGAATCGCTACTTCCTCGCGTCGCTCACCAGTTTCTCGGGATACGCCGTTTCGTGGTGAACCCCATGAGCGCCCGGAGGTCATTGCGGATGCTCACCCACGCGCACCAGCTTGCCGAGTCGGGGCAGTACGCGGCCCTGCTCGAGTATCTTGCGGCCCGGGAGGAGACCGAGCTGGCGGAGTCGCCCACGCTCGCCCTGTTGTGCGGCATCGCGCACGGGCGCTTGGGGGCGCACACGACGGCCGAGCGCTGGGTCGGCATCGCGCTGGATCGCGCCCGCGAGCGCAGTGACAGCGCCATCGAAACGCGTGCCGCCAATGCGCGGGGGGCCATCGCGCTGGAGGCCGGACGCGTGCAGGAGGCGGAAGTCCATTTCGCGCGCGCCCGGGCATTGGCGGAGCGGGAAGGTGACGACGCCACCCTGGGTCGGTGCTCGAACAACATCGGCATCGTCCACGCGATGCAGGGTCGGTACGCGGAGGCGCTGGGAGCCTATACGATGGCGGTGGCGGCGTTCCAGCAGGTCGGGAGCCGGCAGGGCGTGGCGGAGGCGCTGCACAACCTCGCCAAGGTCTATGCGGATCAGGGGGATCTGCAGGCGGCCTGCGAAACGGCCGACAACGCGGTGCAAGAGGCGGAAGCCGCGGGCGATCTGACGCTCGCCGCGCAGGCACGCGCGGGACGGGCGGAGTTCCGGCTGCTCGACGGCGAGGCGCAGGTCGCCCGACGGGAGATCGAGGCGGTACTCGAGGCCCACCGCCGTCTGGGTGACGTCGTGCGCGAGGCCGAGGATCTCCGGGTGCTGGCCGGCGCGCTCGCGGCGCTCGGGGACCCACGCGAGGCCGAGGCGACGTTGCGCAAGGTGCTGGAACGGGCCGAAGTGCTCGAGCGTCCCCTGCTGGCGGCACAGGCCGGTCGTGACCTGGCGCATCTGCTCTGCAAACTGGGACGCCTGAGCGAGGCGCGGGATCTGGCGCAGACCGCGCGGGCGCGGTTCCAGGAACTGGGTGCGGTAGCCGAGCTCGAGCCGCTGGACGTCTTGCTCGCCACCTGCTGATTTCACTGCACGCAGGCTACGCCACGTGGGTCGCCGTCCGGCGACCTGAGGAGGGTCGATTGCGAGAGCGTTCCGGCGATGGCGGGTTCCGCTTCCAGGGGGAGATCCCGTTGACCGGCGGCCGTCGCTGCCTGGACCGCACGACGCTCACACCGCTGCCGGGCGGCGGGCTGCGTCAGGTGATCGAGATCTCCACGGATCAGGGGGCGACCTGGCAGACGACGTTCGTTGCCGAGTACCGGAGGTCCGGCGATCGCTGACTCCCCCCGGCCGTTGTTCCGCTCGTCGTGTCGTACCCCTCAATGCTGCCAGATTCCATATCCGAGCGTGCGGAGCTCCCTCGCAACCTCTTCCTCCAGTGCCTGGGCCTCGCGATACGTGAACGGGCTGCCGTCGGGATACAGGTCCGGGCGGAGGTCCCACCCATAGTCCCGCACGAACGGATTCGCCTTGTACCCGCGCTTGTGGTTCCGGAACCGCCGCTCCGGGGTGAGGCCGGTCATACCGACATAGAGACAGTCCTTGCCGGCGCGGTAGCGCGGATTGGCCTCGCGGAACTTCCTGCGGTCGAGGATCGCGGGGTCGAGTTCGACCACGTACACGTGGTAGTGTCGCCGCCCGCGTCTTCCCTTCGTGCTCATCGGTCGGCCGCCTCCGAGACCAGCCAGTGGAATACAATGGACTGTGGGGTGCTCGCGGCAAGAGTGCCAGTGGAGTCTCCAGGTGCTGGCGCACGCCGGGTTCCGCTCGCATCTTCCACCGTCTTCGACCCGCTGCCGAGTGCTGCATGACTATCCGCCGTCGGAGCGCGATCGCCGCGCTGAGTGCCCTGGTGCTCGTCGCCACCTGTGCCGAGCGTCCGTCTGGACTCACGCCTGGCGAAGGTTCGCTGGCAGTGTCCGGCGGCACGATCTGGTACCGCATAGCGGGGACGGGGTCCGGCACCCCCGTCGTGCTGCTGCACGGCGGCCCCGGTGCGCCCAGTTACTACCTCAACCCGCTGGCGGCGTTGAGTGACGAGCGGCCGGTGATCTTCTACGACCAGCTTGGCGCCGGACGCTCCGACCGCCTCACCGACACGACGCGCATGACCATCGGCAGTTACGTGGCGGAGCTGGACAGCCTGCGGCGCGCGCTGGGGCTCGAGCGGTTCCACGTGCTGGGCCACTCGTGGGGCACGATCCTCGGCGTGGAGTACGCCCTCGCCCACCCCGCACACGTCACAAGCCTGACGCTTGCGAGCCCCGCACTCAGCATCCCGCGGTGGCTCGCGGATGCGGACAGCCTTCTCACCACGCTCCCGGATACGCTCCAGCGCGCCATCGCCCGGCACGAGGCGGCCGGCACCTTCGACGCGCCCGAGTACCAGAGTGCCGTGATGGCGTTCTACCGGCTCTACCTGTCGCGGCTCGAGCCGTGGTCGCCCGACATCGACAGCACGTTCGCCGAGTTCGGCCCCGAGGTCTACGGTTACATGTGGGGACCCAGCGAGTTCACCGGCGTGGGCACCTTGAAGGACTATGATGTGACGGGCTCGCTGGGCCGGCTCCGTGCCCCGACGTTGCTCACGACGGGGGAACACGACGAGGCGCTGCCGGCGACCGTGCGGTATTACGCGTCGCTCATCCCGGGCGCCGACGTGGCGATCATCCCCGGGGCCGCACACCTCACCATGCAGGACAACCCGACGGAGAACATCCGGGTGGTGCGGGCGTTCCTGCGGAGGGTGGACGAACGACGGTAACCGACGACGGGCCTACCCCTTCGGAATCTCCTTCTTGGGATCCAGGAACGGCTTGGCGACGACGGTTGCCGTCCGTTCGCCCACGTCGGGCACCCGCACCGTGAGCCGCGTCCCCATCGCGGCCTGAGTGATCGGGACCATCGCATAGCCGATGTTCCGCTTCAGCCGCGGCGACCAGACGGCCGACGTCACGCGGCCGATGGCCTTGCCCCCGGCCGTGACGGGCCACTTGGCGGCGTTGAACTCGAGTCGGTCGCCGGCGATCTCCACCCCCACGAGCCTCCGGGTCACCCCCGCGGCCTTGATCCAGCGTAGCGCCGCGCGCCCGATGTAGTCGCGCGGCTTGGCCTCGTCCACCAGCCACTCGAGCCCCACCTCGTACACGTTGTCGTCGAGCGTCATGTCGGCGCCCCAATTGAGAATCCCGGCTTCGACCCGGCGGATGTCGGACGGCCCAGTGGGCCGGATGTCATACGGCTTGCCGGCTTCCATGATGCGCTCCCACAGGTCGTCGCCGCGGCTGCCGTCGCGCAGGTAGATCTCGTACCCGACTTCGCCGGACCATCCAGTGCGCGTCACCACCACCGGGATGCCGTCGACGGTGGTCTCGAGGAAGTAGTAGTACCGCAGCGCCAGCACGGGCTCGCCGAACAAGGCGTGGACGACGTCCCTGGCCTTGGGTCCCTGGAGCTGGAGCGGCGACACGTCGGGCTCGGTGATCGAGACGTCGAGTCCCGACCGCAGTGCCACACCACGTGCCCACAGCAGGACGTCGCTGTCGGCGAGCGCGAGCCAGAAGTGGTTCTCGCCCAATCGCAGCAGCACGGGATCGTTGATCACCCCCCCGTCGTCGGCGGTGATGACCACGTACTTGCCCTGACCTACGGCGCACTTCGACAGATCACGCGGGGTGAGCAGGTCGGTGAATGCAAAGGCGTCGGGGCCGGTGATTTCGACTTGGCGCTCGACACACACGTCCCACAGGGTCACGTGCCGCACGAGGTGCCAGTACTCGTCCTCGAAATCAGCAAAATTGATCGGGAAGAGCATGTGATTGTAGACCGTGTACGCCTTGGCGCCGTACCGCTGGGTCGCGGCGAAGAAGGGACTGCGGCGCAGGCGGGCGCCGCGTTGCACGAGCGTCATGTCAAACGGCGTGGGCAAGGCCACCTCCCAGGTTGATGATCTCACTCTTGGTTCGCGTTGCCTCGGGCCGCTTGCGGAGGGGCGGCCGTCTCGTGCCGGCTCCGCGACGCTACCGTTCCCCGCCCCCGGGAGCCGTTCCGGCCGTCCACTCGTGGCCGGCACGCGCTCGCCGGTCGATCGCGCCTATTACGTCGTCCTCTCCCGCAACACCCGACGCGCCGCGAGCCAGCCGGCAGCGCCGACTACCCCGGGGCCGGGATGTGCACCGGCCCCGCCGAGGTAGAGGCCCGTGAGTGGCATTGCGTAGTGGGCCAGGCCGGGGATCGGTCGCATGAACAGCACCTGATCCAGCGTCAGCTCACCGTGGGTCAACGCCCCCTCGGTGAGGCCGTACCGTGCCTCGAAATCCGCGGGTGTGAACATGGCGCGGTGCAGCACCCGGTCCAGGAAGCCGGGGACGGCCGTGTCGATCAGGTGGCTCACGCGGTCGGCCAGGGCTTCACGGCGCGCGCCGTCCCAGGTCTCCCCGTTCTTCAGGCGGTACGGCGCATACTGCGCGCGCGCGATGACGACGTGTTTCCCGGCCGGTGCGACGGCCGGCCAGCGGACGGACGGCATGACGATCTCGACGTGCGGGTGCTCCGATACGTCGCCGTACTTGGCGGCGTCGGCGGCCCGCTCGAGCGCGTCGAGCTGCGGGGTCAGACTCACGACGCCAGCCAGGCTCGCGGCCGGCAGGCCGGTGCGCTCCGGCAGCGCGTCGAGCGCGTAGAGCACCACCGCCGTCGCGCCACGGAACTTGATATGACGCACGGCGTGGACCAGCTCCGGGTCGAGCCACACGGGATCGACCATCCCCAGCAATGTCGCCGCGGGGTCGGCCGTGGAGAGCACCTGCGTGGCCGCAAGCTCCTCGCCGGTCGCCAGGGCGACCCCGGTCACGGCATCGTCGTGCACGAGAATGCGACTGACGGCGGTGTCGGTGCGGATGGTCACGCCGGTGCGACGGGCGAGCGCGTCGAGAGCCGCCACGTCCGCCTCCGGTCCGTCACGCCAGTAGCCCCGATCCCGCACGGAACCCGGAGCGGCGCCGACGAGGTGGTGCAGGAACACGAATCCCGTACCGCCGGCCCGCGGTCCCTGGCAGAGGTCACGCACCCCCCCCGCGGCCACCGCCGCCTTGAGCGGCTCGCAGTCAAATCGGTCGTCGAGGAGTTCTCGCACCGACATGGGAACGATCCGGAGGAACTCGGCCATGTCGGCGCGACCGAGGGCGCGGAGCCGGAGGCCAATGCGGAGCAGGCCCGCCACGTCACGCAGGCCGGTGGTCGCAACGTCGGGCGCCGGCCGTTGATAGAGGTCTGCGAGAAACCCCGCGAGTTTTCCCACCTGTGCCGTGAATGCCGGCCAGGCCGCCGCGTCCCGCACCGAGTGGCGACGGATCGCGTCGGCGGCCAGGCGGGAGTCATGGGGGAACGGCAGAAAGTCGCCGGGAGCCAGGGCAACGGTGAGCGAGATGTCCGGGACCGTGCGGACCGGCACGCTGAGGCTGAGGTCCCGTGCCAGCGCTGGCGGCAGCCACCCGCTGGTCGCCGCGGTGGGGGCGGCGTGGAACCCGGGCGCGAACTCGACGGTGCGTCGCAGGCCACCGATGGCGGGGCTCCGCTCCAGCACGGTGACCGCGAGCCCCGCGCGCGCGAGCGTCGCGGCCGCCGCGAGGCCATTGGCCCCGGCGCCGATCACGATGACGTCGCGCCGCTCGCTCATCGCGCCGCGCTGCCCAGGAGCTCGTTCGCCGCGAGCCGGCCCGACGCGCCCATGATCCCTCCGCCGGGATGGGTGCCCGCGCCACACTGCCAATAACCCCGGATGGGAGTGCGGTACCGCGCCCAGGCGGGCACCGGCCGCAGGAAGAAGAGCTGGTGCAGCGCCAACTCGCCCTGGAAGATGTTCCCCTCCGAGAGTCCCGTGATCCGCTCGACGTCGAGCGGGGTGAGCACCTGGCGGTGGAGAATGAGGGACGGGAGGTTGGGCGCGTAACGGGCGAGCGTCTCCACCACGGCGTCCCCCAGGGCGTCGCGCGCCGCGTCCGTCCAGCCGCCGGTCCGCGCATACGGGGCGTACTGCACGAAGATGCTCATCACGTGTTTGCCCGGTGGCGCCATGCCCGGGTCGATCATCGACGGGAGCACGATGTCCATGTAGGGTCGACGCGAGAAGTCGCCGTACTTGGCGTCGTCGTACGCCCGCTCGAGGTACTCCACACTGGGGCTGATCGAGAACGCGCCCCGGAGATGCGGTCCCGGCCCCGGGAGGCAGGTGAACTCCGGAAGTCCCGCGAGGGCGAGATTCACCTTGGCTGAAGAGCCGCGGAACTTGAACCGGCGCACCCCTTCCACGAGGTCGGCGGGCAGCTCTCCGGGGTCCACCAACTGCGTGAACGTGCGACGGGGATCGAGGCCGGACATGACGACCGGCGCCGCGATCTCTTCCCCGGACGCGAGGGCGACGCCGGTGGCGTGTCCACCGCGTACCAGCACCCGCTCGACCGCCGCGTCGGTGCGAATCTCCGCCCCACAGGCCCGGGCTGCTCCCGCGATCGCGTCGCTGATGGCGCCGGTGCCCCCTTTCTGGAATCCCCAGGCGCGGAACGCGCCGTCGATTTCGCCCATGTAGTGGTGCAGCAGGACGTACGCGGTTCCTGGGGAGCGCGGCCCCAGGAAGGTCCCGATGATGCCGCTGGCCGACTTGGTCGCCTTGAGCGGTCCGAACTCGAACCATTCGTCGAGGTAATCGGCGCTGCTCATCGTCATCAACTTGAACAGCGCGTGGAACCGTTCCGGCCCGAGCCCCCGCATGTGGCGGCCGAATCGGAGCAAGCCGGCCAGGTCGGACGGGGCGAGCGAGCCGGGATCGGGCGGGACCATGCTGAGGATCGGCTTCACCGCCATCGCCATGTGCTGCATCAGCCGTCCGAACACCCCCATGGCCTCGGCGTCGCGCGGCGAATGGCGACACAGCTCGCGGCGCGTCTCATCCGGATCCGCCCAGGACGCCAAGTAGTCCCCGTGGTCGAGCGGCGTCACCGTGCTCTCCAGCGGCAGGATCTGGAGTCCATGGCGTGGGAGATCGAGCTCGCGGATGATCTCGGGCCGCAGCAGGCTCACCACGTACGAGAAGACCGAGAACTTGAAGCCGGGGAAGACCTCCTCGGTCACGGCGGCGCCGCCCACCAGCGGGCGACGCTCGAGTACCAGCACGCGGCGCCCCGCACGGGCGAGATAGGCGGCGGCGACGAGCCCGTTGTGCCCAGCGCCTACGACGATCGCGTCGTAGCGTCGTGCCGTCATGCGCGCTTCCGCTCGAGGTCGAGGAAGGGGAGCGGCGTGACGACCGCGTCGGCCCGCTGCCGGCGGTGCTCCACCGTGAGCTCGAGTTGCACGCCCGTGCCGGGTTGGGCGTGCGCCGCGCGCACGTGCGCGAGAGCGAGGTACGTCTTGAGCAACGGCGACCAGCAGCCGCTGGTTGCGTACCCGACCTGCCGTCCGTCCACGTGCACCGGAGCGCTGCCGCGCCATGCCACCGTGGGGAGCTGGGGCGGCAGACCGCGCTGTCGGTAGAGCCGCTCGAAGGAATCCCAGTCGATCCCGAGACCGACGAAGGCCCACGCGCGGCCCCGCGTCCGCTCGTCGTGCAGCGCCCGGCGGCCCGTGAAGGGTCCCTTGCCCGGACTCACGGTCCAGCCGAGCCCCAGCTCGAACGGCGACGACAGCTGGTCGGGAATGAGCGCGTGATGGGCTGAGAAATAGTCCACGTCGAGCATGACCAGCCCCGCTTCGATCCGTGCGATGTCGAGGGCCCAGATGCCGGCCGGGGTGATCCCGTAGGGTGCCCCGGCCTCGACGAGCGCGTCCCACAGGGGGAGCGCCCGCTCGCCGTTCACCCACAGCTCGTAGCCGAGGTCGCCGGTGTAGCCCGTGCGCGAAATCGTCACGGGGATGTCGCGCACGGTGCCGTGCAGGAGGCGGAAGTAACGCAGGGCTCGCAGGTCGGCCGGGCAGACCGTCTCCAGGATCGTCCGTGCGAGCGGCCCCTGGAGCGCCAGCGCCGCAGTGCGTTCGGAGACGTCCTCGATTGTCACGTCCATGCCGGCGGCGCTCATCGTGAGCCACCGGAGGTTCGGCTCGGCACTGGTGAGGCGGAACGTGCCCTCGTCCAAGCGACTGAGCGTGCCGTCGTCGAGCATCTTGCCGCGGCCGTCACACCACGGCGTGTACAGCACCTGCCCGACCGCACAGCGCGTGACGTCACGCGTCACCAGGCGGTCCAGCAGCCGCACCGCGTCCGGTCCCGTGATCCGGTACTTGTGGAGCGGAGAGACGTCGAACAGCGCCGCCGCGTTGCGGATCGCGGCGTACTCGCGGTCGGGGTGGGGGTCGTACGCGCTCGCGACCTGATAGCCCGCCCAGCGGCGCCACGTCTGCGCCCGCACGAGCGGCGCCGTGCGCGGGTGGAACGGGGTGGTCTTGAGCACGAGGGGCATGCGGGCAGGAAACGATCTACACGAGGGGACGCCGCCCCGCCAGTCGGGACCGGCGTGCGGCCCGCTGCCGGTGGCGAGCGGTCGGGGCGGCTTGCCAAGCCCGGTCATAGGGGATACATCTACTCGGCTTTATCCGTCACTCCGCCTCTCCCGGCCACGGCGGGTGGTGGATCCGTGCACCAAAACCATCGGAGGTTGCCCATGAGTCGAGAACGCAGGAGCCACGTTGGAGGCATGTCCCTGGCTGCGCTCGCCGTTGCCATCCTCGTAGCAGGCCCCGCTGCCGCGCAGAGCTCGCTACCGCCGGAACTCGTTCCCGTGCGTGCCGCGCTGGACAAGTACCGCGACCCGGTTGTCGCGGTTCACGATGGCTACTTCTCGACGGTCGGCTGCATGGAGTTTCCCGAGGCGGGCACCGACGGGCAAATGCAGTATCCCAAAGGCGGCATGGGCGTCCACTTCCTGAATCCCGGGCTGGTGGGACCGACGCTCGATCCGATGAAGCCCCAAGTGCTGATCTACGCCCCGAAGGGTGACAAGCTCGAGCTCGTCGCGGCCGAGTGGTTCGTGCCGCTCGCCACGGGAGTCACGGAGCGCCCCGTCCTGTTCGGCCAGGCGTTCGGGGGGCCGATGGAAGGGCATCACCCCCTCATGCCGGCCAGCATGACGCACTACGACCTGCATGTCTGGCTCTGGAGGGACAATCCGGAGGGGCTGTTCAGCCCGACGAACCCGCGGGTGCAATGCCCGCCGGGCGGATACACCATGAGGGAGAAGCCCCCAAAGATCGTCGGGCACCACTGAGGCGCTGCCGACGCATCTATCAAGGAGGTCGCAACATGCGCACCATTCTCCACGTGACCGCTGCGATCGCGGCCATCCAACTCACCGCTGGTGCGGCGGGTGCCCAGCAGATGGGGTCGAAGCCCTCCCCCGCGGACGGCTACTCGATTCACGTGACCGCGCCGCACATGTACCAGGGTCGGGAGATCGGCCCCGTCCACCACTTCTGCAAGCCGATCACCGACGACCCCATCATCGTCTGCCTGCTGTACGACACGATGGAGCCGAATGCGCACCTGCACGGCATCGAGTACATCGTGGCGAAGTCGCTCACGCGGCCGCAGGTGTCGCGCGGGCTATGGAACGCGAATTTCCACGACCACTTGGTGGAGATCGCTACCGGACGGGTGAAGGTCCTGGACCTGCCCGACGC
>JBFGDF010000104.1:0-10896 GCA_041580775.1 Gemmatimonadales bacterium
CATGGACGCGAACTGGATCGAGCCCATCACCGCCACCGGCGAGGTCGGTTCACCGTCGTCCCATCGCCCACCATGCCGGCCCAGTTGTAGCCCCAGCACAGCCCACCACCGGCGGTGGTGACGCCGCAGGTGTGGTTGCTGCCGGCGCCGATCGAGGTGAAGCTCAACCCGGTGAGCACCGTCGGCGCGAGCTTGTTGACCGTGGTGCCGTCGCCCACTTGGCCGGCCCAGTTGTAGCCCCAGCAGTACCCCGCGTTGGCGGCGGTCACGCCGCACGTGTGGAAGTTGCCGGCGGTGAGCGACGTGAAGCTGAGCCCGCCGCTCACGGCGGTTGGGACGCTCTTGTCCACCGTGGTTCCGTCGCCCAGCCCTCCGGCGAAGTTCTCCCCCCAGCAGTGGGCCGCGTTCGCGCTGGTGCGGGCGCAGGTGTGGCTGCTCCCGGCGACGATCGTGGCGAACGACAGCGTGCCGGAAACCGCGACCGGTGTCAGGCTCTGCGTGGTGGTCCCGTCCCCCAGCTGGCCGGACCCGTTCCAGCCCCAGCAGTACGCCTTGCCCGTCGTGTCCAGCGCGCACGTGTGACTACTGCCCGCCGCGATCCGCGTGAAGCTGAGCGTGCTGGAGACCTGCACCGGGACGTCGCTCTGGGTGGTGGTTCCGTCCCCCAGCTGGCCGTTCCCGTTGTAGCCCCAGCAGTACGCCACGCCCGCGGCGATCCCGCAGCTGTGACTCGAGCCCACGCTCACCTGGCTGAAGCTGAGCGCGTTCCGCACCAGCACGGCGACGGAATCAGACCGGGTGTTGCCGGTGACGGCGCCGAGCTGGCCGTTGCCGTTCCACCCCCAGCAGAAGGCATTGTTGGCGGCATCCCGGCCGCAGGTATGGCTGCTGGCGCCCGCGACGATCGTCTGCAGGGTGAGCCCGACGTTGAACAGCGCGCTGCTCCCCCGCTGGCCGGCGGCCAGCGCCGCCTCGAGCGTATAGCCCTGCCCTGGCTTGTCGATGCGGAGATTGTTGAACGTCGCCACGCCCGCCACCGCGTTCACCGTCGCCGTGCCGAGGAGCGAGCCCCCGCGCGAGTCGAGCGACGCCCACGGGTTCTTGCCCAGCACCAGCGTCACGGCGTCGGTGGCGTTGGTCACCACGTTGCCCGCCTTGTCCAGGATCTGCACCGCGATCGATGCGATCGCGACGTTGGCCTGCGCGCTGGCGGGCTGGGTCGAGAACGACAGCCGCGTGGCCCGCCCGAACGAGACGGTCAGCTGGGCGTTCCCCGGCTGGCCCTGTCCCAAGGCCGAGATGCTCACCGCGCCTACGTCGATGGCTTTGGCGAGGCCGCTCTCGTTGATCGTCACCACGTTGTGGTCGGAAGAGGCCCAGAAGAAGGTCACATTGGGCACCGCGGCGCCGCCGGCGTCCGTCGCCGCCGCCTGGAACTGCTGCGTCTGCCCCGGCTCGAGCGACGCCGTGGCCGGCGTCACCGTGACCGTGGTCACCCGCTGCTTCACGATGAGCTTTGCCGTTCCCGACGCTCCGGTACCGCCGCGGGCCGTCACCGCCGCCGCCGTGATCGTGGCCTCCCCGTTGGCCACGGCGCGGGCGAGGCCGCCACTCGCGTCAACCGTGATCTTCGTGGCGTCCGACGTCGTCCACTGGAACGCGACGCCGGCCACGGCATTGCCCGCGGCGTCCAACGCCGTCGCCGAGAGCTGGACCGTCTCACCGACGGCCGTCAGCGTGTCGAACGGCGCCGTGATCTGGACGCTGGCAATGGTCCCCGGCCCGTTGCCGTCACCGCCGCACGCTACCGTTGCCACCACTCCACCCAGCATCCCTACGACCGCCCATCGAATCCCGAACGTCTTGGGGCGCATCTGAACCTCCTGTCGGCTATTGAACCGAACTACCGCAGCGCACTTGGCTGGTCCATCGTGTTCGGAGCTTTCGGGCGACGCGCACATCTGGGGCCGTCGCCATCGAGACCGATCCTGAGGAGCTCTTCGGTCGGCTGCCTTGCTGCGGGGGGGAAGATACACGTGAACGGACTGTGCGGAAGGTCACAAATCGAGTGACCTCGCTCATACCGAAGAAACACCGAACCGCTTGACCGGAGCGCCTGGCGGATGTGGCGCCCGCCGCCGGTTGCCGTTCGCCACTTCGCGGTCCATGTTTGTGCATCAGATGATTGACTGAACCCGTCGCGCCAGCGGCGGCGGGTGCCTCGCGACCCCATTGGTGTGAGCCCGCCACGATGAGTACGCCACATTCCTGCATAAACTGCGGCGGCCGGTTGTTGGCCGGCGACCGCTTCTGCGCCCACTGCGGCTCGGCGCAAGACGACGCGATCGCCGTCGCGACCGAAGAGCCGTCCGCATCCCCGTGGGACGCCGTTCTCGATGAGCTGAGCGCCGCGACCGCCGGCAAATACGACATCGGCCGCGTATTGGGTCAGGGCGGGATGGCCGCCGTCTATCTGGCACAGGAGGTGAGGCTCAACCGGCGCGTCGCCATCAAGGTCATGTCACCCAGCCTGATGATGGCGCCCGGGATGATGGAACGGTTCCACCGCGAGGCCGTCACGGTCGCGGGGCTCAACCACCCCAACATCGTCACCATCTACACGGTCGAAGAGAGCGCCAACCTCCAGTTCTTCATCATGAAGTACATCGCGGGGCCATCGCTCGAAGCGGTGATTCGCAAGGACGGCCCGCTGCCGATCTCCGTGGCGAAGGCGTGGCTCACCCAGATCGGGAGCGCCCTCGGGTACGCGCACCGCCGCGGCGTGATCCACCGCGACATCAAGCCGGCCAACATCCTGCTGGACGACGAAGGGAACGCGATCGTCACGGATTTCGGGATCGCGAAGGTGGCCAAGGCGCCGAGTCTCACGCAGGTCGGCATGACCGTGGGCACCCCCAGCTACATGAGCCCGGAGCAGTGTGAGTCGAAGGAGGTGACCGCGGCGTCGGACCAGTACTCGCTGGGGATCGTGGCCTACGAGATGCTGACCGGCGAGCCGCCGTTCACGGGACCCTCGCTCGAGATCATGCAGGCCCACGTGCGGGAGCGGCCGCGTCCGCTCACGGTGTCGCGGTCGGACTGCCCCCCCGATCTCCAGGCCGCCATCCTCCGGATGATCGAGAAGGACCCCGCGCGGCGCTGGGCCCGCATGGAGGAGTTCCTGGCAACGATCGGCGCGCGGCCCCTCGCCCACGACGATCCGATTCGCGTGCAGCTGGCGGAGTTCGCCGGGACCAGCGCGCCGACCCCGAAGACGCCGGAGGCGCCGCCCACGGTGCCGGTGGCCGCTCCGCCGCGGGGGATCGAATGGGTCACGGTGTCGTCGGCCCCGCCGTCGCTGCCGGTGGGAGAGTCCGTGCAGCTGGACGCGACCCCGCGCGATCCCGAGTACGAGCCGATCGCCGGGCGGCCGGTCACCTGGGCGTCGAGCGACCCGAAGGTGGCCACGGTGTCGCCGACCGGCGTCGTGACCGCGCGGCGCCCGGGCGCGGTGACGGTCACCGCCACGTGTGACGGCCGGAGCGACGCCGCCACGATCACGGTCACGCCGCCGCCGGTCGCGAGCCTCCAGGTCTCGCCCAAGCGGCGGAGCATCGCCACGGGGCGGTCGAGCCGCTTCAGGGCGGTCGCCCGCGGACCGGACGGCCACGCGCTCGAGGGCTGCGACGTGCGCTGGTCGTCGAGCGACCCGGACGTCGCCGAGGTGTCACCGGCCGGCGTCGTCACGGCGCGCGCCCCAGGCGTGGCGCGGGTGACCGCGACGTGCGAAACCCAGAGCGCGGCGGTCGAGGTGGAGGTGACGAGCGCCGCCGCGGTCTCCTGGCTCAGTCGCTACTGGTGGGCCGGACCCGTGGGCGCCGTTGCCGCCGTGATCCTCTGGCTGATCGTGCGGCCCGGGCCCCCACAGGGGCCCCCCGTGGCGTCGATTGCCGTGACGCCGGCGACCACCTCGGTGTCGATCGGCAGCCGGGTCGAGCTGCGGGCGGTGTTACGCGACGCGGATGGCAACGTCCTTGCCGACCGCGGGGTCCGGTGGTCGGCGGACAATCCCGAGGTGGCGACGGTCGAGAACGGCATCGTGACCGCCGCCAGCGCCGGGACGGTGACCATCACCGTGGTCGAGGAGTCGGGCCGGCGCGCGGCCTCGGCTCGGGTCACCGTCACCGGCGCCCGCCTCCCGGTGGCCTCCCTCGTAGTGGAACCGGCGCGCCGTAGCGTGGTGCTCGGTGACCCGCTGACGCTCGCCGCCCGCCCGCTCGACGCCAACGGCGTCACACTGGGCGATCGCCCCGTGACGTGGACGTCGAGCGATACCACCGTGGCCCGGGTGACGGCGGAGGGAGTCGTGACGGCGTCGGCGCTGGGCTCCGTGACGATCACCGCCCGGAGCGAGGGCGTGACCGGTACGGCGGAGCTCACCGTGACCGGCGCCCGCGTGGCCCGGCTGGACCTCGCACCCGGGACGGCGGCTCTCACCGCGGGCGATACGTTGCGCCTCGTCGCCACGGCGCGCGACGACCGCGGGCGCCCGCTGGCGGATCGGGCGGTCGAGTTCGCCACCAGCGACGCGTCGGTGGCGACGATCAGCGCCGACGGGTTGGTGCGCGCCGTCGCCGAAGGGATCGTGGCGATCATCGCGAGCACCGAAGGACAGCGGACGACGGCGCGGCTGACGGTACGGCCGCCGCCGGTCGGGACCGTGGCGGTCTCGCTGGCCCGCACGTCCATCCGCATCGGCGACTCCGTCGTGGCGACCGCCGCCGTGACCGACGAGCGCGGCGGGCCGGTCGAGGGCGCGGTGCGGTGGAGCTCCAGCGATCCGTCGGTGGCCCAAGTCTCGGCCGGGGGTGTCGTGACGGCGCTCGCCGGGGGCTCGACGGAGATCACCGCCAACGTGGCGGGGCGCAGCGGCAGCGCCGCGCTGACCGTCGCGCCCGCCGCGCCCGTGTTCGCGTTCGTGGCCGCCGGCGCCTCACACACCTGTGGACTCTCACCGGCCGGGGAGATCTCGTGCTGGGGGCAGAATGCCCGCGGCCAGGTGGGCGCGGGGGGCGCGACGTCCGCGTTGCCCGTCGAGCGGGCGCGACCCGGTCCGTTCATCATGGTGGCGACCGGCGAGGAGCACACGTGCGCCATCAATCGGACCGGCGCCGTCGAATGCTGGGGCAGCAACGCCGATGGGCGTCTCGGCAGCGGCGTCACCGGCGCGTTCCGGCTGGTCGTCCCGGGCGGCGGCCATACGTGCGCGCTCCGCGGCGACGGCACGGCGGTGTGTTGGGGCAAGAACAACCGTGGGCAGCTGGGAGACGGTACCGGGCAATCCGGGGCCGAGCCCCGAGCAGTCGCCAGCGGCTTCACCTACGACACCCTGGTCGCCGGCGGCGAGCACACCTGCGGCCTGGCACGTGGCAAGGCCTACTGTTGGGGGAGCAACTGGGCCGGTGCCGTGGGAAGCGGACAGATGCCCGGGACGGTGCGCGAGCCCAACGACGTCGCCGGCGGGCTGAGCTTCCGCATGCTGTCGGCCGGGGCGACGCACGTCTGCGGCCTCACGACCGGCGGCGAGGCGTACTGCTGGGGCGGCAACCGCTCGGGGCAACTCGGCGACGGCTCCACGAGCGACCGGAATCGGCCCACCAAAGTCGCGGGAACCCAGCGCTTCAGCACGATCGGCGCCGGAGCGGATCACACGTGTGCGCTGACGACGGCCGGGCAAGCCTATTGTTGGGGGAAGAACGACGCCGGGCAACTCGGCACCGGCACGACCGCTTCGAGCCCGACACCCGTGGCCGCGGCGGGCGGCGCTCGCTTCTCCGCCATCACGGCGGGCGGCGTCCATAGCTGCGGTGTCACCGCCACCCGGGAAACGCTGTGCTGGGGCGCGAACCGTTACGGACAGCTGGGCGACGGGACCGGGACCGGTCGGACCCGACCCGTCACCGTGGGCGTGCGTCCCGACAGCGACATGCCCTGACGACTCGTTCGGCGGGACGACGTGATGGAGCGGGCGCGGCCGTCGAACGACGGTCGCGCCCGCACCGTTTCAGTCGGTTAGCTCCGGTTCAGGGCGATGGGGATCCCGATGCCGACAAGCACGTCGGGCATCAGCTTCGACTCGTAGGTCGTGCCGTTCCCGTCAGGATCGAAGCTGTAAAACTGCACTTCGGCCTTTACGTCGATTCTGACCGCCGGGCTCACCTCCGCCTGGATGCCGAATCCCAGGATCCCGGCGATCGCCGACTTGCTCGAGAAGCCGTCCCAGGCGTCTCCTCCGCGGCTCACGATCCCCGCACCCGCCAGCCCATAGAAGTTGCTCCGCGGGGCCCACAAGCGCACGCGCCCGCTCGCAGAGATGAGCGTACCCGGCAGTGCCAGCCGCGCACCGGCGGCCGCACCGGTGCGGTCGATATTGACGCCGCTCTTCACGTAGGCAAACGACGCTTCCGCACCCAGGAGCTGGTTCAGCCGGGCGACCAGGGCCACACCGAAGGCCGGCTGGTTCTCCTGCCGTTCCTCCGTGTTCGCCTCCGTCAGGCCGGTGTTGGCCACCGCATAGTAGCTCCCCACCCACGGGGCGATCTCGAAGCGTACCTGCGCGTGCGCTGCGGAACTTCCGAGCGTGGCGAGTACGCCGCCCAACCCGACGGCAACTACCGACACGTGCGATGAGAACTTGGGCATACGCCGCTCCTGGCGAGAGGACACGAAGGGAGGCCGATTCGGCTCGGGAATATACCCTCGCTCAGCCGGCGGACAAGGCGGCCGCGGAAGGATCGCTCGGTCAATCCACGAGCACGATGAGCAGAATGATGATGAGGAGAAACGCCGCCAAGGCCACGGCGACGGGGAGCACGATTGGATGTTCAAAGAATTCCCGCACAGAGGCCCACGGCTCGTCCCTCACCGGCGGCTGACGGACCGGCACCGCATCCGCCCGTCGTGCGGGTGCGACCGGGCCGCTGGTCGGCAGCCCGAGCGTCCTGGCGGGCGCCGGGGGAGCGGTCACGACCGGACGTGGCGAACGAGGCGGGCCGCCGCCCGCCGGCAAGCGAGGTGCGGGAATGACGAGCGTCGGCGTGCCACGCTGGTCCAGCACCGAGTCGGCGATCGGCCTGAGCACACCCGTCATCCCGATCGAATACTCTTCGCCCATCTCCTGTTGGAGCCGCAGCGCCACCAGGTTGCCGGTCGCCAGCTCCTTGGCGAAGTAGACGAACCCGCCGCCCTGCGCGCTCCGCATCTCTCCCAGCACCTCGAAGCGCCCCTGCGTGGCTTCCTTCACCGCCGCCAGCAGCTCGGCGCCGGACCACCCCTGACCGACCGATGGGTCGGTCCACAGATCGGTGCCACACTTGGTGCAGAAGCGGGCCCATTGGCGGAGCGGGGCGCTGCACCGGGGACAGCGTGTTTCGTTCGCCGGGACCGACGCGTCGAGTTGTTTGACGACGTCGAGCAGGAACTCGCCCGACGCCGGAGCTGGAGCGAGCTTGAGAGCGACCAGCTTGGCATCGGCCAGATCGCGCGCCAGATAGGCGCGGGCGCCATCGGCGCCCCGCCCGATCTCACCATATACCTCGAACTCCGCGGCGGCCGCCTCCCGGACGGCCTCGAGCAGCGCGTCACGCGGCGCGCCAGGCTGCCCCAGACTCGGAAGATTCAGGCTGGTGTGACCCGTGTCGCGCAGGATGCCCACCGACGCTCACTCCTGGTGATCGTATCGCGCGTGCGACAACACGCCAGTCATCGGAGTGTACGGCAGCCAGCGGTGAAGCGGAAGGGTGAGCGGGCGGGGCTCGTGAGGCCGCGTGGACGCCGCGCGCGTTCAATCGCAGAGGCGAACGGATGCGTTGCGAGGGCGCGGGAGTGACGTGCGTGCCGCGGGCGCCCGGGTGTGGTCGCTCAGCGGCGGGGTCGGCTCACTCCCGATGGCGCAGACGCTCGAACTCGGGGCTTCCGTCCAACATCTGGTCGTCCAGCCAGCGATCGATGATGCTCCGGCGGAACCGCCACTCCTTGCCGAGCTTCGCGGCCGGAATGCGGTTCCCCTGCGCCCACTTGTAGATCGTCTGCGGCTTGAGCCGGAGGTAGGCGGCCACCTCGTCGATGGTCAGGATGTCCGGCTCCAGCACCGAGGGCGATCCGTGCGTCATCCCCGCAAGGGAGGCCGACGCCGGTCGCTCACTGAAGCCCCACTCCTCGAATTCGCCGTTCATGCTCGCGCCCTCATATTCGAGACGCCTGATTGAAAAGATGGCGTGTAATGGCCCTTTATGCAAGTTTGTTTCTGTTTTCTGGTATTTGTTGGTTCCAAATTACCGAACATACACCGAACATCACAGCCCGCGCCGCTCGGTTGCTCGTGCGAGCCTTCGGACTTGATCCCGACTTGGCTCCGCCCGCGTATGCTGCGGTGCACCTCTCGAAGAGCGGCGAATGCGCGGACCAAGGCACGATGTGACGGGCGGGTGGCGGCTGCGGGCGACCCTGATCTTCATCTTGCTGATGGGCACACCGGCGCTCGCGTCGGCGCAGGGCGAGCGCCTTCCGCCGATCAACGGGTCACTGGCGACCGCCCACGTGACGCCGGACCACCGGGTCCGCGACGGGAGCGCGGCCCGCGCGCTCACGACCGGCCGCGCCGCGACCGCTCGCATGCGTGGGTCGCCGACCGACGGTCGGCCCGCGTGGTCCGCAGCGGCCGGGCGAGGTCCCGCCGTGCACGCCATCTCGACCGTGTCGGGGATGCCTCGGCCACTCGCGCATGCCGGTACGGTCGCGACCCTGACCGCAACGCTTCGCCGCGTGCAGCTCGGCTTCTTGGGACGACGCGTCGTCGCCCGGCCGGCGTATCGCCACGGCATCGGCATCGGCGTGTTCTATTCCTTCTAGCTGACCCACCGAGCGTCCGGCCGCGCGCTCTCTCTCGTGCGAGGCCGCCTTGATCGACCTCCCGCCGTAATTGATCGGCCCTTGGGACCGGGCCGGTATTCTCGGCATCGGAATCGGGCGAGTGCCACGACCCGCCCCACTCGGGCTCGGTTCAGTGGGGCACCAGCACGCCCGCACGCTCATTTCGTACGGAGGTACCATCATGTGGAGGCTCACATCCATCGCTCTCGTCGCATTCGTCGTGCTCTCATGCGGCGGAGACAGCGTCACCGACCCCGATCGCACCGGCTCCGTCACGTTCCCGACGATGGACCCGGCCGTCCTGGCCGCGGTCTGCATCATGGGGCAGGCCGTCCCGCCGCAGACGGTGAGCGGCACCGTCACGGACGATGATTGCCATACCGGCATCGCGAACGACGGCTATTTCGAGGGGTGGCGGGTGCGCGTCGCCGCTCAGGCGTCCGTCACGTTCGCCGTGACGTCGAGCTTCGACAGCTGGCTCGAGCTCTATGAGATTCGCAACCTCAGTGACCCGGCGAACTCGGCCGTCCTGTTGAACGAGGACGACGACAGCAACGGCAACCTCGATGCCCGGATCACATGGACGCTGCAGCCCAACACGGAGTACGTGATCTTCATCTCGGGCTACGATGACGCGGCGCGGGGATCGTACAGCCTCTCCATCAATTAGAACCGCAGCGATCAGCCGCCTGCCGGCCGGGCCACGCCGAGCGACAGGGCGTGGCCCGGACTCGCATCGCCGACGGCCCGCGCGGCACCCCCATCACCGGTGCCGAGCCGGCTGGCTCCGGCGCTGCCGCCGCATTGCCCTCACCCAGTCCCGCTTGATCGGCCGTTGACCGCCCCACAATACGTTCTCACGGGAAGGACGGGCACGAGCCATGCCGCGTTTCCCGAGGCCGCCTTAACGGCCTCCCGGCCCGTTCACATCGTGAGACGCGGCGGGGGGCGAGAAATCACGATACCATGAGCGACTATCAGCTACGACTCGACCGTACGCCGCCCGGACCAACGCTCGGCGACTTCCGGCTCAGACTCGACCCTGCTCTCGATGCCCAGATGCGGGCGCTCGAAGCTGTCACGCTCGCCGGGCGGCTGCAGCGACTCTGCCTGACTCCCGACTGGACGCACTTCGACCCGGGCCCGCTCGCGCGCCTCTGGACGGCGCCGCAGCCGCACCCCCGTAGCCCCTTCGTCCCGCGCGGCGCCGGGCCGGCGACCCCGCGCCCGGGCAAGGTGGGAGATGTGCTCGCCGGCCTCTGGGCCATCCCGGCAGTGCAGTCCGCAGCCAACCGAGTGGTTGACGACCTGCGCGGCAGGTTCATCCGCGACTGGCGGACTCTCTCGACGGCCGAGCGGGTGGCCGCGGTGAGTCACACCGCCGTCCTGGCGGCAGCTGCGCTGGCCGCCGTCTACAACGACGCAGAGGCACGCGAGATCCTGGCGCGGATCGAGGACACGGACCTCCCCGTGCCCGGCGTAGACGGTCTCACGTTCCGACTGGCGCCTCGCGGGGGTGGGGTGGGTTTCGCGCCCGCCGCGCTACCCGGCCTTTCGGGCCGGGCGAGCGTGCGAGTGCGCGACACGTCGAGCCCCCGCGCGGTCCACTACTCCGTGACGGTCACGTTCGACATCGCCGAGTGGCTGCGGAGGCGCTGACCCACCGCGCGCTTGGTTTAGGATACGTCGAGACCGCGTGGGCGCAGCCCCCGGGGTCGCGACGTGGCCGGAGAGCTGGTCGCGGCCGGAACGACACGCTCGACGGCAATTGCGCCGGGGCTATGGGCCCGGGCCTTCTCGGAATGAATGGCACATGCCTCTTGACGGCACGCCCTCAACACGTATCAGTAGACGACCCTGATCCCAGGAACGGGCCGCCCGCGCCACGCGCCGATGCGCGTTCCCTGGGTGACACCACCACCGCGCACGTCTGACGGAGACGTGCCGGGGAGAGCCCGATGACGC
>JBFGDF010000105.1:0-10750 GCA_041580775.1 Gemmatimonadales bacterium
CACCGGTGCCGGGAAGGGGATGTGCTCGGTCACGGCAGCGGCGGCCGCTTCGGCCATCGCCGCGGCCGTCGGCCAGCGGGCGTCGGGCGCGATCGTGAGCGCGCGGGCGATGACCGCGGCGAGCTCCCGCGAGCATTCGGCCCGGAGCTTGTCGAGCGGCGGCGGCGGCGTGCTCAATCGCCGCATGCGCAACTCGGCCACCGTGGCGGCCTCGTGTGGCAGGCGGCCGGTCAGCATCTCGAAGACCACCACACCCAGCGAGTAGATGTCCGTCGCGGCGCCCAGCGCGTCGCCCACCAACTGCTCGGGGCTCATGTAGGCCGGGGTCCCGACGACGAACCCCGACGAGGTGATGGCGCTCGACGTGTCGAGCGGTCGGGCGACCCCGAAATCGAGCAGCTTCACGCCGCCATCCGCCGCGAGCATGATGTTGTCGGGCTTGAGATCGCGGTGCAGGATGTGCAGCGTGTGCGCGCGGTCGAGTCCCGTCGCGACCGATTGCAGGATGTGCAGGACGAGCGGGACCGTAAACGGTCCCTCGCGCGCGAGTCGTCGCCCCACCGTCTCCCCCTCGACGTACTCCATCGCGAGGATGAACTCCCCGTCGGGGAGGCGGTCGAAATCGTAAATCTGCGCGACACTCGGATGCGTGATGCGGGCCGCCAGCATCGCCTCGCGCCGGAACCGCTCCTCCCCCTGCTCGTCCGCGTAGAGGTCACGCCGGAGGATCTTGAGCGCGGTCGGACGGCCGAGGTAGACGTGCTCCGCCAGATAGACCGCGCCCATGCCGCCAGCACCGAGCTTGCGGAGGACGCGATAGCGGTCGCCCAGCACGTGGCCGACGAGATCCATGGACGCCAATTTCGGCGAAGACCCCGTCGAAGATACGGGTCGCTATCTGGGGCGCCAGTAGCAGGCAGGCGGCGCCCGACCGTGGGGCGACGCGCGGCGCGTGGGAAACCGGTGTGGTGGTGTGGGGCGACCGGTGCGGCGCGTCAGGTCTTTCGGTCCGTGAGGAGCGACGACAGCACCTCCCGCGCCGCGGTCCGCGCGGCCGCGTCCTCGTCCAGCGCCTGGATGAGCGCCGTCAGCTCGTGCACCGCGGGGTCGTCGTCCACGGTCTCCGCGCGGAGCCGATGCAGCACCGTGATCCCGTGGCGGAAGCGAGCCGTGAGGCCGTCGTGGAGCGCGGCCACCCGGTCCAGCCCCGGCTCGTCCTGGAGCGCCGAGAGCCCGCGCTCGAGGTCGGCCAGGTCTTCCGCGGCCCGACACGCGTGCAGCAGCAGATCCCGGATGTCGCCCCGGCGGGCATCGTGCGGCCGATCGTGCAGCGCCCGGTGGACCGGTTCGGCGGCTTGCACCAGACGCGCCAGAAAGTCGCGCGCGTTCCCGTCCGGGAGCCGGGCGAACGTCTCGGCCATCTGCCGTTCGACCACCTTCGGGAAGACGCGCCGACGCGGCGCGAGGCCGATGGCTGGCTGCCGGAGGCGCACCTGCGCGCCGAGGAGGAGCAGCCCCGCAAACGCGGGACTCGTCCACCGCAGCAGCGGTTCGGCCCGGAATCCGGCCACGACGCCCACGACGACGACGGCCGCGAGCAGGACGTAGAAGGGCAGGGGCACGCTGGTCCAGGTCTGGCGGGCGGCCCGGGCCACCGCGGGAATGCCACGGAGGGCCAGCTGCCGCACCGCGGTGTCGGCGGCCGCCGCCGGCACACGAATCAGCGCGCGATGGCCGGCCGCGATCAGCGACCGATCACCGCGATGCGTCCGGCCCTCGAGCAGCGCGTCGAGCCGGGTCGCGACGGCGCGGCGATCGTCCGTCGCATCGGCGGACTGGACGAACACGAGCGTGTCCCCCACCGCGTGCGCCGCGCCACCGCACCCCGGGCAGATGCTCAGCCCGAACGGTTCCGGGGCGCCGCAGAGCACGCAGCGCGTGGGTTCAGGCGTCGGGGTCATCGGGCCTCCAGCTGGCCCAGCATGGATTTGGCGCTTGCCGTCCAGCCGTCCTGCTGCTCGTAGTAGACGAGGAACTCGCGGAGATGCCGCTCGGCTGCCCCCCACTCACCGAGCGCGAACCGCGCGGCGCCGGCATGATAGAGCGCCTGGTAGTGGTTGGGCCAGAACTCGACCACCAATTCCATGATGGGTCCGGCCGAGCGGTCGTCGCCCATGTCGGCGATCGGGTGCCCGATCTCGAACACGATGCCGGCGGCTCGCCACCGGTCGTCCGCCGACACCGAGCGGATCTGCTCGCGCGCCTCCGCGATGCGGCCGGCGAGCGCCCAGCAGGCGGCGCCGAACCCCGCCCCCTCGAGGGTCGCCGGTGGCGGATGCTGCCGGTGCATGGTCTGGACCTCGAGCGTATTGCAGAATGGCTTCACCTGGTCGAACCAGGCGGCGCCGTCGGAGCCAGGGGCCGCGAACGCATAGTGCGCGCCGCCCATCAGGGGAGCACGCACCGGCCCGCGCCACAGCGCGAGCGCACTGACGGCGAGGTAGGCCATTCCGAGAACGTAGAGTGTCCGCATGCCATGACCCTGTGAGATCTCCAGGGAGGGACGATCCGAACGCCGATCGTTGCACACGGCGTCCGGAGCCACCACGACTCAACTATGACGTGCGGGGGGAAGGTGGATTGTGATGGCGGGCACGTCGCCGGCAACGCACCGCCGTGCGGCGCCTGGTCGCGTTACTCGGTGCCGGTCGGTTCGCGCCCGAGGCGATCCAACGCGTGGCGAGCCTGCTGCACCCAGTCCTGCAGGCGCGGATCCGCCTCGTTCCAGAGCGTGAGGAAGCGGTTGTAGTAGGCGGCCGCCTTGACCCGGTCGCCTCCCTGTTCTGCCAGTTCCGCGAGACGCAGATAGCCGTGCCCGACGTGCGCGGCGTCGTACCAGATTTCGGAGGATGGTGTCTCGACCAACCGCTCGTACATGATCCGGGCGGAGTCGGTCTGACCCGCCTGATCGTACGCCCGTGCGAGCCACCCCGCCGCGCACGTGCTGCACTCGTTGCCGTCGTCGAACTGCCAGAGCTTCGCCACGGCCTCGTCGGTCCGACCCTCCGCCAATGCGGCGACCCCTGCGGCGCCGGTCCGCCACATTTCGGCGTCGCGCCCATGGTCGGCTGCCGGGGTCCGGTCGAAGTCGTCGAGTAACGTCTTCGCCTTGGCAGTCTCGCCCGCCGCCGCGTAGGCCAGTGCCAGGTGCCCATACGGCCGATCCAACGGCGGAAGCCGCTCGAGCGGGTAGCGGCGCACCGCGTCGTCCAGAAGCCGCTTGGCGCGAGCCGGGTCATTGAGCAGCAGCCGTTCCACGATGGCCCGGCGGGCCGCCCGCGTCAGATACTGACCGCCCAGATCGCGATCCGCGGTGATGGCGAACGCGCGCTCCCAGCGGCGCTCGGCGCCGGCGAGCCGGCCGCGCATCGCGTCCAGTTGGGCCATCCACTCGTACGCGATGGCCTCCCAGAACACGGTGCCCCGCTGCTCGGCGACGAGTTCCGCCCCCAGTCTCTCCGCCACATCGTAGTCCTTCCGCATGGCCGCATGGATGATGTACGCGATCTTGACCTCGGGATTGCCGGGGAACCGCCGCTCGAAATTGGTGACGACGGTCATCGCCGAATCGAACTGTCGCTGCTGCTCGAGGGCATAGGCGAGGTTCGAGTAGTGCAGGCGGGTTGCCGAATCGACGGCGAGCGCCCTGCCGTAGTACTCGGCGGCCCTGGCGTAGTCGCGCAGCTCCGAGTAGATGACCCCGAGGTTGTTGAGCGCGTAGTGATCGTCGGGATACATGTCCAGCACGGTGCGGTAGGCACTGATGACCTGATCCCGGTTGCCCGTGACGACGCTGTGATAGGCCGCGATGACCAGATAGCGCTCGCGCTCGGTGAGGCGGTCGCGGAACTGATACGCCTTGGTGGCGGCGTCCACGGCGCGCGACCGGCGCTCGGCGTTATTCGAGAGGATGATGGCGAGCTTGCGGTGTGCCATGGCGAACGTCGAATCGAGCGCGATGGCCTCCTCGAGCAGCTGCATGGCGCGCGCGTTGTCGCCCTGATTCCAGGCCTGCAGGCCCTGGGAGAAAAGCCGCAGCCCCCGTTGCGACTTGGTGGTGACTTGCTCCAGCGGCCGCGCACGACGCAGGTCGCGCAGGCTCTCCCCGAAGCGCTCCCGCAGCGCCAGCGCCAGACGATCGATGGCATCGACGAGCTGGTCGTCGTTCGCGGCGGACACCTGCTGGGCGGTGAGGATCTCGCCGGTGGTGGACACGAGCCGGGCGGCAACGGAATAGCCGGATCCCACGGAGACAATCTCCCCCATCACCACCGCCCGGATCCCCTCGCGTTCGGCGGCGTGGAGTGCCACGGAGTCGCTCACGCCGTCGGCGGGATCATGGGCCATGAGCTGGAGGATGCGGCCCACCTGCAGCGGGTCGAGGACCGAGACCGCCTGCGAGCGCGAGAGCCCGATCCGCATCAGCTCCGTCACCGTCGCCCCATGCGTCGAGTCGGCCGTGCGGTTCTCGAAGTCGGCCAGGATCACCCGCTCCCGCTCGCCGATCACGCCGGTGGCCAGCAGCGTGCCCGCGGGACCGATGCCCAGCACCCGCGCGGCCATATAGCCGGTGGTGACGACCGCGAGCGCGGTGAACGCCAGACCGCCGCCCAGCAGGGTCGTGCGCCACGTGAGCCAGGCCGGGAGACCGGTGCCCGTCCCGCCGGCCTGTGCGCGCCGCCGCTCGGCAAGGCTGGTGAGCACGACGAGTGGGAGCCCGAGCACCAGCAGCCCGGCCGCCGCACCGAATACCCAGGTGGGCAACCCGATCTGGCTGACCATCAGGAACACGAGGGCGAGCACGCCGAACGACGCCAGCGCGAAGACGCCCGCTGCCCGCACCGGGTCCCGACGGGTCGCGCCGCCAGGCGTGGGCAGCACGCCTGGCAGGCCGGTGACCGCCGCCGGTCGCAGCGCCTCGGCGAACTGCGCCGCGGGGCTGAAGCGATCGGCCGGTGTCTTGGCCAGGACGCGCATGAGCGCCGCGGCGACGGCGGGCGGCACGGCCGGCCGCAGGTTCGTGATGGGGGGCGCGTCCACCGTGAGGTGCTGGTGCACCATGCTGTCGAGCGGGCCCGTAAACGGTGGCTGTCCCGCCAACATCTCGTAGAGCACGCACCCCAGACTATAGAGGTCGCTGCGCCCGTCGAGGTCGCGGCTGCCGGCCGCCTGCTCGGGGCTCATGTAGGCGGGCGTGCCGATCGCGAGACCCGTTGCCGTGAGCCGCTCGCCCCCGGCTTCGGAGATGGCGCGGGCGATGCCGAAGTCGGCGACCCGCGCGTGCCCGCCGGCGAGCATGATGTTCTCGGGTTTGATGTCGCGGTGCACCACGTCGCGCGAGTGCGCGTACGACAGGGCGTCGGCGACCTCGCGGGCGATCTGCAGCGCCTCCTCCGTGGGCAACTGCTTTTCGCGCGAGAGGCGATCGCGCAGCGACTCCCCCTCGACGTAGGGCATCACGTAGTACAACGCGCCTGCCGCGTCGCCGGAATCATAGAGTGGCAGCACGTGCGGATGGTCGAGCCGGGCGGCGATCTCGATTTCCCGCAGGAAGCGATCGGGTCCGAGGGCCCCCGCGAGCTCCGGCTTCAACACCTTGATGGCGACGGGCCGTCGATGCTTGAGGTCCTCGGCGAGATAGACGGTCGCCATGCCGCCGCGGCCGAGCTCGCGCTCGATCCGATAGCGGCGCGCCAACGCGGTGTTCAGTGTCTCGATGGGGTTGGGCACGCTGTGATGACTTCCTGGGAGTGACCGTGCTAATGTAGGGCGGCGGCGGCGACCGAGCCACTCGACGGGCCAACCCCGTGCGCACGCGCCGTCAAGAGCGGCACCGCCGTCCGGGGCCTGACCGCCCCGTCCGGGAGGGTAGGCGGGTCGGCGCCCGGGATTGTGACGCACGACGGGCGCGCGCTCATTGGGAGCGGTGCCCAGACTTGGCGAGTGGGTGATGCGCCGCGCTGGTCGGGGGCCGGGTTTATCGCGAGGCGCGAGCGGGGATGGTCTCCCGCTCGCTCCGGCGAATCCGCACCGGCCGGCGCTGCGTAGGGAGGAAGGGACTCAAGGCAAGGACGGCATGAAGAAGCTCATCTTGGGCGCTACAGTGATCCTGCTGATGGTCGCCGCGGTCCCGCTCGTGCGGTATCGCTCCCTGGATCCGTGCACCATGCTCCGGCGCGAGCTCGTGAACCGGGCCGAGCGCGAGGTCCGAGCCGCGCAGGACAGCGTGCGGGCGGCGACCGGCGGGCTCGGGGATGAAACTCGCCGCGCAGCGGACGACGTGGCGTCCGCCGTCGGGCATCTCGTGGTGGGGGTCGCGTCGGGTGCCGCCGCTGCCAAGGTCGAGCGGATGTCGACCCGCGAGTGCGTCGCCGAAATGTGGCGTGTGGTCGGGAAGCGCCCCTGAGCCGCCCGCGGGGCGGCTGCGTCAGGGCACGCGGTGCCAGTACGGATCGCGCCGGTCGTCACCGCTCCGGATCGGCCCCTGCCGTCGTTCTCCCTGCCGGCGATCCTCCTCCGCCGGTGGCTGCTCGGTGCGGCGCCGCTCCTGCCGCCGCCGCTCCACGCGCCGCCGCTCCAACTCGGTCCGCCCGAGGAGCCGATCCATCTGCTCCGTGAGCTCGTAGGCGACGTCACGCCATTTCGTGTAGAGCAGGGACCACTCCCGGCGCTCGTCTGGTGAGAGCTCACGATCTTCCGCCGCTTCCAGCAGGCCCTGCAGCTCAAGGGCGTACCGGGCCTTGTCGGTGCGCAGCCGCTTGAGTTCCGCGGGGTCGACCGACCCGTCCTGAATCGCCTCGTACGCCATCACACGCTCGGCCGTCTCCGCGGGAAACAGCTCGCCGCAGTTGGGGCAGAAGCGGAGGTGCTCGGTAATGGGAGTGTGGCAGGTGCGGCAGCGCATGGCCTCGCTCGAGATCGGAACTGCCACAAGATGCGAAGCAGGCGCCCCGCGGGAAAGGGCCGGCGCCGATCCCGCACTGCCGGTTCGCTCTGCCCGCGGCTAGCTTGCGGCATCTCGAATCCGGAGTTGCCATGCGCCATTCGCGCTTCGGCGTCGTCCTTGCCCTCGCCGTCCTCACCGGCTGCGCCACCGAGCAGCGGGCCGAACGGGCGCTGCAGGTGAGCGAAGACGCCATCACGGCCCAGCACGCCGACGCCATCCGATACGCGCCCGCCACCTTCAAAGACATCATGGACACGTACGCCGCGGCCCGGACCGCCTTCGACGCGAAGGACTACGCCACCGCCATCGCCGGCGCCAACGACGCCGCCGCCAAGGCGAAGCAGCTGCCGACGGCGATCGCGGCCGGGAAGGCCACGGTCACCGCCCGGTGGGACACGGTCAGTGCCAACGTTTCGATGAAGCTCCAGGCGCTTGAGCAGCAGGTGGCGGCCCTGTCGGGCGCGGGCAAGCTCCCCGCCAGCGTGACCCGCGGGGATGTTGCCGCGGCCCGCGACGAGTTGCCGCGGCTCCAGGATAGCTGGCAGAAGGCCCGGGCGGCCGTCCAGCGGGGCGACCTCAGCGACGCGGTGCACGCGGCGTCGCAGGTCGACGCAAGCGCCTCGACGTGGCTCCAGAAGTTGGGGATGCAGCCGGGTCACGGGATGAAGATGTGAGCGCGGTTAGTAAGTCTCAGCCTTGCAAGGAATTACGGTAATGGGCCCGGGCCCTCCTGCCCTTGTCGGCGGACACCAATTCCCTTATGTTTAGCACTTGTCTAGAACAGAGACTTCACAGCCCATGATTTCCCCTTCTGACAGGAGTTGAGCCTATGTGGTGCAAGCGCGTGCTAGCCGGCACGGTGCTCGCTCTCGCTGCCGTGACCGTTCCGGCGGCGGCCCAGGGGCCGGGATCCGTCGAGATCGGCGCCCTTGGCCGCTACAGCTTTTACGACAAGTACGACTCCAATCTCGATCGCGCGTTCGGCGGGTCGGGCATGCTCGGCGTCTACTTCCACAGGCTCGTGATGCTCGAAGCGGGGGCCGCCTATTCTCCCACGGAGACGATCCGTCCCTCGCCGTCCGACGTCACGCACCTGCCGCTCTTCGGCCGGTTGGTGCTGAACGTGCCGGTGGCCGAGCGTCTGGGCATCCTGCTGGGCGGCGGGTATCAGCGGACCCAGTATCTCGTGGACGGGGTCGATCCCAGCGCGGACAACGGCGTGCAGGGCCTCATCGGCTTCCAGGCGTGGCTGTCCGGCGGCCTGGCCCTCCGGGCGCAGGGCATTGCCGACTTCGTCCCGAGTCCCAAGACCCTGAGCCCGGTAGCGGATCCCGACGCGAACTACACGCATTGGGCTGCCGAGCTGGGGCTCACGTACACGTTTGGCAAGGCGCCGAGGGACACGGACCGCGACGGCGTTGCGGATGGCCGTGACCGCTGCGCGAACACTCCGATGGGCGTGCGCGTCGATGCGGCCGGCTGTCCCGTGGACACCGACCGCGATGGCGTGGCCGACCACGTGGATCGTTGCCCCAACACGCCGGCGGGCGCACGCGTGGACGCCACCGGCTGCCCGACGGATGCGGACGGGGACAAGGTGTTCGATGGGCTCGATCGCTGTCCGAACACGCCGGCGGGGGCCACCGTGGACGCGAGCGGCTGTCCGACGGATGCCGATAAAGACGGGGTGTTTGACGGGCTCGATCGCTGCCCCAACACGCCGGCCGGTGCTGCGGTGGATGCGAACGGGTGCCCGGTGGACACGGACGCGGACGGGGTCATCGATCTCAACGACCGCTGCCCCAGCACGCCCACGGGCGCGCGCGTGGACACCAATGGTTGCCCGACGGACAGCGACAAGGACGGGGTGTTCGACGGACTGGATCGCTGCCCCAACACCGAGGCGGGCCGGCAGGTGGACGCGAATGGCTGTCCGATCCTGTTCGAGGCCGACAAGCCGACCCTGGTGCTCCAGGGCGTGACGTTCGCCACCGGGAGCGCCGTGCTGAGCGACAACTCCCAGACGGTGCTTGATATCGTGGCTGAATCGCTCAAGGGTAACCCGGACGTGCGGGTGGAGGTCGGGGGACACACCGACGCCACCGGCTCGCGCGCGCTGAACACGCGGCTGTCGCAGGCCCGGGCCGAGTCGGTGCGCACGTACCTGATTTCCCAGGGCGTGCCGGCGACGCAGTTGACAGCCCGCGGCTACGGCCCGGACAATCCGGTCGCGACCAATTCGACGGCAGCCGGCCGTGCGCGGAACCGGCGCGTGGAGTTGAAGAAGATCAACTGAAGCGGCTGGGATGACGGAACGACGGAAGGACGGAAGGGGTAGCTCACCTTCCGTCCTTCCGTCGTTTCGCTGGCAACGGTGATCCCCCGGTCCATCCCTCTGGCGCCGGTGCGCGTCGTTTGACATGCGGCGAAGGGTCCGGCTATGCTCCGATCGCTCAGCGGTGGAGCGTGCGACGTGCCGAGCTGGTCCTGGCGCGAGCGTCACTGGAGACGGGCGGGCTGAGAGCGAGGCCGTGTCGCCGGGGATGACCGGGTGAAGGCGCTGCTGCTGACCCGCGAATACCCCCCGTACGTGTACGGGGGTGCCGGTGTCCACGTCGCGCAGCTTGCCCGCGCGCTGGCCCGGCGGATTGAGGTCGAGGTTCGGTGCTTCGGCGACCAGGCCTCGGGTCCGGCGAACCCACACGTGATCGGGACGCCGTTCGACGATCCCGTGTTCGCCGGTCACACGGGTCCGGCGCGGGATGCGCTCCGCGCGGTCGTGGCCAGCGCGCGTATGGTCGCGCGGCCGGTGCACAGCGACGTGGTTCACTGCCACACCTGGTACACCCACTGGGCCGGGCTCGTTGCCCAGCGCGCCTACGGACGCCCGCTCGTGCTCACCGTGCACTCGCTCGAGCCGCTGCGTCCCTGGAAGCGCGAGCAACTGGGAGCGGGCTACGACCTCTCGCTGTGGCTCGAGCGCACGGCGATCGAGTCGGCGGACGCGGTCATCGCCGTCTCGGCGAGCGCCCGGCGGGACGTGCTGCGGCTGTTCGCCACCGCGCCGGACCGCGTGCGGGCGATCCCGAACGGGATCGACACCGTCGCGTGGTGCCGTGCGCCGAACGGAGCGCTGCTGGCGCGCCACGGCGTGGACCCGAGGCGCCGGTACGTGCTGTTTCTGGGCCGTGTCAGCCGCCAGAAGGGCATTGACCTGTTTCTGCGCGCGGCGGCCGCACTGCCGCGCGATGTGCAGGTCGTGCTCTGTGCGGCAGCGCCGGACACGCCCGGGCTGGAGCGGGAGGTGGCGGCGGCGGTCCGGGCGCTCCAGGCGGAACGGCCGGTCGTGTGGATCCGGGAGATGGTGCCGCACGAGGTGGCCGTCGCTCTGTTCTCCGGGGCCGCCGTGTTCTGCTGCCCGTCGGTCTACGAGCCGTTTGGCCTCATCAACCTCGAGGCGATGGCCTGCGAGACCCCGGTCGTTGCCACCGCGGTGGGCGGGATCCCCGACGTCGTGCGCGATGGCGAGACGGGCATCCTGGTACCGCTGACGGTGCGGGACGACGGGACGCCGGCGGACCCCGCCGGCGTCGCGGAAGCGCTGGCTGCTGCGCTGACGCGGCTCCTGGCGGACGAGCCCGGGCGAACGGCCATGGGTCGGCGGGGGCGTGACTGCGCGGTCCGCGAGTTCGGGTGGGACCGCACCGCCGCGCGCGTGCTGGAGGTCTACGCGGCGGTCACGCG
>JBFGDF010000106.1:0-10723 GCA_041580775.1 Gemmatimonadales bacterium
CGCCGAATGACGTCGTGCATGTCATACGGCTTGTTCGGGTTGTCCGGGACCACGGCGAGGAGCTCCTCGTCCCGCCGGTCCGCGGGATCACTTGAGGGCCGCACGGGCGGACCGTCGATGTTGTTGGAGGGGAGGAAGGCGCAGAGCCGGCGAATCTCGGCCAGACACTGAATCTCCGAATCCAGCACGAACTGGGCGACCCCGGAGATGCTCCCATGGGCATCGGCCCCGCCGAGCTCGTCCGACGTCACGTCTTCGTGGGTGACCGTCTTTACGACGTTGGGGCCCGTCACGAACATGTACGAGACGCCCCGCACCATGAACACGAAATCCGTGATGGCGGGGCTGTAGACGGCCCCCCCGGCGCACGGCCCCAGAATCGCGCTGATCTGCGGCACGACGCCGGACGCGGGGGTATTGGGGAAGAAGATGTCGGCGTAGCCGCCGAGCGAGACCACCCCTTCCTGAATCCGGGCGCCCCCGGAATCGTTGAGCCCGATGACCGGTGCCCCGTTGCGGACCGCCAGGTCCATGACCTTGCAGATCTTCTGCGCGTGCGCTTCCGCGAGCGATCCTCCGAAGACGGTGAAATCCTGCGAGAAGACGTAGACCAGACGCGCGTCGATGCGCCCGTAGCCCGTGACGACCCCGTCGCCGAGCGGCTTCTGGTCCTCGAGTCCAAAGCCGGTGGCGCGGTGGGTGACGAATCGGTCGAATTCCACGAACGATCCCTGGTCCACCAGCAGGTCGATCCGTTCGCGCGCGGTGAGCTTGCCCTTGGCGTGCTGGGCGCGCACTCGCTCCGGCCCACCGCCCTGCTCGGCCTCATCCCGCAGCCGGCCGAGTCGCTCGAGTTTCGCCTCCATGCTCATGCCCAACTCCCCACGATGGGGCCGGACGCGGAACCGCCGGCGACTCCACGTGCGTGGAGCCGCCGGCGGCACCCTGCGTCAGCGCTGGTCACCCCGCCTGCGGGGCATCCTCCCCCGCGGCCTCGTCCTCCGCGGCCACGTCCTCCGAGGGCTCGTCCTCCGAGGGCTCCGCCGCCGCCGTCGTTGCCTCCGCCGACGCCTCGGCGGTGGCCTCATCGCCCGGCTGCTCGGGGAGCGCTTCCGTGACCGGCGGCTGCCGGGGCTGCCCGGTGGCCGCCAGCACGATCTTGTGATGGATCGGGTCGACCTCCATGACCTTCACGTCGACCAGCCAGCCTTCTTTCGCCACGTCCTCCAGGCGCCGGCCTTCGGGCACCGGGAACTGCGAGGTGGGGATCAGTCCCTCGAGGTCGTTCCCGACGTCCACGACCACGGTGTTGTCGAGCACCCGCACGATGCGCCCGTCGAGGTCGGTGCCGACCGGGTAGTCCTCCCCGATCTTGAGCCAGGGGTCGTCCTTCGCCTGCTTGAGTCCCAGCGAGATCCGCTTGTTGTCGGCGTCGATGTTGAGGATCACGACGTCCACGGTGTCGCTCTTCTTGACGACTTCCGAGGGATGCTGCACCCGGCGCGTCCAGGACATGTCGGAGATGTGGACTAGGCCGTCGATCCCGGGCTCGATCTCGACGAAGGCGCCGAACGACGTGAGGTTGCGGACCTTGCCCGAGATGCGCGTCCCGACCGGGTACTTCATGGGCAGCATCATCCACGGATCCTGCTCGGTCTGTTTCATGCCGAGCGAGATCTTCTCCTCCTGCGGATCGACCTTGAGCACGACCGCCTCGATCGTCTCGCCGATGGAGACGATCTTGGACGGGTGGCGCACGTTGCGCGTCCAACTCATCTCGCTGATGTGCACCAACCCCTCGATGCCCGGCTCCAGCTCTACAAAGGCGCCGTAGTTGGTGATCGAGACCACCTTGCCCTGCACCCGAACACCCACTGGGTACTTCTCGGCCACGTTCTCCCACGGATAGGCCTGCAGCTGCTTGAGCCCCAGCGAGATCCGCTCGCGGTCCCAGTCGATGTCGAGGACCTTGACCTCGAGCTCTTTGCCGAGGTCGACGACCTCCGACGGGTGGGACACGCGGCCATAGCTCATGTCGGTGATGTGTAGCAGCCCGTCGACACCGCCCAGGTCGATGAACGCTCCGAAATCCGTGACGTTCTTGACGATGCCTTTGCGGACCTGGCCGACGGCAAGCTCCTTCATCAGGTGCTCGCGCTTCTCCGCGCGCTCGCCCTCGAGAATCACACGGCGCGAGACGACGATGTTCCGGCGTCGCTTGTTCAGCTTGATGATCTTGAAGTCGTACGACTGTCCGAGAAGCTCGTCGATGTTCGGCACGCGTCGCAGCGCGATCTGGCTGCCGGGCAGGAAGGCGTCCACCCCCATCAGATCCACGACCACGCCCCCCTTGATCTTCTTCTGGAGCGTGCCCCGCACCGGCTCGTCACTCTCGTACGCGTGACGGATTTTCTCCCACACGCGCATGAAGTCGGCCTTCTTCTTCGACAGGACGACGGCGCCGTCCTGATCCTCCAACCGCTCGAGAAAGACCTCGACCTCGTCGCCCGCCGCGAGCGTGTCGGGGTCCTTGAACTCGTCCCGGGCGACGGCGCCCTCGGACTTGAAGCCGACGTCGAGAATGACGTGCGTGTCCGTGACCCGCAGCACCTTGGACTTGACGATCTCGCCTTCGACGATGCTCTGGAGGGTGCCCTCGTACAGCGCGAGCATCTCCTGGTACTGCTCCGTGGAATAGTCCTCGTCGAGGAGATCGGCGCGGATGTTGAGGGAAGTGGGCTCCGCCGGCGCCGACGCGCCGTCGGAGGTGTGGGTTTGGGTGGACGACTCGACCATGCGGATGCCTGCCTGCCCTCGCACGAGGGGGTAAAGGGACACACGTCTTTCCCGACCGCCAGGAAAGACAGACATGTAGCGTAGATGCGCGCGACCGCTATGTCAAGCTAGGAGAACACCTTCCGGGCGAGTTCGACGATCGCGCCAACCTGCCCCTCGAAGGAGAGGTCGGTCGTGTCGAGGGCGACCGCGTCCGCGGCCGGCCGGAGCGGTGCGATCGGCCGACCCGCGTCGGCCCGGTCCCGGGCGGCCAGGCGCCGCGTTTCCTCCGCGACGCTGCGGGCATCGAGTACCCGTCCCTCCTGCTCCAGACGGCGGCGGGCGCGAGCCTCGGGGGACGCACTGAGATAGACCTTCAGGGGCGCATCCGGAAACACGACGGTCCCGATGTCCCGCCCGTCCACCACCACCCCGCGGGGGTGCAGCGCGGCGGCTTCGCGGAGGAGGTCGTTGGCCACCGCACGGACTTCGCGAAGGGCCGATACCGCCGACACTTGGGCCGTCACGTCCGCCCGGCGCACCGCCTCGGACACATCCGCGCCCGCCACTTCCGGGCGGAACCCCTCCGACCCGAGCACGAGGCGAATCGGGAGGGTCCGCACCAGCGCCGCGATGCGCGTGCCGGCATCGAGGGGGAGACCCGAGTCGATCGCGGCCAGGGTGAACGCCCGATACAGTGCCCCGCTGTCGAGGTGCGCGAACCCCAGGCGTTCGGCCACGGCCCGGGCCGTCGTGGACTTCCCCGATCCGGCCGGCCCATCGATCGCCAGCACGTGCGTCGTCATCGGCCGCCGATCCGCCGCAGGTCGCGGAAGAACGCGGGGTAACTCACCGCCGGGCTCTCCCGTTCGGACAGGACCACGCGGGCGTCCGGCACGGTGCCGAGGACGGCGAACGCCATGGCGAGCCGGTGATCGCCCCCGGTCTCGACCCGGCCCCGCGGCGGGCTCCCCGCGCCACGGATCAGGAGGTCGTCCCCGAGCACGTCAGCCGCGATGCCCACGGCCCGCAGGTTCGCGGCAAGCAGGCCGAGCCGGTCGCTCTCCTTCACCCGCAGCTCGCCGACGTCCCGGAACACCGTGTCCCCCACGGCGCGGCCCGCCAGGATCGCGAGCACGGGCACCTCGTCGATCAGCGACGGGATCTCCTCGGCCGTCACCTCGGTGCCATGCAAGGCTGATGGCCGCACGGTGAGGTCGGCCACCGGCTCACCCGCCTCGATGCGCACGCTCCGCTGCGACACCCGTGCCCGCATACGCTCGAGGACACGCAGGAATCCCGTGCGCGTGGGGTTGACCCCTACGGCGGTGACGGTGAGTTCGCCGGCTTCACCCAGCAGGGCGGCCGCCACGAGAAAGGCCGCGGACGAGGCATCGCCCGGGACGGTGACGGCCAGCGGCGGGAGCCGCCGGGTCCCGCGTTCCAGGACGACCGTGGTGCCGTCAATCGACAGCGGGCACCCGAGCGTCAGCATCAGGCGCTCGGTGTGGTCCCGCGATCGCACGGGCTCACGCACCACCACCCGCACGCCGGCCGCCAGTCCGGCGAACAGCAATGCCGTCTTGATCTGACTGCTGGCCACGGGGGACGTCCACTCGAGCGACACGAGAGGTCCTCCCGTGATCCGGAGCGGCAGGTGGTCGCCGTTCTCTTCCCGGATCGTGGCACCCATGCGCACGAGCGGTTCCGTGATGCGGCGCATCGGGCGCCGCCGCAGCGAGGCGTCGCCGGTGAGTCGCGCGGTGAACCGCCGGGCCGCGAGGAGACCGAGTAGCAGGCGAGCCGTCGTGCCGGAGTTCCCGCAGTGCAACGTCTCCGCCGGGGCGCGCCAGACGCCCCCGCGGACACGCACGGTCGCGTCGTGGCGAACGGGCGAGACACGGACGCCGAGCCTGCGGAGGACGTGAGCCGTGCGGCGCGTGTCCGCGGCGGCCAACGCGCCCCGAATGGCGCTCTCGTCGGGCGCCAGCGCGGCAAGCAGAAGGGCCCGATGGGTGATGCTCTTGTCGCCGGGGGGCCGGATCGTGCCACTGATGTTCATGTGGTGGCCCCCCGCCGCCACTGGGCTCCCGCCTCAAGCCAGGCCTGGAGCGCGCCGGCGTCACCCTCCCGCAGCGCCCTGCGCAGGGTGCCGATGGACGTTTCGAGGCCTTCGAGGGCATCCAACACGCTGGCCCGGTTGAGCAGCAGCAGGTCCCGCCATCCCTCCGTGGTGCCGACCGCCGGACCGGTCGCCCGGCGCGTCGCGGGCGGATAGGTCAGGCCCCGTGGCCCGTGGACCGCGAGCGCGTGCGCGAGGGCAGCCCCCACGGCCTGGGGCAGGTGTCCGGTCCAGGCGATCAGGGCGTCATGCGTGTCGGCATCCACCACGACGGGGTGGGCCTCGAGCACGCGTTCCCAGAAATCCGCCACCTCGCGCCCGACCGCGTCATCCTCACCCCGGAACGACACGTACACGACCACGCCTTTGAACCGGTCCGCGGCCGCGGCCGCGAACCCCGTTCCCGAGACTTCGACCAGGGGGTGGGAGGCGGCAAAGCGATCGCCGAGGCTTACGGCGCGGGCGCGGGCGAGGACCGCCGCTTGCACCCCCGTCACGTCGGTACAGAGGGCACCAGCGCGCAGATCGCGGGCGGCCTCGCCGAGGAGTCGCAGGGTGGCTGCCGGCGGCGCGGCCAGCACGACGAGGTCCGCGTGCCGCAGCACGAACCGCGCGGAGGTGGCCAGTTCCGTGACGGCGCCGGCCCGCACGGCCGCCACGCCTTCGACTGGCCGCCGGGTGAACCCGAGGACCCGGGGGATGCCCGCCGCCGTCGCCTGCCAGGCCACCGAGCCGCCAACAGCGCCGAGGCCGATGACGCCCAGCGTATCAGGATGCATGGGGCAAGTATACGCGGCGCGTCACCGGGCGAGCAGCAGCCCCAGTGCGGCGAGCGCGAGGGTCGCGACCGCATACCACCCCAGACGGCGCCCCCGCTCGCGGAACGCGAGAACCCCGAGCGCCGCGAAGGGGGCGCCGAGCAGCGCGCTCACGCCGACCAGGCGCAGCGCGCGAGCCGCCCCGTCCCACGCGGTCCACCCGACCGGCACCGGGACGAAGCTGGCCAGGAGTCCCACACCGGCGCCGGCCACGGCCACCGCCAGCAGCACCCGGAGCGTCATGGCGGCGGTCCGGGTTGGCTCAGCCACCGCCCATCCCTCGCCACAGCATCCGGCCGGCCACGTACACGAGCAGGAGGGCAAACGCGATCTTGAGACCACGCGCGTCCACGCGATGGCCGGTGCTGGCGGCCGCCGTCGCCCCCGCGAGTACCCCCAGCATCGTGGGAACGACCACCTCGAGGTCGACGACCCCGCGGGCCACATATACCAGGGCACCGGACCCGGCCGTCACGCCGATGATGTAGACGCTCGTCGCCGCCGACCGGTGGAAGTCGAGGCCCGCGACCAGATGCAGCACCGGCACGAACACGACGCCGCCCCCTACCCCGAGGAGGCTCGCGATCGTGCCGCCCCCCAGCGCGCCCGCCCGAGCGGCCGGCCCGGATCCGCGGCGGGGTGGCGCGGCGGCGGTCCGCACCGATCGCGGCACGGTCCGCCACGCGGCGACGAGCAGCACGAGTGCAAACGCAACGTACAGAAGGCGAACCGGTACGAACGGGGCCAGGAGTCCGGCCGTCACCGCACCGGCCACCGCGAAGCACTGGAGTTCGATCGCGAGACTCACGTCAATGCGCTGCCGGGAAAACAGCACGGCCGAACTGGCGACCGACGTGCCCACGACGCACACCAGACTCGTGCCGACCGCGTGCGTGAAGGAGAGGTCCGCCAGAAAGACCAGCGCCGGCACGAGGATCAGTCCGCCGCCAACACCGAGCAGCGCTCCGAGGCCACCCGCCCCAACGCCGAGCGCCGCGAGCTTGAGGATCAGCAAGGCTGTCATCGCCGTCGCCGGAATCAAACGTGAGGCCCCGCGATGGCAAGCCATCGCGCGCCGGGTGGCCTGTCTCACGCGCGGCGCTTAGACTCTAGAGCCATGCCGAGTACCGCACTCACCTTCCCCGGGGCGTCGGGCGCGACCCTGGCCGCCCGGCTGGATCTGCCGGCGGACGCCCGACCGGTTGCGTGGGCGCTCTTCGCCCACTGCTTCACCTGTTCCAAGGACCTCAAGGCCGCGGTCCGGATCGCCCGGGAGCTGAACCGGCACGGGCTGGCGGTGTTGCGTTTCGACTTCACGGGCTTAGGGGAGAGCGGCGGGGCGTTTGGGGATACCACGTTCAGCTCCAACGTGGACGATCTCCTCGCGGCCTGCCGTTTCCTGTCCGACACCCACACGGCACCGGCCCTGCTGGTGGGCCACTCGCTCGGTGGGGCAGCGGTGCTGCAGGCCGCCCGCCAGCTGCCGACCGTCCGCGCCGTCGCTACCATCGGGGCGCCCTACGATCCGGCGCACGTCAAGCACCTGTTTGCGGAGGCGACGGACGCCATCCGGGCCCGGGGCGACGCGGTCGTCCGGATCGCAGGACGGGAGTTCACGATCACGCGCCGGTTTCTCGAGGATCTCGATGCCACGCGGGTCGATGAGGTGGTGCGTCACTTGGGGCGGGCGTTGCTGATCATGCACTCGCCAACCGACCAGATCGTGGGCATTGACAATGCGGCCAGGCTCTACCTCGCGGCGCGGCACCCCAAGAGCTTCATCTCCCTCGACACGGCAGATCACCTGCTCACCGACCCGAACGACGCCCGCTACGCGGCGACCGTCCTTGGGGCCTGGGCAAGCCGGTACGTGGGCCAGCGGGCACCGCTCACGCGCGAAACGGTCGCACGCGGGCCCGGGATCATGGCGGCGGTGGGAGGGTCGGGCTACCGCACCGACATCGTCGCTGGCCCCCATGCGCTGGTCGCGGACGAGCCGGAGGACGTGGGTGGCACCGACGCGGGGCCGACGCCGTATGATCTGCTCGGCGCCGCGCTCGGCGCGTGCACCGCGATGACGCTCCGCATGTACGCCGACCGAAAGCGCTGGCCGCTCGGCGGGGTGGACGTGACGGTTGCCCATCGGCGGGTCCACGCCGACGACGAAGCGGCGTGCGAGTCCGCGCCGGCCAAGGTCGACCTCCTGGAGCGTTCCATCCGGCTGGCCGGAACGCTCGACGACACGCAACAGGCCCGACTCCTGGAGATCGCCGACCGCTGCCCCGTGCATCGGACGCTCGAGGCCGGGGCCAGGATTCAGACGACGCTCGATACCGGGACGCCCGGGGAGGACGCGTGAAACGCAGCATCGCCATTCTCGTCATCGTAGGGGCCATTCTCGTGGTCGGCTACCTGGTCTGGGGCAGCACGACGCTCGTGCAGGCCGAGTGCGAGGTCTGTTTGGAGTTTCGCGGGCAACGCGAGTGTCGGCGGGGATCAGGCACCACGGAGGACGAAGCGCGCGCGGCGGCGCAGAAGGCCGCCTGTGGCATCATGGCGGCCGGCATGGACGCGTCGATCGCGTGTCAGAACACCGTGCCCAAGACCGTGCAGTGCGGACGATGACGAAGCCAGCGCAACGCCCCGGCGGCGGAGAGGACCGCTGGAGCGTGAGTCGGGTGAACTACCTGACATCGACGGCCTTCACACTCCCCGGCTACCGGATCGCCGAGAATCTCGGTGTGGTGCGGGGTGTCGTCGTGCGGTCGCGATCGATCATCGGCACTGGCCTGGCGGCGCTGCACACCATCATTGGTGGCAACATCGCGCTGTTCACCCAGCTCTGCGAAAAGACGCGAGGCGACGCGTTCGATCTGATGGTGCGTCACGCGGCTGACATCGGCGCGAACGCCGTCATCGGCGTCCGCTACGACGCCACGGACATCATGCGCGGGGTCACCGAGGTGCTGTGCTACGGAACGGCGGTGATCGTGGAGGAGGAAGCTTCGGGCAAGCGCCCCTAACGGCGGCCGATCCCCACGGCGAGGCCGACCTGCTCGACGGTTTCCCGCCGAGTCCCACCGCCCAGTTCCAGGCGTTCCAGCCGGTAGCGCAGCCGCAGGGCGACAGGCAGCCGTCCTACCGCCACCCTGAGTCCCCCCTCCAACCCACGGCCGCCATCGAAGGGCTCCGAGACCTCGACTTCGGCGCTCACGACCACCCAGCCCTCGGCGTAAGCCTCGATGGTCGGCCCGAGAAGCTCCGTGGCGGCCTGGACGTGCGCTTCCCACAGCAGCCAGCGCTGCGTCCCTCCGGGCTCGATGAAGCTCCGCACGTGGGGACCGAACCCGAGCGCCGCCCACCGGAGGGGGCGAAGCGTGAAGAACGCGTGGCCCTCGACGAAATCGGTGGACGCCCCTCCGGTCTCGTCGAGGGAGCCCTCCAGGTATCCGACCGCGAGTCCAGCGGGACCGACCCCGAACGTGGCCTCGCCCCCGAGGCCCAGCCCCGTTCGCTCACGCGCACCGGTCGGGCGGTCGCCGGTGACCCAGACCCCGTGCACCACGGCTCGAACCGCACCGGACTGGGCCAGCAGCGGTACGGCGGACAAGGCCAAAAGGGCGGCGGCGAGCGTCACCCGCATCAACGGCTCTCGGCCTCGATGATCTGCGGCATCCCGGCCCGTACCTCGAGGAGCGCACGGCGCATGCGGTCCCGATTCTGTCGGACTACCGCTTCCACACCCGTGCGCCAGTCGGCCCGCACCCGGTCGTTCGCCGCCACGTTCTCGGGAATCGGCCGTCCGGGCCGTCGCGCGAAAAAGCCCGAAAACCCCGCCACCGTCACGGCCGCCCCCACCGCAAATCGGGTGGGAGACAGATCGACGTCGGAGGACAGCGCGGAGGGGAGCACGGCGATGGCCGTGCCGATCGCGAGGCTCCCGATGAGGGCCTCCAGGGCCGGCGCCGCGGCCGACCGTTCCGGCAGCAACACGGAGTCCGGCGGCGGCGGCGGGTGGGGAACGGTATCCACCCCCGCGATGCGGATATCGAGCGGGATCCTCACGGTCCGCGCTGCCGTCCCGACCGAATCCAGGGAGGTCACCCGCAGCACGTAGCGCCCCTCCGCAAGCGGCTCGTCCTCCGCGCCCCGTCCGTCCCACTCCAGCCGCAAGCTGTCGCTGACGGGACCGGCATACACGGTGCGAAGGGTCCGGCCGTCCAACTGCGCGATCTCTACCCGCGCGTCGTGATAGGTCGAGCCGAACACATCGATGGGGTAGTCGGGTTGGCCGCTCCGAATCGTGCGAACCGGCTCGAGGCCGAGTGCGGCGGCGGGGTTGCGGCGCCGCGCCGCGTCGAAGACGGTCGTCACCTCGGGCGGGAAGGTCAGGCGGTCGAACCGATAGCGTGGATCCGATCGCACGAGGCGCGTGAAGACCGACGCCGCGGAATCCGGCCGGTTGCGGAAGAGCTCAGCCGCCCCGAGGTACGCGAGTGCCTGGGAGCGACTCGCGGCTTCCAGCCCCGGCGGCGGGGCGGCGAGGGCGCGGCGCAGCAGACCGGCCGCGTCGGCGAACTCGAGCTGCTGATACGCCCGAATCCCGGAGGTGAGGAGCTGTCCGGGGGCCTGCGCCTGGCCAAAGGCCGGTGTCGCCCCGATCAGGGCGAACCCCAACCCCGCCGCCCGGTAGGCGGCCCTCACGGCCGCAGCGGCGCCAGCACGATGTCCAGGAGTCGCAGGGCCTGGCCCGGCTCGAGCCGGATCTCCTGTTCAAACGCCACGTAGCCGTCACGTACGACGCGCAGGATGGGGGTGCCGGCCGCCACCTCGACATTGGCGCGCGGCGTATTCCCCAGGAGACGGTCGCCGAGATAGACCGCGCCCCACGGGCTCGAGTTGACCGAGAGGATAGCCGTCGCCGCCGCCGGCGCAGGCGCCGTTCGGGCCACCGGCGCCGGGGCAGCGCGCACGGGCGCCGGCTCCGGATCCCGCGGGATCGGGTCCG
>JBFGDF010000107.1:0-10619 GCA_041580775.1 Gemmatimonadales bacterium
AAGGCCGTCCCAATGGTGAGCGGTCACGCTGACCGTTGAGCCGCGTTCCGGCAGGCCGCCCGGATCCCGCGACGGGCATCCGAACGGCGGTCTCTACATCGAAATCGAACCTTTCCGGAACTCCGTCGGATCCAGCCACGCGTTGACCAGCACCGGGCGGCCCGCTCGCGCTTCAGCCTGCGCGTGGACGAGGGCCGGCCGCACTTCGGCCGCCGTGCGGACCAGCAACCCGACTCCGCCGTAGCCTTCGGCGACCGTGTGGTAGTCCGTGCGGCGCAGCACGGTGCCGACGTCGTCTCCCAGGATCTGCACCTGCTCGCGCGCGATCTGCGTCCACGCGGCGTCGTTGCCCACGACCGCGATGACCGGGAGCCCGTGACGCACCATCGTGTCGAACTCCGCGAGGCTGTACCCGGCCGCGCCGTCGCCGTAGAGCAGCCAGACCTCGGCCGCGGGGCGATGCAGCTTGGCGGCCAGCGCGAATCCGGCGCCCACGCCGAGCGTCCCGAATACGCCGGGGTCGAGATGGCGGAGCGGGCCGCGCGGCGCGACGACGTACGAGGCCGTGGCCGCAAAGTCCCCACCGTCGAGCACGAACACGCTGTCGTCGGGCGCCAGGTCCTCGATGGTCCGGCAGAGGGCCAGTGGATTCACGTGCGCGCCGCGCTCCTCCGCCATGGCCGCGATCTCCGCGCTGCGCGCCGCGTCGCGGGCGGCGAGGGTCGCACACCAGGCGGTCCAGCGGCCGCCCACCACGGCGGCGCCGAGGAGTTCGAGAAACCGGCCCGCGTCACCGACCGCGGTGAGGGTGGGCCGACGGTTCCGCCGGGCTTCGCGCCGGCTGCGGTTGACGGCGATCAGCGTCGCCCCCCGCCCGATGTGGCGGCCGTAATCGAGGCGGAAGTCGCACGGCACGCCGGCGAGGATTACGAGATCGGCTTCGCGCAGCGCAGCGCGTCGGCCATGCCGGAGGGCGAGGGGATGCTCGCGGCCCAGCAGCCCGCGCGCCATGCCCGAGAGGTACGTGGGGATCCCGAGCCGGCCGACGGCGGCCGCCAGATGGGCGACCCGTCCGGGCGCGAGCATGGCCTGGCTTCCGATGACGAGCACCGGACGAACGGCCCGCGCGAGCAGACCTGCCGCCCGCCCCACGGGACCGGGGTCCGGGTCCGGCGTGACCGCCGGCGCCGGCGCGGCCGGGTCCGGCCGGTCAGCTCCGGCGAACATCGCGCGCAGGTGGCGCCGGAGATACCACCGCTGCGCGCGGGCGGCGAGCGTCGGGGTGGAGCCCGTCCCGGCGGCGTACCAGTCGCGCACGATGTGCTCGTCGTACAGCAGGTCCACCGGGATCTCGAGATACGCCGGTCCGGGGACGCCCCGTGTCGCCTCGTGCGCGGCGCGCTGGAGGAGCGGCACGAGCTCCCGCACCCGGCGCGCGGCGGCCGTCCACTTCACGTGGGGGCGGAGCATGGGCACCTGCTCGATGTCCTGCAACGCGCCCCGGCCGCGCAGGACCGTGGGCGCCGCGCCGCCCACCAGGAGGAGCGGCGACTGCGCTTCGGCGGCGTTGGTGACCGCGGTGACCGCGTTCGTGACGCCGGGCCCGGCGGTCACGGCCGCCACCCCCAGGCCGCCGCCCAGGCGCGCGGTGGCGTCGGCCGCGAACACGGCGCTCGCCTCGTCGCGGACGTCCACGACACGGATGCCTGCCCGCTTGGCACCGACCAAGATCGGCGCGATGTGGCCGCCGCACAGCGTATACAGCGTGCGCGCGCCGAGAGCCGCCAGCGCGACGCCGAGGCGGTCGCCGCCGCTGGCGCTCACCCCCCGGCCGCGGCCTTCAGCACGCCACCCGACGCCTTGCGCCCTGCCCGCCCGATCCGCTCGGGGCACAGATCGCGCTCGAGCAGCGCCTGCGCCATGGCGATGGCACGCGCCGTGAGCTCACGGGCGGCGTCGTGCAACTCGCTGCTCGCCCGCACGATCGCCACGTTGCGCTCCATGTCTTCGGCTTCCCAACCGCGGCTGTGCGCGATGAAGGGGAACTGCGGGAAGACGCACCCCAATTCGGCGTAGAACGTGAGCAGCTGGCCGGCCACGGCCTGCACGTTGTCCTGCCCGCCCGTGATGATGAACGAGGCGACCTTGTTGCGCAGCATGACGCGGTCGCGAATGGTGATCTGGTTCTGCACGCAGTTGAGCCGCTCGGCCATCTTGTAGTAGAGCGCGCTCGCCGCACCCCAGCGGATCGGGGTCGCCACCAGGATCACGTCTCCCCAGAACACGATCCCCTCGTAGACCTGCTCCATCTGGTCCTCGGGATCCATCTGCGTGATGGAACAGGGCCACGTGCACGCATGGGCGCTCTTCGAGTAGTAGCCTTCGCACTGGCGGAACCGGAGCCCCGAGAGCTGCAGCAGACGGGTGTCGAGCCCCAGCTCTCGGGCGTGGGCAAGGGCCGTCTCGAGCAGGGCTTCGGACGTGGAGTACCGCGGGTTCGCCCGGTCCATGGCCGTGGTGGAAATCCCGAGCACGCGGATCGGTCCGGGGGCGCGCGGCTCGCGGCGCTCGAGCGGGTGCGGGTCGTGCGGCGCCTTGTGCCGCTTGACGGCCGGCCGAAGACTCACGAACAGCCGCCCGTCTTCTTCCTTCACCTCGTGCTTCGGGACCCGATCCTCCTCGAACCCGGGCTCACCATGTCCCTCCACGCGATGGAATTTCCAGTGGTGCCAGGGACAGACGACGAACTCCGCGTCGAGGTGCCCGTCGCCGAGGGGGCCCGCCGCGTGGTTGCAGACGCCGGAGATCGCTCCAAAGCGTCCGTTCTGGTACGACAGGGCGATCGCGGTGCGACCGATCTTGACCTGTTGCAGCGGTCGGCGTCGCAACTCCTCCACCGGACCGAGATCGTGCCACTGGGCGTCGGGGTCGGGCATGGAACCTCCGGCGGTGCGGTGTCTGGGCGGCTGTCCTGCCGGGTCAGGCCCGGAGGGTATCCGGTCGCCAGGTCTTGATGGCGCGCTTGATGTCCTCGCGACCCGAAAGCTCTCCGCTGGCGACGCGACGCACGAGGTCCGGGACCTCCTCGTCGACCGCGAAGCGCAGCCCGATCAGCTGCCCACGGGTGAGCCGGTCCACCTGCGGCTGGAGATCGGCAGGGAGAATGCGCGCGAGCCGCAACCGCTCTTCGAGCCGGATCACGCGGTCCTGGACGGTGATCGCGAACTGCCGGGTGTAGAAGAACAGCATGAGCACGCCCAGGGCGAAGGCGAGCTGGATGCCGGTGCCCGCGCTCGGTTCCTTGAACAGGCGCACGGCGGACGAGCCGACGAACACCACGAGAAACAGGAACGTCACGCCGTGAAATCCCCACACGATGCGACGATGTGTCTGATAGGTCTGTGCTGCCGTCTCCGCCATGCCGTAGTGCTCCTGTCAGGAGGTTCGTCGCACGAGGGAGATGACGCCGGCCAGGAGCCGGTCCACCTCCTCGGCGGTGGTGTAACACGCGCCGCCGGCACGCACGAGACCTTCCGGATGGAGGCCCAAGCGCGCGACGACGGTGTGCGCATAGAAATCGCCGTGGGACACGAAGATGCCGCAGTCGGCGAGGTGCCGGGCGACGGCGGTGGACGCCACGCCGTCTACCACGAACGCGATGGTGGGCGTGCGGGCAGCGTCGGGCGGCGGCCCGAATCGGCGCACCCCGCGAACCCTCCCGAGGCCCTCCCATAGCGTGGACCCCAGGGCGGCGCCCCGATGGTGCAGCACGTCGAATACGGCCGCGAGCTTGGCTCGCGGCGTGCCGGTCGGCGCAAGCGCCGCCAGCCACTCGACGGCTGCCCCCGTTCCCACGATGCCCTCATGGTTGAGCGTGCCGGTCTCGGCGCGCTCGGGAGGCTCGGCCGACGCGGGGATGAGCCGGGGGAAGTCGCACTCGGCGAGGAGATCCTCGCGGCCCCACAGGACGCCCACGTGCGGCCCGTAGAACTTGTACGCGGAGCACGCGAAGAAATCGCAGCCCAGTGCCCGCACGTCCGTCAGGCGATGGGGAGCGGCATGCACGCCGTCCACGAACAGGAGCGCCTCGGCCTCGCGGGCGAGCCTGGCGGCCCGAGGGATGTCGGTGACGGTGCCGAGCGCGTTGGATGCGGCGCCGACGGCCAGGAGCCGCGTGCGTGCCGAGAGCTTGCCGGCGAAGTCGTCCCAGTCGAGGCTGCCATCCTCCGTCCGCATCTGCACCGTTCGCACGGTGATCCCGTAATCCCGCTCGAGCGCGGTCCAGGGCGCGACGTTGGCGTGGTGGTCCAGCTCGGTCACGATCACCTCGTCTCCGCGGCTCCAGCTGCGCGCCAGCGCCCGCGCGAGGTGCATGGTGAGCGAGGTCATGTTGGCGCCGAAGACGATTTCGCGGGGCGCGCCGTTCACGAACGACGCCAGCACCTCGCGGGCGTGCGTCAGGGCGGCGTCGGTTTCCTCACTCGTGGGATACGCCCAGTGCGTGTTCGCGTTGTGGCGGTACAGATAGTCGAGCATCGCGTCGCCCACGGCCCGCGGCACCTGCGTGCCCCCCGGGCCGTCGAAGAATGCCACGGGGTGTCCGCCGTGGCGGCGCTCGAGGGCGGGAAAGGCGGCGCGGATCGTCTCGGTGGTCGCAACGTCCGCGCTGGCGGACGCGTCGGCTGGCGGAGCCGCGGGACGCGACGTGTGGGGCATGACGGAGGTTATTCGGCGAACGGGGCGGACGCCAGCGGGCGGGCGTCGCACCAGGCTGTGCCGACGCGCGCTGCGGCACAGCCTGGCGCTCCGCGAGGCGCAGACCGCCGGTGTGGAGCCTGGTCGCCGCCCGGACCCCGCTACAGCACGTGCCGGAGGATCACGAGCAGGCTCGCGGCCGCGGACACGATCAGCACCGCCGGTCGCAGGAAGCCGCGGTCCAACCGATGGGCGGTGTGCCGCGAGATCGCGAAGCCCATGAGGATGCCGGGGACCAGCGTGGCGGCGAGCAGCACGTCGCCCGCGCCAAACCGGCCGGCCACCCGCAGGCCGATGAGCGAGAGCACGACCCCGATCACGAAGAACGCCGACAGCGTGCCCCGGAGCCGCGGGCCGGACTCGCGCTGGTAGATCAAGGCCATGGGCGGACCGCCGATCGAGACGGCGGTGCCCAGCAGGCCAGAAAGCACGCCGGCGCCGACCAGCGTGCGCGGCCGCGGCGGGAGGTGGAGCCCGGAGGCACTGAGACCGACGGCCCCGAGCACGAGCGCGCCGGCGGGAAGGGCGAACCGGTCGGCCGGCACGACGATGAGCAGGAAGGCGGCGAGGGCAATGCCCACGACGCGGCCCCCGAGCGCCCACTTGAGGTCGCTCCAGATGACGGTGTGGCGTTCGCGGTGGGTGAGGAGGAGCGTGAGCGCAACCGAGGCGAGCAGCAGGGGCGCGGGAATGAAGCGCGGCTCGATCAGCAGCAGGATCGGCACGGAGAACAGGCCGAGCCCGAAGCCGATGGAGCCCTGGAGCGTGGCCCCGAGGGTCACCGTGAGGGTGGCCGCCGCGAGCTGCAGCGGCGTCATCGGGAGCCGGGCGGGCCGCGCCGGTCGGTCAATCGATCAGGATCCGCTGTTCTGCGCAGACGAAGAGCACGTCGTTGAGCTTGGGATGCCGGAGGAACAAGTCGGCCCCCTTTTCCCGGAGCCGCTTCTCGGTGAGCCCGAAGATCACCAGGTCGGCCTCGGCCGAGCGGCTCTGCACGAGGTGGTCGAAATCGACCTTCGCGTCCGTCGGGATGACGCGCAGGTTCTTCGTGCTGATGGGCAGCCGTCCCGACGTGATCATCTCGTGGAGCCGGGCGCGCCGCTGCTCGACCTCCTCCTGGGGATAGGCGGCGAAGATGCGGATCTCGGCGTCCTCCCAGTCCGGGTGGCCCAGGAGAATGTAGGCCAGCAGGATCATGAGGTTCGCGTTGCCGTAATCGTGCCACGTGAGCCACAGGTGAATCGCGCCGCGCTGCCCGAAGAAGTGTTCGCCGTGGCGCAGCACGAGACTGTTGATGCGCACCGCGCTCGCCATCAGCGCGGCGTCGCGCGCCTCCTCGAGCACCGCCGCGTCGTCACGCTGCGTGAACTCGAACAGGAACGTGTTGTTCTCCAGGCCCGACACGCCGGGCAGCTGGAGCGCCTGGGCGACGGCGGAGCGCATCGAGGGCGAGATCATCGTGTCCACGTAGATCGCGCTCTTCCGGGCCTGCATCATCGTGATCAACTGGTCCAGGTACTTCCGGCTCTCGCGATACGTGGCGGCGTCGAGGTGGCCCTGGATGTAGTGCAGGTACGTCCCGACGCCGTAGCGGTGCGTGAGCCAGCTGAAGAACTGGATCGGGGACGTGCGGGTGAACGTGCGCCCGTTCACCATGATCACGCTGGGCCGCCACTCGTCGCTCGTCTGTCGGGCCGCGCTGGCCTGCAGCTTGATCTGGGAGAAGCGGGTCGCCTGCGCGAGCACGCCCTGGAAGATGGCGGCAAAGTCGTCGCCGCCGCGGGTAGCACGGATCATCCGGTAGAGCCCGATCATGACCGCGATGGCGACGATGGCGTACAGCGGGTCCATCTGGAACATGAGCAGGAAGCACATCACCGCGCCGAGCGCGCTGAGGTACCACTTGGAGCGGAAGCTGGGCCGGTAGCTGGGGCGCGCGGCAAAGTGCTCGAGCGCGCTGATGGCACACAGGGCGCCGTAGGTGACCATGAAGAACATGGAGATGATGCGGGCGACCACGTTCACGTTCCCGGCGGCGACCGTCAGAATGGCGAGCGCAGCGGTGACCACCGTGGCGTTGCGCGGCTCGTTGGCGCTCCCGAGGCCGGCACCCAGAAACCGGTTGACGCGGGCGATGGGGGCAATGCCGTCGCCGCCCAGTGCCTGGAGGGTGCGCGGCGCGACGAGGATCGACCCGATGGCCGACGATAGGGTGGCCGCGGCCAGGCCGATGGGGATGATCGGTCCCCAGACGGCGATCCGGGCCATCACCAGCTGGTCGGCCTCCAGCATCTCGGCCGGGGCGGAGACGGCGAGCTTGTAGGCGATCCAGACGTAGACCACCATCCCCGTGAGCGTGGCCGACAGGACCCCGAGGGGGATGGACTTGCGCGGGTTCGCGAGGTCGCCCGACAGCCCCACGCCCGCCGTCATCCCCGTGAACGCGGGGAAGACGATCGCGAAGACCACGATGAAGGGATCCGCGCCCTCGACGGAGTGGAGCAGCCGCAGGTTCTCGGGATCCACGCCGGCCGGCGGCCCGCCCAGAGAGAACATGATCAGCGACACGACGAGGGTGGCCACCACCGCCCACAGCGCCTTCACGCCAATGGCGGCGCCCCGGGTCAACATGAGAATGGCGAGGGCGCCCGTCGCTGGCAGCGAGACGAACCGGGGATCGAAGGGGATCCCGGTCAGCCGCGCGAACGCGGGGGCGAGCGGCTGGAACGCTTCGGCGAACGCGATCATGTAAAAGGCGACCGACACGGCCTGCGACAGATACAGGGAGATGCCGATCGCACCGCCGATGGTGGTACCGAACGATCGCGAGATGATGAAGTACTCGCCGCCGCCTTCCACCCGCCGGTTCGTCGCGATCTCCGCGATGGCGAGCGCCGTTGGAACCGTCACCAAGTGACCCACGACGACGATCAGCAGTGTGCCGAGTAGCCCCACACTGCCCACGGCGTAGCCGAAGCGCAGGAAGAGGATGGCGCCCAGGATCGTACTGATGCTGGCGAGGAAGACGGGCGCGGTGCCGAAGCCGTGGCCGGCCGCATTGGTGCCCCGCCCCGGGGCGGTGACGGGGGTCGTCATCGGTGGTCTCGGGTCATGCCGGCCGGCGCCGCACGTGCCACACGAGCAGCCCGAGGATGGCGGCGATCGTGAGCGCGGCGAGTCCCTGCAGCGCGGCGGGTGCCAGGTCGGGCGGGAACCCGCGAATGGGCGTGCCGCCGCGGGCGACCACCCAGACGGCGAGCACGACGCCGGTGAGGCCGCCGCCGCCCACGAGGCCGGAGCCGAACAGCACACCCTCTTCGCGGCGCCGCTCCGACTCCTCGCGCGGATGCCCGCGCGTGAGCGCCCAGCGGAGCACCCCACCCAGGAACACCGCCGCCATCGTGGACAGCGGCAGGTACACGCCCACCGCGAATGCGAGCACCGGAATCCGGAACAGCGAGGCCACGACGCCGATGCCCACGCCGATCCCGATCAGCGCCCACGGCAGGTTCTGATCGAGGACCCCGTCGATCACGAGCTTCATCAGCACCGCCTGCGGTGCCGGCAGCTCCGCGCCGCCCAGGCCACCGGGCACGCCCCGATGGAGCATCATCACCACGAGACAGACCACGCCGGCCGAGGTGATGACGCCCACCACTTCGCCGATCTGCTGCCAGCGGGGCGTCGCGCCGAGCACGAAGCCGGTCTTCAAGTCCTGGGACGTGTCTCCCGCGATGGAGGCGGCGATGCAGACGGTCGTGCCGACCATCAACGCGGTCGCCTTGCCCGCGAGATCGGTCCAGCCCAGCAGCAGGAACACGAGGCTGGTCCCGAGCAGCGTGGCGATGGTCATGCCGGACGTGGGGTTCGACGTCACGCCCACGAGCCCCACGATGCGCGAGCTGACCGTGACGAAGAAGAACGCAAAGACCGCAATGAGCAGCGACGCGACGGCGCGAGCCAGGATCTGGTCGAGATAGCCGAGAATGCCGCCCACGAAGGTGAGCACCAGCAGTACGGTACCGACGAGGAGGATCACCGTGCGGAAGGAGAGGTCGTGATCGGTACGGTCGAAGGCGGCGCCCGCCGTCGCACCCGTGAGGTGGCGCATGCCCAGCTTGAACGATTCGACCATCGTCGGGATGGACTTGATGAGCGTGATGATCCCGCCGGTCGCGACGGCACCCGCCCCGATGTAGCGCACGTAGCGGTCCCAAATGTCGCTTGCCGACATGTCGCGGATGAGGTGCTCAGTCTCGGGATAGAGCGGCTCGGCGAGGCCGGATCCCCACCAGTTGATGACCGGAATGATGATGAATGCCGACAGCGCGGCCCCTGCCACCATCACCGTGGCAATGCGGATGCCGAGGATGTAGCCCACGCCGATGAGCGGGGCGGAGACACTGATCGAGAGGTTGGCCTTGTACCCGAGCGCGAGTTGAAACGTCCCACGCACGAGCTTGAGGCCCTGGGTGAGGAACTGGAACAGCATCCCGACCCCGATGCCGAGGAACACGCCGCGCGCCTGGTGCCCCCCGCCTTCGGCGGCGACCAGCACCTCGGCGCACGCCATGCCCTCCGGGTAGGGGAGCTTGCCGTGTTCACCCTTGATCAGGAACCGGCGGAGCGGCACCATCGCCAGTACGCCGAGCAGCCCGCCGGCCATCGTGAGCAGGGTGAGCTGCGCCCACGCGGGGCTCATCCCCCAGATGAAGAGGGCGGGAATGGTGAAGAGCACGCCCGACGCCACCGACGAGCTGGCCGATCCCACCGTCTGGGAGATGTTGCTCTCCAGGATGCTGTGCTTGAGGCCGAACGCCTGGAACAGGCGGAACGCGACGACCGTGAGCACGGCCACTGGAATCGATGTGCTGATCGTGAGGCCGGCCTTGAGCCCCAGATAGGTGTTCGCCGCGCCGAAAACGATGCCGAGCACGATGCCCGAGGCGACGGCCTTGCCGGTGAACTCGGTGAGGGTTTCGCCCTGGGTGAGCGGGACGAACTCCTGACCTTCCTCGAGCTCGTAGGCGGTGGGGGGCAGTTTCCGGCTCTCCACGACGCGGCTCCGGGGTTGGGGTCGCGGCGACCCGCGTCACGGGCAGCCGCGCGAATGTTGGGGAGTGGGCCGCGGCGCCGCAAGCGGACTTGGCGTCGCCGGATCACAACGAGAACGCCCGGCTCGAGGCCGGGCGTTCGGTGAGTCAGATCCCGCGTCTCGCCGTCAGTTGCGCCGCCGGGTGGGTCCGCTGCTCGGACGTGACGGCGCCGGTCGCGACGTGCCCCGGGACGGCGCCGGTCGGGCCGACGGGGCGGGCCGTGAGCTGCCCCGCGAGGGCGCCGGTCGGGCCGACGGGGCGGGCCGCGACGGAGCCGGTCGGGCCGAGGGCGCCGACCGCGAGGGTGTTGGTCGGGCGCTCGGTGTGGGCCGGGCGGGAGCCGGCCGCGCGGTCGGCGCGGAGCGTGATGGTGCCGGTCGCGCCGCCGGGGTCGATCGCGTGGCTCCGCTCACCGGCTGGCGGGCGGTGCCGGCGCGCCGCGGCTCCGGCGCATTGGGTGCTACGCGGAGACCGCGCGGCGTTTCCCGCGTCGCCGGCGCATCGCGCCGAGCGCCGGTGGTCGGACGCGGCGTCGCCTGCGGTTCCTGCCGCTGAGGCGTGGGACGCCGTCCCGTGCTCGCCGGCTGGCGCGAGCCCTGGGTGGGCGCTGGCCTGGCCTGCGACTCACCGCGCTGCGGGGCCGTACGGCGCCCGGTCGTCGTGGACTGCGGCGTCGCCGCCGGCGCGCTCGCGCCGCTCGGCCGTCGGGCCGCCGGTGTCGCCGCCGGCGCGCGCGCGCCAGTCGGCCGTCGGGCCGCCGGTGTCGCC
>JBFGDF010000108.1:0-10593 GCA_041580775.1 Gemmatimonadales bacterium
GCGTCGGGCTGCTCGCCGCGGTCTACCTCCTGGCGATCGTGGGAATCCGGGTGCCGGTTCTGGGCGCGCCCGACACGCTCATCGCCATCGTGGCGGTGGAGTTCATCGTGATTCACGGATTCCTGTTCTTCGCGGTTGCGGCGTGGTTCGCCCGGGCCGCGCAGGGATGGCTACGCGTGGCGGCGGCGGTCGTTCTCGTCATGCTGTTCGCCATGTATGGCGTGCTGGCCTGGGGGTACGGGGGCGGCATCGCCGGCATCGGGGCGTTGGCGTACCTGCTGGTACCCAACCTGCTCGCTCTGACCAATCCGGCCTCCGACGCTTCGCAGCAGTTGCAGGTCGCCGCGCGCTGGTGCATCAAGTTCGCGGTCTTCATGCTGGTCGCCGCCACCGTCGGCGACAGCGACATGGCGGGACCGGGGAACATCGCCCAGGGAGCCGCGTACTTCAGCCTGTTCACCGTGCTCGAGCTCTTCCGGGTGGTCGAGATTCCGGGCGACCTCGCCGCGGCCTGGAGCGCGCCGCCGCTTGGCCCCCCGCAGCGCCCTGGTGTTGCCGATGCGGGGCCCCGGCGTGATGTTTAGCGTGACGACCACGCACCGGGCCCCCCCGGAGGGATCATGATCTTTCATCGCTGCGAGGTCTGGGAAGCGGACAGCGTCATCGGCAAGGACATTCGCGTCGCCCTCGAGGAGGACGATCGCGATGGCATCCAGGCGTGGTTCGGCACCATCACCCTCACTGAGGGCGCGGCCCTGATCGCCGGACAGCGCTACCGCCTCGTGCTGGACGACGGACGCACGGGCGAGTTCACCGTCCAGCGCAATACGTCGGCGGGCGACACCAGCCGCGCCGTCGCAATTCGCGGCGCCGGCCCGCTCTCCCTCCCCCGCTAGCCCGCGGTGGCGCCCCGCGCGGAGGAAACCAGGTTCGCCGCGCCGCCGTACGAACTACATGTCCGTCCGCCATGCCGCGCTCCCGGCCCTGCTCCTCCTGGCCGCGGCGACGCCGGCCCGTGCTCAGGAAGCCGAAGACTCGACTGAGCACTGGAACCGGCGCTCCCCCGCCCGCTGGCAGTTCAACCTCCGCGCCGGTGAGACCGGCCTGTCCTTCGGCAACTCGACTCGTCACAACGGTCTCCGCATCAACCTGAAGGACCACCGGCTCGAGCGGATCAACGGCATCAACCTCACCCTGTGGAAGCCCGCCGACGACGTCGGTGGCACGATCAACGGCGTGGCCGTGGGTCTCCTCTACCCACAGGCCGGGACGATCGCCGGGATCGGCATGGGCCCCGGGGTCGTCGCCGAGGAGCGACTGGCCGGGCTGTCGGTCGGTGTTCTCGGCGTGGTTTCGGGCGGGGAGGCGCTGGGCATCACGGTCGGTGGACTCGGCGTGGTGACCGGGCGAGGCCTGACCGGCATCAACGTCGGCGGACTGGGCGCCGTCGCGGGCCGGGGCATGACCGGCCTGAACGTGGCCGGGCTGGGTGTGGTGGCGGGGCGGCAGATGGATGGCGTGAACGTCGGCGGACTCGGCACCGTGGCGGGCACGTCGCTGCGCGGCATCAGCATCGGCGGGCTGGCGGTGATCGGGGGCGAGGACGCGCGGGGACTGAACGTCGGCGGGCTGGCCGCGGTCGGCGGCGGCGAGTTGGACGGCATTCACGTCGCGGGGCTCGCCGCCGTCGCCGGCGGACGCATCCGGTGGCTCTCGCTGGCCGGGCTCGCCGTGGTCGGGGGCAACGATGTCGAGGGGGTGGCAGCCACGCTCGGGGCCGTCGCGGCCGGCGAGGACGTCCGCGGCCTGGCGGTCGCGGGATTCCGGGTGAAGGCGCCGCGCCACACGGGGGTGATGGCCGCCCTGGGGTATACGCTCTCCCGCGAGCATCGCGGCGTGAGCGTCGCGACCTACAATGAGACCCGGGGGCCGTTTCGAGGACTCGCCATCGGGCTGGTCAACAATGCCCGCGAGCTGCACGGCGTGCAGATCGGGCTCGTGAACATCGCCCGCAACAACCGTGGCCTCGCCCGGGTCCTGCCGCTGATCAACCTGCATTTCGAGTGAGTCCCGGGCCCGCCCGGTCGGGAGGCTGCACCCGACCGCCCCGGCGGTGACGCCCATCACACCCGGGCCGGGCGGGTCTCTCGACGCCCATCGTCCGGTCCGGCATATTCTGCGCGTGACCACTGAGCATGAAACCGCCGACGCGACCGGAGGGTGGACTCTGCGCCTCGTGCTCGCCACCGGCGAGCCCGCCGCCGGCATTCCGGTCACGCTCCTCGACGAACACGGCGACCCGGCCGGTCACTGGATGACCGATGACTCGGGGCACGTCACGCTTCCGAATCAGGTCGGCGATCGCATTCGCGTGCGCGTCGGATTGCGCAACGAGGAGCCCGTCACGATCGAAACGGAGGCCCTCGAGGCCGGCGTCGTCGAGCTGACGGCGCCGCGCTCCGCGGTGCCCGCGCTGGTGGAGCGTGAAACGCAGCCACGGATGCGCGCCTACGCGCTCGAGCGGCCCGAGCGGGCCGAGGGAACCGGGCATCTTCTGGGCTTCAGTCGCCTGCTCGTGGCGCCGGCGGCGGAGAGCGCCTCCACCGACGAACCGTCCGTGGACGACGGGCCGGTGGATTTCCTCGAGGCGCCCGAGCCCATCGGCGAAGCCGTCCGCTATGGCATTCTGCTCGACATGGAGCAGTACTGGGAGCCGCTCGGTCACGCAGCCGGCGATCTGCTGTACACCGCGCACGTGATGCCGGGCGAGGAACTGCGCGTGGCGATCACCGACCGCCGGTGGACCCACGCCGAGCCCGAACGTCCCATCGAGGCCGTCGCCGCGCTGATCGGCGACGCGAGCCCGCTCGACGGACTGCGCTCGGACGGCGTGCGCACGATTGAGCCGCTGGCGCTCGTGCAGGCGCCAACGGGCGGTTTCCATCTGGGGCCGGCGGTGGCGGAGACGGCGGCAACCCTCGCGGAGCGCGCCGCGCGCGCGGGCCACCTGCTGCGTCGGCGGCCGCTCGCCGTCCGCGTGGCGGCGGGCAGTGGCGAGCCCGCGGGGACCGTCGCGCGCACGCTGCGCAATCCCCAGGCCGATCGCCCGCTGGCGTACCACTTCTACGAGGCGCTGTCACGCTCGCGGGTGTACACGCGACTCGCGCACACGCGTCCGGTGCTGCTGGTCCCCTTCCGCCTGCCGGCGCTCGCGACCCGCAGCGCCGTGCGCCAGTTCGCACCGATCCTGCGACGCGTGCTGCTCGATGCGTCGTTGCGCGGGGACCTCGAGCGCATGCTCGACGAGGCTCCCGCGAGCCACGTGGGCGACACGCCGCCGGTCTCGGAGCTGCGGCTCATCGGCCACCGCGCGCCTACCGACCACGGCAACGATCTGCGGCGTATCTGGTGCTTCCTTCACGTGGATCAGACCCGCTACACGGTCCATTTCTTCCCGGCCGATACGCCGCCCGGCGTGGACGCTCCAGTCCGGGCGGGTGGCGCCTACTGGATCGGTGCGATCCGGCTGTCGGATTTTCACGAGCACCCGCTCCAGTTCCCGGGGCGCATCGCCTTTCACAACGCCGCGCGCGAGATCCTGTCGTTCGACACGCTGCACCTCGAGGGACGTGCCGGCGACCGCTGGGTGCGTCTCAAGACGTTCCGCGACGTCGTGGTGCCGGCGCAGTCGCAGGTGCAGCTCGCGAGCCTCGCCGCACTGGCGTTCGCGCCGGGGGTCGGGCCCGGCGAGACGCGGATCCTCTCGCACATCGCCGCGAATCTCCCGTACTACGCGGCGGCCATCATCGCAGGGGGCGACGCGGGGTTGCGCTTCGCGGCGCTGGCGCGCGTGCGTGATCCGGCGGGGCGGCCCCTGGCGGCGATCATCGAGAACGTCGTCGTCGGCGTCGTCGGGACGTGGGCGGCGTTTCCGCTCCGCCGGGTGGACTTCGCTCCCGCGCCGCTGCGAGCCGCGGTGGCGAACTACCACGAGCGCCCGCACCGCAGCGCCGAGGAGGTGACCGTCGCGGTCCCGCTCCCCGGAGTGTGGATGGCGGCCCAGCCCGGCGAGGCCTGGGGCACGCTGCCGGCCGGCCGCGAGGATCGCGACGAGGAATCGGGAGAAGAGCCGCCCACCCTGCGGCCGCGCCGCTGGCGCTGACGCCGCGCCTAGCCCGACACCAGCCGCTGCTGCAACTTTCCCCGGCCGCCGCGCGTCTCACCTGTGAGCGCCGGCTTGTCGGCCCTCGACCGCCCGCGCTTCGCCCAGACCCTTCTCCGCTCCGGGGGTTCTACCGTGGAACGACGTCGCTTCCTCGAACTCACCGGCGTCACCGCCGGCGTGATCCTCGTCCCCGCGTGGGGCCGGCCGGTGCCCGACTTCAACGGCGCCCTCACGCCGATTCCCACGGCGGACAAGAAGCGCCTCGCCGACGCCGCCCTGAACGCGGCTCGCCGCCGCGGAGCGAGCTACGCGGACGTCCGCATCGGCCGCTACCTGAATCAGTTCATCCGGGCGCGTGAGACGAAGATCCAGAACGTCACGAACACGGAGTCCTTCGGCGTCGGGATCCGGGTCATCGCTGACGGCACGTGGGGATTCGCCGCCACCAACGAAGTGACCGTGGATGGCGTGGCCCGGGCGGCCCAGGAGGCCGTGGCGATCGCACGCGCCAACGCCCGACTGCAGACCGAGCCCGTTCGCCTCGCGCCGCAGGCCGGCCATGGTGAGGTGAGCTGGCGGACGCCGATCGAGCGCAACGCCTTCGAGGTCCCCCTCTCGGAGAAGGTGGATTTGCTGCTCGGTGCGGCGAACGAAGGCCTCAAGGGCGGGGCCAACTTCGTGAGCGCGGGCCTGTTCCTCGTCAACGAGCAGAAGTACTTCGCGTCGACCGACGGGTCGTACATCGACCAGGACGTGCACCGCATCTGGCCCACGCTCGGTGTCACGACCGTCAATCAGGAAACCGGCAAGTTCGAAACTCGCAGCGCCTTCAGCGCCCCCATGGGCATGGGGTGGGAGTACGTGTCCGCGCGACCGGAGGGACGCGTCGCCGGCCCGATGACCGTCAACTACGGGGCCTATTACGACATGATCGAGGACGCGCGCCACGCTGCGCGCGAGGGACGCGAGAAGATCGCCGCCAAGTCGGTCGAGCCGGGCGCCTACGACCTCGTGCTCGATCCGTCGCACCTCTGGCTCACGATCCACGAGTCCGTCGGGCACCCGCTCGAGCTCGACCGGGTGTTGGGGTATGAAGCGAACTATGCCGGCACGAGCTTCGCCACGCTCGACAAGTGGCGCAGCGGGTCGTTCAACTACGGCAGCCCGCTCGTGACTCTGTTCGCCGACAAGACCCAGCCCGGCTCGCTCGGCGCCGTCGGGTACGACGACGAGGGCGTCCAGACCCGCCGCTGGGACCTCGTGAAGGACGGCATCCTCGTCAATTACCAGGCCATCCGCGACCAGATGCACATCCTGAACGAGCCGGCGTCGCACGGCTGCTGCTACGCCGACAACTGGAGCTCGATCCAGTTTCAGCGGATGCCCAACGTGTCGCTCGAGGCCGGCACCGCGCCGCTCACGCCGGCGGAGATGATCGCCGGCGTCGAGAAGGGGATCTACATCGTGGGTGACAGCTCGTACTCGATCGACCAGCAGCGCTACAACTTCCAGTTCACCGGGCAGCTCTTCTACGAGATCGCGAACGGCCGGATCGTCGGAATGCTGCGCGATGTCGCCTACCAGTCGAACACGCAGGAGTTCTGGAACGCGTGCGCGCAGGTCTGCGACCGGCGCGACTATCGCCTCGGCGGCTCGTTCTTCGACGGCAAGGGTCAGCCGGGACAGATCAGCGCCGTCTCGCACGGCTGTGCGACGGCGCGGTTCAACGGCGTCAACGTGATCAATACGGCCCGCCGGCTGTAGTCGGCCGAGCCCCTTCCGGATCGAGCGACCATGAGCGCCTTCACTGCCGACGAAGCCCGCGCCCTCCTCAGCCGCGTCCTGCGCTTCTCCCGGGCGGATGCCTGCGAGGCCAACCTGTTCGCCAGCGTGAGCGGCAACATCCGCTACGCGCGCAACACCGTCACCACCGCGGGCGCCACCCGCGACCGGACGCTCGTGGTCCAGTCGAACTTCGGACAGCGCTCCGGCACCGCCACCATCAACGAGTTCGACGATGCGGCGCTAGAGCGCGTGGTGCGCCGCTCGGAAGAGCTGGCCCGGCTGGCCCCCGAAGACCCCGAGTTCCTGGAGCCCCTGGGCCCGCAGGAGTACGTGTCGACGAACGCCTGGGTGGACGAAACGGCCGCGATCAGCCCGGCGTATCGCACCGAGGTCGCGGCAGCGAGCATCGCCGCCGCCCGGACACGGGATTGTGTGGCCGCGGGGTTTCTCACCGACGGCGCGCAGTGGCAGGCGATGAACAACAGCAAGGGCCTGTTCGCGTACCACCGGGGCACTCAGCTCAACTTCACGGTGACGATGCGGACCGCCGACGGCGCCGGGTCCGGGTACGCCCTGCGCGATCTGACGGATGTCCGCCGGTTCGACGCCGCGGCCGCCTCGCGCATCGCCGTTGAGAAGGCCGCCGCGTCGCGCGACGCCCGGGCGATCGAGCCCGGCAAGTACACCGTCATCCTCGAGCCGGAAGCCGCAGCCGGGCCGATCCAGTTCCTGTTGTTCAACCTCGGGGCCCGCGGCGCCGACGAAGGGCGCAGCTTCCTGTCCAAGCCGGGCGGCGGCACGCGGGTGGGCGAGAAGCTGGTCGACGAGCGCGTGACACTCTACTCGGATCCGGCCCACCCCGACCTCCCCACGTCGCCGTGGGCGAGCGACGGACGAGCGTATCGCCATCGATCCTGGATCGAGCGCGGCGTCGTGCGGCAGCTGTTCTACTCGCGCTACTGGGCGGCGAGGCAGAACGTCGAAGCGGTGCCGCCGCCTGCGGCGTTCGTCATGGCGGGCGGCGAGCAGTCGCTCGAGGACCTGATCCGTGACACGCCGCGGGGCATCCTGGTCACGCGGACGTGGTACATCCGCTCGGTCGATCCCCAGACGCTGCTGTTGACGGGGCTCACCCGCGACGGGACGTTCGCCATCGAGAACGGCCGCATCGCGCATGCGGTGAAGAACCTGCGGTTCAACGAAAGCCCGGTGATCATGCTGAACAACCTGGACGCGCTGGGACAGGTGGCGCGGGTGACCGGCGAGTTCGAGGTTCCCTGCCTCGTCCCGGCGATGCGGGTGCGGGACTTCACCTTCACCAGCCTCTCGGACGCGGTGTGACGCGGCGCCGTCCCGGCGCGCGCGGCCACCCCGTCTTTCACTCCGACTGGAGATCCGTCATGCCGTGGACCCGCGGGATCGTCGCACTGGTCTGGCTGGCTTCGGGCACCGGCCTGCTCGCCCAGGCCACCACCGAACGCCCCCGGCCCTATCCGGTGTTCGAAACCGCCGACTTCACCCGCGCGGTGGAGGCCGGCACCCGTACACGGACCGGGCGTCCGGGCGAGCAATACTGGCAGCAGTACGCCCGCTACCGGCTCGAGGCGACGCTCGATCCTGCGGCGCGGCGGCTCACCGGACGCGGCACGGTGGTGTACCTCAACCGGTCCCCGGAAACGCTTCCCGCGCTCACGTTCAACTTCTTCCAGGATCTCTTCGCCCCCAACGCGGTCCGGAACGAGATCGTCAACGTCACGAAGGGCTTCGAGCTCTCGCGCGTCGCGGCGCAGGGCGAGGTGCTGTACCCGGCGGATTCCGGGGCGCGCCCGCGGGTTTTGCGCCGCGCCACCCTCGCACTGGTGCGCCTGCCGCAGCCGCTCGCGCCCGGTGACTCGGTGACGCTCGAATTCTCCTGGGCGTTCGACGTCCCCGAGCAGGGACCGCGCATGGGACACGACGGCGAGGTGTTTTATCTCGCCTACTGGTACCCACACGTCGCCGTGTACGACGACGTGAACCGCTGGGTGCAGTATCCGCACATGGGCAACTCCGAGTTCTACATGGGGTACGCGGACTACGACGTGGCCATCACCGTGCCGGAGGGGTGGCTGGTGGGGGCGACCGGCACACTGACGAACCCCAACGAGGTGCTGACGCGCGCCGCGCGCGAGCGGCTGGCCCGGGCGCGGCGCGCCTCCGAGGTCGTGCACGTGGTCAGCGCCGCGGATCGCGCGGCCGGCGAGGCGACGGCCCGTGCCAGCGGCGGCACCCTCACGTGGCGATTCCGCGCCACGAACGTGCGAGACTTCGCTTTCGGCACGTCGGACCGCTATGTGTGGGACGCGACCCACGCCGTGGCCGGGGACCACTCGGGTGACGGTCGGCCCGACACCACCGCGATCCACACGCTGTACCGCCCGGGTCTCACCGCGTGGGAGCAGGACGCGCGCTACACGCGGTTCTCGGTCGAGTTTCTCTCCCGCTATCTGTGGCCGTATCCCTACCCCCACATGACTGCGGTGGACGGGATCGCGTCCTGCGGCGGCATGGAATATCCCATGATGACGTGCATCGGAGGGACGCGGGACACGATGAGTCTCTTCGGCACGACGTTCCACGAAGTCGCGCACATGTGGTTTCCGATGATCGTGGGGTCGAACGAGCAGGCGCATGCCTGGCAGGACGAGGGGCTCACCTCCTACAACACGGCGCAGGGCGCCGCCGAGTTTTTTGGCCGGAGCGACGACGCGTCGCTCTTCGGCGGCTATCTCTTTCTCGCGCGGCGCGGCGGCGAGGTGGAGTTGATGCGCCACGGCGAGCAGTACCCGCTCAATTCCCCCGCCTACGGCGTAGCCAGCTACGCGAAGATGGCGTCCATCCTGCGCATGCTCCGCGGGCTGATCGGCGAGGAGACCTTCCTGCGTGCCTATCGCGAGTACGGGCGGCGCTGGGTGAACAAACACCCGACCCCGTACGACCTGTGGAACACGTTCAACGACGTGGTCGGCCGCGACCTCGGGTGGTTCTGGCGGACCTGGTTCTATGAAACGTGGACGCTCGACCACGCGATCGCCGCCGTGACCCCCGCGGGGACGGGGCTGGACGTCGTCATCGAAGACCGTGGGCTGGCGCCGATGCCGGCCCGCGTCGCGGTCACGCGGGCGAACGGCACGGTGGACCGCCTCGAGGTGCCGGTCGACGTGTGGCTCGGAGGGGCGCGGCAGCACACCTTGCGCGTGGCCGATGGTGCATCCGTGAACAGGATCGAGATCGATCCGGACGGCCTGTTCGCCGACGTCGACCGCGACAACCAGACCTGGACCAGGCCGTAGCGCGGGCGCCGCACCACCGTCGCGCCGCTGCGCGTGACGCATATCACAGGCGCGCGCACTGACGCTGGACGACGCGCCGGCCGTCTTGCATTTTGGAGTCGGGCGGCGCCTCTCGTGGCGCCCCGTTCCGCAGCACCGATTCTTTCTTCAGCACGGTGACGAGGTGAGAACATGAGCGACGTCGGGCGCGGGGCCACCCCTCCCGGGCGGCGGCGGGTCGCCGGTGCGACCCTGGTGATCACGCTTCTCGCGACGGGCGCGCTCGCGCTGCGCGCCGCAGCGCAGGAGGCGCCGCCCGACATCGTCGTGTACGCGTCCGAGTTGCCGAAGAGCGCCCTGTCCGAATTCGATTTCTGGAACGATGCTGCGTCGCCCGGCGGCAGGCTCGTCGGCACGCCAAACACGGGCGGGCGTCTCGATCCACCGCCGGAGAACGATCCGCACGTGACTTTCAAGATTCAGGTGCGCGGCGGCGTTCCGTATCGCTGCTGGGTGCACATGAAGGTGGGCGCGCCCAAGGGAGAGTCGCGCGCGAACCGGCTGTGGGTGCAGGCCTCCGGCGCCGTGGACCAGGCGGGCGCCGAGACGCTCAAGCCCGGGAGCGGCAGCTACCTCACGGCGCGCGGCCCCACCCAGCAGGGATGGACGTGGGTGGGATGCGATCCGCAGCGCCCTACGGGCGAGCGGCTGATCCGTTTCCGCACGAGCGGCGAGGTCACGGTGCGGATTCAGGCGGGCATGGAAGGCGTCGGATTCGATCAGTTCGTGCTGAGCCCTGTGCGGTTCCTCGAGACCGCGCCGACGGAGGCGGTCGTCCCCAAACCGTGAGAGGAAGCGTCATATGATGGAACGCGCCAAGAAGGGATTCCTCGACGTCCCCACCGCGTGGGGGCCGCTCCTGGGGCGCACGGGGATCACGGCGCTGGCCGGGTTCATCGCGCTGCAGGCCAAGGAATACTTCGATGCGGGCCGGTTCGACACGACGGCCACCGCGGTCGATGCCGTTCTCGTGGCGGGTGCGGCGTTCGTCGTGTACGTGCTGCTGCGCTGGGGACGCTTCTAGGGCTGATACGTGATCCGGTAGATCCGCCCACCCCGGTCATCTGACACGTACAGCGATCCGTCCGGGCCGATGGCGAGTCCCGTCGGCCGGTGGGACGCGTCGCGCGAAGTGCGGAGGTCGTCCCGCGAGAACCCCCGCGCGAACACCTCGTAGGTCCCCACCGCGCGACCGTTGCGGAACGACACGAAGACGACGTTGTATCCCGCCTGCACCGGCGAGCGGTTCCACGAGCCGTGGAACGCGATGAA
>JBFGDF010000109.1:0-10576 GCA_041580775.1 Gemmatimonadales bacterium
GACCGCGGTGCCATGTGTGCTACTGGGAGATGTTCACCAAGTCGCGGCTGCTGGCTGCGACGGGGCGTGATCGCGATGCCGTGCAGATCCTCAATGGCGCCATCGGCCCTTCCGGTGGCGGCTGGCGGACTCCGATCCCCGAACCGCTGTGGATCCTCGAGCGCGGTCGGGTGAACGAGCGGTTCGGCAACAAGGAGACCGCGGTGCGGAGCTACGCGTACGTCGCGGACCTGTGGCGCAACGCGGACTCGCTGCTTCAGTCCTACGTGACGGAGGCGCGCGCCGGCCTCGCGCGACTCACGGCCGAGGATCGCCGCTAGCTGCTTGACCCGCCGCTTGGCCGTTTCTATCGTCCCCGGACACAGCGAACATCTCGAAGGACGGTCATGGGACGATGGAAAAGCTGATCCGCAGCCTGCATCACGTCACCGCCACGGCTGACGACGCCCAGCAGGATCTCGACACCTACGTCGGCCTGCTGGGCCTGCGGCTCGTGAAGAAGACCGTCAACTTCGACAACCACAACGTCTACCACTTCTACTACGGCAACGAGCAGGGCCAGCCGGGGACGATCTGGACCACGTTTCCCTATAAAGGGTGGGGCGTACCCGTCGGCACCAAGGGCGCGGGGCAGATCACGGTGACGTCGTTCTCCGTGCCGGCCGCCTCGCTCGACGTCTGGAAGAAGCGCCTGCGCGAAGCGGGCGTGCCAGTGGAAGACGTGGCCCCGCGCTTCGGCGAGGAGTCGATCCGCTTCGCCGATGCATCGGGGCTCGCCATCGAGTTGGTGGGCACCGCTGGCGACGACCGCACGCCCTGGACCGGCGGCGGCGTGGATCAGGGCTCGGCGATCCGCGGCCTGCACAGCGTGACGCTCACGATCCGTTCCCCCAAACGCACGATCGAGCTCCTGACCGACGTGCTGGGATTCGAGGTCGTGGGCGAAGAAGAGTCCCGCACGCGGCTCGCCGTGGGCGGCGACGCGCCGGGCCGCGCGCTCGAGATCGTCCACGCCCCGAACGCACCCGCAGCGGTGAACGGCACCGGCACAGTGCACCACGTCGCGCTCGCGATCTCGGCCGCGGAAGAGCAGCTGCGCATGCGCGCCGAGCTGGTCCGCCTGGGCTATCAGGTGACCGAAGTGCGCGACCGGCAGTACTTTCGGTCGATCTACTTTCGGGAGCCGGGCGGCGTCCTGTTCGAGATCGCGACCGTCCCGCCCGGGTTCACGATCGACGAGACGCTCCCCTGCCTCGGCCAGGATCTCAAGCTGCCGCCGTGGGAGGAGCCGCACCGCGCGCTCATCGAGCAGCGCCTGCCGCAGGTGTCGCTATGACTGACGGTCCCCTTCGCCCCCACGCCCACCAGCCGGTCGCCACGCACGGCGCGAAGCTCGCCGAGGCTCGCGCCGCCATGATCATGGTCCACGGCCGCAACGCCGCGCCCGAGAACATCCTCGACCTGGCGCGGTACTTCGGCGAGTCGGGAATCGCCTACCTCGCGCCCGCGGCGGCGGGCAACAGCTGGTACCCCTACAGCTTCATGGCCGAGATGGAGCGCAACGAGCCCGGGCTCTCGTCCGGCCTCTCGGTGCTGGCCGATCTCGTCAAGCAGATCGAGGCCGCGGGTATCCCGAAGGAGCGCACCGTCCTGCTCGGCTTCTCGCAGGGCGCATGCCTCGCGGCCGAATTCTCCGTGCGGAACGCGGCGCGCTACGGCGGCGTGATCGTGTACAGTGGCGGGCTGATCGGACCCGAGGGGACGACGTGGACCCATCGGGGCCGATTCGATGGCACACCCGTGTTTCTCGGCTGCTCGGACGTGGACGGCCATGTGCCCGTGACGCGGCTCGAAGAAAGCGCCGCGGTGTTCGAGCGCATGGGCGCGGCGGTCACCAAGCGGATCTATCCCGGGATGGGCCACCTCGTGAACGACGAGGAGATCGCGTTCACGCGGGAGTTGTTACGAGAGTTGGTCGAGCGGGCCTGAGCGTTGCCACACCTGGTGAGCCAGTCGGATGACCGCCATTCGCGCGTCGCCCGATCCCGGGCTATTCTGGAGATTGCCCTCAAACAGCCAGGAGGTCTCGATGCGTAGCACTCTCACACTCGCCGTCGTTGGTGGGATGCTGTGCGGGGCGGTGGGATCGGCGGCGGCGCAGCAGCAGCCGGCCATGCCACACGCGGCCGTCACGTATTTCCGATGCAGTCCGGGGGACGCCGAACGGGCGGATTCGCTGTGGAAGCGATCCCTCGCGGCGATCCACGATCGCCACGTCGCCGCCGGTGCGATCACGGCATGGGGGTGGCTGGCACACTCCATGGGCTCCGATTGGAGCCGCGCCGTCTACGTCGTGGCGCCCACGCGCGACCAGCTGCTCGACGCGCGGGCGAAGATCATCCAGGACATGCGGGCCGCGAGCGCGCGGTCGCCCGGCCAGACCATCGCGGCGTTCTGTCCCAGTCACGACGATTACATCTGGGCGGTCGTCGCCACCGCTGAAGGCGCGCCACCCGCGGGCTCGGCCCGCCAGCCGACGATCCTTTCCACCTATTACCAGTGCGACCAGGGACGCTCGCCGCGCGCCGACGAGATCTTCCGGACGGTCCTCGCGCCGATCTACGACAAGCACATGAAGGCGGGCCACTTCACGACGTGGGGCTGGCTGCGCCACGTCTTTGGCGGATCAGCGCGGCGGCTGCAGACGCTGGACGCGAGCGACCTGAAGACGGCGATGAGCGCCGCGGAGATGGTCTTCCGCGAGGCGGCCGAGACGGCGCCGATCGCGTTCCAGGAGTTTCTGTCGATCTGTTCGGGGCACGAGGACTACGCGTGGCGCCTCGTGATGGGGAAGCCGTAGGGACCTTCACCTACCGGTTCCGCCCGGTCCACGTCGCCTTCGGCGCCGGCTCGCTCGCCCAGCTCGGCGCCGTCGTGGCGTCAGCGGGCATGCGCCGCGTGCTGCTCGTCTCGACGCCCGGCCGCCGCGGCGACGTCGCCGCCGCGAAGAGCGTGCTCGGCGCCGCGGTGGCGGGCGTGTTCGACGACGCGGCGCCGCACGTGCCCGCCGCCACCGTCGCCATGGCGCTGGTCGAGGCGCGGCGCGCGGGAGCGGACGGGACGGTCGCGCTCGGGGGCGGGTCGGCCATCGGCCTGGGCAAGGCGCTCGCGCTGCGCGCCGACCTGCCGCTCGTCGCCGTTCCGACGACCTACGCGGGCTCGGAGATGACGGCGATCTGGGGGATCACCGACGGCGAGAAGAAGGAAACGGGCCGGGACGACCGCGTGGCGCCGCGAGCGGCGGTCTACGATGCCGGGCTCACGCTCACGATGCCAGCGGCTCTCTCCGCCACGAGCGGGATGAACGCGATGGCCCACGCGGTCGAGGCGCTGTACGCGCCGGATGCGCAGCCGATGGCAACACTCTTCGCGCGCGAGGCGCTGCGCCTGCTGGCCGCGAGCCTGCCCGAGGTGACGCGGGATCCGTCGGACGTGGGCGCGCGGGAGCGCGCGTTGTGGGGCGCGCACCTCGCCGCCCGAGCGCTCGACATGACCTCGATGGGACTGCACCACAAGCTGTGTCACGTCCTGGGTGGCGCGTTCGCGCTGCCGCACGCGCTGACGCACGCGATTCTCCTGCCCTACGTCACCGCGTACAACGCGCCGGCTACCGAAGGTGCGATGGCCGACGTCGCGGCGGCGCTGGGCGCCGCATCGGCATGGACGGGACTGGCGGCGCTGCGCCAGCGGCTCGGCGTCACCGCGACGCTCCGGGATCTCGGGCTCGGGCCCGCGGAGCTCGACCGCGCCGCGGACGAGGCCGTGGCGCGGGCGTACCCCAATCCCCGGCCGGTCACGCGCGAGGGGGTGCGGGCGATTCTCGAGGCGGCGGCGAGCGGGACCGCGCCGCGGTCCTGACGCCCTAGATCGCTCCCACGCGGCTGACGTTCACCGCGTGCAGGATCTGGGTCTGGGCGTCGAGCTGGGCGTCGGTCGCGCCGGGATTCAGGCGGACTTCCTCCGCCAGCGCGAGGACCGCGGCCAGCGGCGCATGGCTCGTCCCGCCCCGGCCGGCCGGCACCATCTCCCCGTACTCGAACGCGCCCGCCGCGAAATTGAGCCACGCCACGAGCAGCTCGCGGTCGAACTGCTCGCGCGAGCTCCCGTGGTTGCCGCCGAGATGGAGCACGTCGACGGCATGCGCGCGGCTCGCGAGGCTCCGCGCCTCGCCGAACACCGCGCTCATGTGGCTGGCGATGTTCAGGAAGCACTGCAGCGTCGCGGCATCGTAGTCGAGATGCCCGTTCGCCATGTACTGGTGCTGCCAGTATCCCTCCATGCGCGAGCGGCCGCGGGACCCGCCGGCGATGACGACCGGCACCACGTCCTCGGCGAACGCCTGGTCGTCGTCCACTGCGCGGAAGCGCACGTTGTAGACGCACGCCCGCCCGAACGTGTGGGCCTGCGTCTCGGTGACGTCGTGGGGCACGGGATAGACCGTCGACACGTCCGGCGCCGGCGGGCCGTCGCTCCAGTCCCAGCTCAGCGTGAGGTCGTCACGTCCCGGGTCGGTCGCCGTGCCGGTGAACGATCCCGGCTCCCCGACGAACGTGGGAACGCCCTGGATCAGGGTGGTGCCGGTCCGATCGATCGCCGCCGTGGGCGCGACGTTCTCGATCGGGATCGACGCGAGCAGCGAACCGGGCGTGCCATCGTGTGTCCCCATCGAGAGACCGCCGGTGATCGCGCTCAGGTTGAAGTCGGTGATCGGCACGGTGAAGGTCTCCTCCACCACCGCGAAGACGTCCAGATGGAAGAACAATCCCAGGTCGAGCAGGAACTGGGTGAAGTGGTAGCGCAGGTCGTTCAGTCTGATGGCGGCGACCCCCGGCCCGTCGATCGCGAGCACCGGGCCGACCGGCACGGACGTCCCGGAGGTCGTGTACGTCAGCGCGCCTCCACCCGACGCCTCGCTGGTCGCGGCCCACGCCGTCGTGAACCGATCCGAGCCGACGTTGGGCGTGAGCTTGAATCCCACGGATGCCGCGGCCACCGAGGCATCGAACTCCCAGATCGGGATGTCGATGGAGGGAAGGGCGAAGGTCTGGCCCGCCCCCAGAGGCGTGGTGAAGCTCTTGGTCCGATCGACCTGGATGTTCGGGCCCAGGTCGATGATCTCCGCCCCGAACACCTCGAGGAACACGCCGAGCACGAAGGCGAAGTTCACGACGTACTCGTTCCCGTCCTCGGGAAGGATGCCGGCTGCGGTGTACTGCTGGCCCGACCAGTCGAGGCCGGTCGCCACGCTGCTCGGCGTGTACGTCGAGCCTTCCAGCATGGGCGCGGGGCTCGTCAGGCTGAGAGCCATCGGCAGCCGCATCGCGAGCGTCCAGTCGAGCTTGAACCCGGCGAGAAACTCGACCGCCGTGGAGCAGACGACGACGCACACCTCGAAGTCCCAGTCGATCGTGTAGTCGAGCCCGGGCCCCGGAACGGTGAACCCCATCACGAAGTCGTCCGCGGTCGTTTCCGCACTCAGCGCGGCCGCCGGGAGCGCGCCGGGCTCGGTCGTGATGATCGTCTCGGTGATCGTGTAGGTCCGCGGCTCGTAGCCGTAGGTATAGTGCTGCCAGACGCCGGGGATCTCCTCGGCCAGCTTCTGCCGGACGAGCTCGGTATAGTCCCCCTCCCGCACGATGCCTTCGGCTCCCGGGGCGCGGTTGTCCGTCACGATGAGATCGGGCCACTTCGTCAGGCCGGCCTGCGCGGGGCCGTCGTAGTGGATGACGGTCGTCGCGACGATCGTGGTCCGTGAGGGCGCCCCGGGCACCCGCATGGCGGGCGCGGGGGCGTGGTAATCGAAGGTGACTCTGGATGGCGCCGCGAGCTTGCGCGCCGTGCGGCTGGCGATGGAGGCCTGGATCGCTTGCTGGAATGGCGTCCGGTTCTGGATTTGGGAACTGGCGCGGTCGGCGCCCACCGGTGCTGCAGGATCGTCAGTCTGGCAAGCGGACACGAGCGCAAGAAGACCCGCGCAGGCCAGCCCAGTCGTAAACCGGTGCATCATGACCCCCGTCGTCACATGGTCGCTCTACCAGGCATCTGCCGTCCCATTTTGCAATTCCCGTGCTAGTCGGGGCAATTGGTGCTCGGCGGCGCACCGGCGCAGCACCGCGTGCCGTTCCCGGCAAGCATCGCGTGATGCACCAGCGCAACGGTAGCGAGATTTGCGTCCTGGGGTTACATCGACCCCTTACCCCGTTCCGTGCGATCAAGGAGGTGGCATCATGCGACGTGTGGGTTTCCTCATGGCCATCCTGCTGCTCGCGGGATGCGCCAGAGAAGCAACGAGCCCCCCCGAGCAGCCCGATTTGCGTGCCGTCCCCGACGTCCCACCCGCGGTAGACCTGTGGCTCACGATTCTCCACAACAACGACGGCGAGTCAGATCTCGTCAGCCTCAGCGGGCTCGACGACTTCGGCGGTGTCGCCCGGTTCGCGACGGTGGTGGAGAACCTGCGGAACGCGGCGGTGAAGGGCCCGCCCTTCGGCCGGCCGGCCCGCGGCGCGGGGCCCGGCAACCTCACGCCCGGGGGGCGGCGCGCCGTCCTGCTGGTCTCGTCCGGTGACAACTTCCTCGCCGGTCCGGAGTTCAACGCGAGTCTCGCCAAGGGCATCCCGTTCTATGACGCGATCGCCCTCGACCTCATCGGCTACGACGCCCTGGCCCTGGGCAATCACGAGTTCGACTTCGGCCCCGACGTGCTGGCCGACTTCATCGCCGGCTTCTCCGAACCGCCCACGTTCCTGAGCGCGAACCTCGACTTCTCCGGCGAGCCCCGGCTCCAGGCGTTCGTGACGGGCGGCGTGATCGCCAAGAGCGTCGTGGTGCACACACGGGGAGACCGGTTCGGCATCGTCGGCGCGACGACGCCCAACCTCCGCTTCATCTCGAGCCCCCGGAACGTCGTGGTCATGGACGATGTGGCCGCAGCGATCCAGGCCGAGGTCGACGCACTCGAGGCGATGGGGGTGAGGAAGATCATCCTGATCAGCCATCTGCAGGACATCGACGGTGATCTGGCGTTGGCAGCCACGCTGGACGGCGTCGACGTGATGGTCGCGGGCGGCGGCGACGAGCTGCTCGCCAACCCCGGCGACCTGCTGCTCCCGAGCAGCGGCGCGCCGTTCGGACCCTATCCGCTCGTCGCGACCGACATCGACGGCACCGCGGTCCCCGTGGTGACCACGGAAGGCAGTTACGGATACGTCGGCCGCCTCGTCGTGGGGTTCGACCGGGCCGGTAACGTCATCGCGACCGACGACATCAGCGGGCCGGTGCGCGTCGCGGGCGGAGCCAATCCCGATGCCGTACTCCCCCACCCCGAAATTCAGGCGCGGGTGGTGGATCCGGTCGCGGCGGCACTCGACGCCCTGGCCACGAACGTCATCGGCACCTCCGAGGTCGTGCTCGACGGGCGCCGCAGCGCGGTGCGGTCGATGGAGACCAACGAGGGGAACCTGATCGCGGACGCGCTGCTGTGGCAGGCGCAGGCGCTCGCCGCTTCGTTCGGTGTGCCGACGCCCGACGTGGCGCTGCAGAACGGCGGCGGGATCCGCAACGATTCGGAGATCCCCGCCGGCGACATCACCGAGCTGACCACGTTCAGCATGGTCCCGTTCGCCAACTTCGTTACCGTGCTGCCGGACATTCCCCGGTCCCAGTTCAAGGAGATCCTGGAAAACGCGGTGTCGCGCACGCAACCCGGCGACACTCCCGGCGGTACGGGCCGGTTCGCGCAGATCGCGGGATTCTCGATGGTGTGGTCCGCGTCCGGCACGGCTCAGGTGCTCAATCCGGACGGCACCGTGGCGACGCCGGGCACCCGCGTGCGGGAGGTCGTCCTGGCGGACGGGACGGCGCTCGTATCGGCGGGCAGCGTCGTCGCGGGTTCCGACGTGACGGTCGCCACCATCGACTTCCTCGCGCGCGGCGGCGACGAGTATCCGTACCGCGGCGCTGCGTTCACGACGCTCGGCGTGACCTACCAGCAGGCGTTGGCGAACTACATCGTCGACGGGCTGGGCGGCCTGATCACGGCGGGGCAGTACCCCGTGGGAGGAGCGGGGAGGAACACCGAGATACCGTAGCACGACACTCGCGATCCCCGGGGGGGCCCCGCTGTCGCCCCCCGGGAACCGCGCGCGGCGGCTACGATCTCACGGGCGAGTCCAGCGGGCGCGGATCCGCGCGGCCTCGTCGGTGCCGTCGGTACCGAAGTCGAACGTCTCCGGGAATTGGCTGTCCCAGGTCATCGTGGCGCCGCTCAGCGTGACGCGCCACACGTCCTGGTCTCCGCCCGTGTTCAGGGTCACGACGTCGCCCTGCAGGGTAGCGACGCTGGTATCGATGGCGAGCCCGTTCTGCATGAAAATCACCATGCCGTCAGCCCGGAGCTCGATGCGGACGACGATCCCGAAGGAGGCCAGCTGCGGCACGACGTCGAACGTGTTGTTGGCGTCGGCCAGGTCGATGTAGCGGAATTCGGCGAGCTCCCAGGTGCCCGCCATCGTGCCGAAGCTCAGCTGCTCGTCGCTGCTACTGCACGCGGCGGCGGCGAGCGCCGCGAGGGCGAGACTCGCGAGAATCGGACGCATGACGTGGCTCCGGCGCGGGGGTGTGGCGGGAATCTACCGCGTGGTGAGTGGGGCGCCAGCGGAAAGAAGGGCGCGGCCGCATTGTCCACCAGCCGCGCCCGCTCGTAGTGTAGCGGCTGCTGACCGACGCCACCCGTCCCTGGCGGAGGCGGGCCCGCCGCGCATCTTCTCCGTGTTCCTGGCAACGCGTCGCTCACGGGAAGACCTATCCTTGCGAGGGAGGAGTCATGCGCATCTCACCCACGATCATCGCGCTGGTCGGCTTGACGTTGCCGGCCACGGCCCTGGCCCAGCAGTGGTCAGCCGCCCAACAGGAGGTGTGGGCGTTCGAGAAGGCGTGTTGGGAGGCGAGGGAGCTGGAAGTGAACATGGCGTGTTTTCACGAGGACTTCATGGGCTGGGGCACGGCCAATGCGCTGCAGCAGCCTACCAGCAAGGCCGACCGGCGGGCGACGTTTGCCCGGAGTCTTGCGACCGAAGACATCGTGTTCCTGCAGCTCCAGCCTGTCAGCATCAGGGTGTACGGCAACACGGCGATCGCGCTGTATGTCGCGACCACGACCATTCGCAACAAGGCGACGAACGAAGAGAAGACGATCACCGAGCGCTGGACCGACGTCCTGATGCGCGACGCGTCCAACCGCTGGCGCTGGATTGCGGATCACGGGGCGCCCACGCAGTAGGTCGCAGGGTGGGTGTCGGGCACGGCAAGCAAACTGCGGGTCCAGGTCAACACGGGGTCGAAGCGGCGGCGGGTGGAACGGCGCGGGGTCCGGCACGCCCCCTGGCGCACCGGACCCCGGTACAGCATGACCGATCGGCGCGGAACGCGTCGGTCGACCAGCGGCTACGTCGCCCTACCGGCGAACGGCGATCCGCGCCTGCCTTGGGTCATGAGACACTGGATCACCTCCTCGGTTGCAGGTGGCACATAGGGGACGAACACCCGTAAACCTACAACGTTCTCCGCGCCGCGCCACGGTCAACAGGCCGCACCGCCCGGAGATCCGAGCGGCGGGCCCATCGCGTGCGAGGTTACGACGCCAAGACGGCGCGAGCCCGCACTCAGATCACTCCAGCCCGAGCCGGTGATGGATGTGCGCCTCCACCGGAGGTGTGATGACTCCTCGCGTCACCGCGTCAGCCAGGGCCGCCGTGGCATCCGCGCGATCCGCGTCCAGGCCGCGCTCACGGAGCCGTCGGATGATCTGGGCGAGCCGGGCGCCATAGTCCTCCGCCTGGAGCGTTCCCGCATCCAGCTCGCGCTTCAGCTGATCCAGCTCCTTGACGAAGCGCTGGAGCGTGACGGGGGGCATCAGGAGTCGCTCTCCGCTCGGGGCACTGGACTCAGTTGAGTCGCGGCGAAGACGGCCGCCTCGGATCCGCGCGGACCACGGGAGGCTTGCAGGTACAGAGGGCGCTGTTGGGTACCGCCGCGCGGGAGGGGTCGTTGGTACTGGTCGCCGCGCGATACGAGGTTGAGCTGGGGTCATCGATGAACCCGCCGCAGTTGTAGCAATGGATTTCCCGCATGGTGACGCTCCGGCCGTAGTTAACTGCGCAGGGTTCAGTATCCATTACTGTATAGCGGTTTACTTGACTGGTCAAGTGCATTGGCTAGATTGTCCGGCTGTCTTGTGCGACCTCGATGGGTCCACCACGAGCCCAGCCGGCAAGGAGATGATCGCGTGGACGTTCCGATGGTGATCCGGCAGCGGCTGGAGGAGCTGGGGTTGGAGCAGCGGGATCTGGCCCGGGCCGCCCGCGTCACCGAGTCTTACATCTCGCAGCTCCTGACCCGGAAGAAGGCGCCCCCGGCGCCCAGCCGGACGGACATCTACGACCGGATGGACAGCTTCCTGAAGCTGCCGCAGGGGGAGCTGGCCCGCCTCGCCGACCTGCAGCGCCGCGAGCAGCTC
>JBFGDF010000110.1:0-10361 GCA_041580775.1 Gemmatimonadales bacterium
AGGTGCCGCTGCTCATCGGGGGCGCGACGACCTCCCGTGCCCACACGGCAGTGAAGGTCGCTCCCGCGTACGCCGGACCGACGGTCCACGTGCTCGATGCCTCCCGCTCGGTCGGCGTCCTCAGCACGCTGCTGGCCTCGGCCCGGCGCGGCCCGTTCCTGGAGGACCTGCGCGGGGAATACGACCGGATCCGCGCGCGCCACGGGGATCGGGACGCGGCGAAGGTCCTGCTCCCGCTCACGGAGGCGCGGCTGCGGCATGCGGCGCTCGACTGGGAGGCGTACGACCCCCCGGCCCCGCGGCGCCCGGGCGTCCACGTATGGGACGACTACCCGCTGGCGGAGCTTCGTCCCTACATCGACTGGAGCCCGTTCTTCCGCACGTGGGAGCTGAGCGGCACGTACCCCGCCATCCTGCGCGATTCGACCGTCGGCGAGCAGGCGCGGCTGCTGCTCGCGGACGCCGAACGCCTGCTCGACCGCATCATCCAGGAGGGGCTGCTCACGGCGCGCGCCGTGTGCGGACTGTTCCCGGCCAACGCCGTGGGGGACGACATCGAGCTGTACGCCGACGGCGACGGGGCGGCGGTGCGCGCCGTCGTCCACGGACTGCGCCAGCAGTTCGAGAAGCCGCCGGGTCGGCCCAACCTGTGTCTCACTGATTTCGTCGCACCTGCGACCTGCGGAAAACGCGACTACGTGGGGGCCTTCGCGGTCACGACCGGCCACGGGCTCGACGCGCTGTGCGCGGAGTTCGAGCGCGCGCAGGATGACTATCAGAGCATCCTGGCCAAGGCGCTGGCCGACCGGCTGGCCGAGGCGCTGGCGGAGCGCCTGCACCAGCGGGTGCGGGTGGAGCTCTGGGGGTACGCCGCCGACGAGGGGCTCGGCAACGAAGGGTTGATCGCGGAGCGGTATCGGGGCATCCGGCCCGCGCCGGGCTACCCGGCCTGCCCGGACCACACCGCGAAGCGTGTGCTCTTCGACCTGCTCGACGTGCCGCGGGTCACCGGAATCACTCTCACGGAGTCCTGCGCGATGCTGCCCACCGCCGCGGTGAGCGGCTGGTATCTCGCGCATCCGGACGCGCACTACTTTGGCGTCGGGCGGATCGGGCGCGACCAGGTCGAGGACTACGCGCGGCGGACGGGTCGCCCGCTCGCCGACGCGGAGCGCTGGCTGGCGCCGAACCTCGCCTACGATCCGGCGGGGGACCTGTGAGTCGGTCGCTAGCCGAGCGCATCGCCGACGGCCGCGTTCATGTGCTCGACGGCGCGATGGGCACCATGCTCTATGCCGGCGGGGTGTTCGTGCACGTCTGCTATGATGAGCTGAACCTCACGCAACCCGATCTGGTGCGCGAGATCCACACCGCGTACGCCCGGGCCGGCGCCGACGTGCTGGAGACCAACACCTTCGGCGCCAACCCGGTGAAGCTGTCCAGCTACGGACTGGAGGCGGAAACCGAGACCCTGAATGCGGCGGCGGCGCGCCTCGCCCGCGAGGTGGCCGGCGCGCAGCTGACGGTCGTGGGCGCGATGGGCCCCCTCGGCATCCGCATCGAGCCGTTCGGGCCGACGGCACGCGACGAGGCCGAAGCGTTCTTCGGCCGGCAGGTGGACGGGCTCCTCGCCGGCGACGTCGACGGTTTCGTGCTGGAGACGTTCTCCGACCTCGACGAGCTGCACGCGGCGCTCCGCGCGGTGCGGGCCCGCAGCCCCCTGCCCGTGATCGCCCAGATGACCGTGACCGAGAGCGGCACGACAGCGTACGGCACCGACGTCGAGACCATCGCCCGACGCCTCACGGAGTACGGTGCCGACATCGTCGGACTCAACTGCGCCGTCGGGCCGGCCGGGATGCTGGACGCGATCGAGCGCATGGCCGCGGTCACCGATCGGCCCCTGTCGGCCCAGCCCAACGCCGGCCTGCCCCGCGACGTGGGGGATCGGAAGATCTACCTCGCCAGCCCCGACTACATGGCCCGCTACGCGCGGCGCCTCATCGAGGGCGGCGCGCGGTTCATTGGGGGCTGTTGCGGGACGACCCCGGAACACATCACGAAGCTGCGCGATCAGGTCGCCACGCTGCAGCCGCGGCGGGTCCAACGCGTCGTCGCGCGGGCCGACGTCGCCGCCCCCGCCGGCGTCGCCGCCACGTCCCTCGCCGAACGGTCTGCCTGGGGGGCCGGGCTCGCCGCCGGGCGGTTTCTCACCTCCGTGGAGCTGCTTCCCCCCCGCGGATGGCGGCCGGACACCCTGCTCGACGCCGCCCGCCGCGTGCAGGCCGCCGGCGTCCGCACCGTGAACCTGCTCGACACGCCGCGCGCGCAGAGCCGCATGGGTGTAATCCCCTCCGCACTCCTCATCGAGCGCGAAGTCGGCCTCGAGACGGTCACCCATTACACCTGCCGCGACCGCAACATGCTCGGCATGATGAGCGACATCCTCGGCGCCGCGGCCCTCGGGCTGCGCAACCTGTTGCTCGTCACCGGCGACGCCCCCGACCTGGGCCCCTATCCCGACACCACCGCCGTCTTCGATATCGACAGCATCGGCCTCACCAACCTGGTCTACCGGCTGAACCACGGCCTCGACCCCGGCGGCAACCCGATCGGCGAGCCCACCCGGTTCGTGGTGGGCGTGGGTGTGAACCACAGCGCCATCGACCGCGAGCGGGAGATCCGCCGCTTCTACTGGAAGGTGGACGCGGGCGCCGAGTTCGCCGTCACCCAACCCGTGTTCGATCCGGCGCAGCTGGCGGCGTTCCTGGAGCAGACCCGCGAGTTCCGGATTCCGGTGCTCGCCGCGGTCTGGCCGCTGCTGTCCCTGCGGAACGCCGAGTTCCTCGCCAACGAGGTGCCCGGGGTCTCCGTCCCCCCGGCGGTGATCGAGCGGATGCGGCGGGCCCAGAGTCGCGGGGAGGCGGCCGCGGCCGCCGAGGGGGTGCAGATCGCCCGCGAAGTCCTGGCAGCGGTGCGGCCACTGGTGCAGGGCATCCAGGTCGCGACACCCCAGGGACGGGTGGACGCGGCCTTGGCGGTGTTGGAGGCGTGAAACGTGTGAAAAAGCGAAAACTGAAAAGTGAAAACGAAAAGCCGGCAATCCGTCACTTGCCAGTTTTCACTTTTCACACGTCCCTTCCAGCCCTCACTTCTCCCCTAGCTCCGTCAGCAGCTTGTGGTACCGTTCCGCCGCCCCCCGCACCCCCAAGTTGCTCACGTACACGCGCGTGACGCCGATGGTCCGCAAACGACGGATCGTCTCGGCACAGATGGCCTCGGCGCTCCGGCCGGCGGCGAAATCGCGGGCGAGCCCCTCGGAGGGCACCGGCAGGAATTCCGCCAGCCGTTCGAGCGTGCGTGGATTGGCGCTGCGGTAGAGGAACACGCCAAAGACCCCCGGGGTCGTGACGCCACGACGGTGCGCCTCCCCCAGAAACCGCTCGACGGCCGGCAGGTCGTAGTGCGAGACGATCTGGGTGAGGTAGAACGACGCCGTGAAGGCTCGGTCGAGCAGGAAGTCCACCTGCCGCTCCGGGTCGCGATGGGGGTTGGCCCAGCCTCCGAGCTCGAGGCCCGGCACGCGGGTGGCCAGCACCTGCCGTAACTCGTACGCGTGGGTGACGCAGCGCGGGGCCCCCCGTCGGTCGCCACCGAGCACGGTCAGGGCGCGGTAGCCCTGTGCGGCGGCCCGGGCGGCGTAGAGCACGCAATAGTCGAGACTGTGCTTGGACGTCAGAAACGGCACGACCTGCTCGGGACGGATCTCGCCGGCGAGGTTCGCGGCGAGATGCCGGAGATTCTCCTCCTCCGCCGCGCCCACCGCGTTGTCGGTGAGGAACAGCACCGTGTCGTGCCGGGCGATGCGCCGTACCTCGTGCGCCATGTCGATCCACGTGTCCATTGCGTCGGCGCTGGCCAGGCCGGCCCGCGGCGGACGCAGTTCGACCGCCACGAGCGGCGCCGCGGACCGGAGCCGGTCGAGAAGCACGGGCGATCCGTGTACATTAGAAGGGGACACGATTCGTCGAAGTTAGACGCCCGCGTCGATGCGGTCCAGCACGCCACCCGCAGCCGCACACCGTACCGACACCGAGGGTCGGCTCTTTGGACAGTCACGACACCTCTCCGACGCCGCTCGCGCTCGGCTGGCGCGAGTGGGTCCGCCTCCCCGCGCTCGGGATCCCGGCCCTGCGGGCCAAGCTGGATACTGGCGCCCGCTCCTCGGCGCTCCACGTGGTGCGCCTCGAGCCGTTCGAGCGCGGGGGGCGCCGGTGGGTCCGGTTCGCGGTCGATCCCGACCCGGACACCCCTGAGCGCGTCGTCGAGGCCGAGACCCGCATCCATGACGAGCGGATGGTCCGGGCCTCGTCGGGTCACGAGGAGCTGCGACTGGTGATCCGCACCAAGCTCGAGGTCGAGGGCCGTGCCTGGGACATCGATCTCACGCTCGCGAGCCGCGAGATGATGCGGTTTCGCATGCTGATCGGGCGCGAAGCCCTCCGGGGCCGTGCCGTGGTCGATCCGGCGCGCTCGTACGTAGCGCCGCACCCCACCGGCGACCGCCGCTGGCGGGAGCGCAGCAGGCTCAGCGATGGAGAAGAGGAATGACGAAGCGCGAAGGCAAGCCGATGAAGATCGCGGTGCTCTCCCGCAAGGCGTCGCTCTACTCGACGCACCGGCTGGTGGAAGCCGGCACCGCGCGCGGGCATGACATGCTGGTCGTCGACTACCTGCGCTGCTACATGAACATCACGTCCCACAAGCCCGCCGTCATGTTCCGCGGGGAGCCGCTGGTGGGCATCGCGGCGGTGATTCCCCGTATCGGCGCGTCACGGACGTTCTACGGCACCGCGGTCGTCCGGCAATTCGAGATGCAGGGGATCTTCTCCGTCAACGAATCGCAGGGGATCTCCCGATCCCGCGACAAGCTGCGGTCGCTGCAGCTCCTTGCCCGCCAGGGCATCGGCCTCCCGGTCACGGGGTTCGCGCACTCGACCAAGGACGTGGACGGCGTGATCGACATTGCCGGTGGCGCGCCGCTCGTGGTGAAGCTCCTCGAGGGAACGCAGGGCATCGGCGTCGTGCTCGCCGAGACGCGAAAAGCCGCGGAGTCGGTGATCGAGGCGTTCCGCGGCCTGTCCGCCAACATCCTGGTGCAGGAATTCATCCGGGAAGCGAAGGGGATGGACATCCGTGCCTTCGTGATCAACGGCCGCGTGGTCGCAGCCATGCGCCGCCAGGCCGCGGCGGGCGAGTTCCGCTCCAACCTCCACCGGGGAGGAGCGGCCGAGGCCATCAAGCTGACCCCCGAGGAACGCAGCACGGCGGTGCGGTCCGCCAAGGCCATGGGGCTCAACGTGGCCGGGGTGGACATGCTGCGCTCGAATCACGGACCGGTCGTGATGGAAGTGAACTCGTCCCCGGGGCTCGAGGGCATCGAGAAGGCCACGGGCGTGGACGTGGCCGGCAAGATCATCGAGTTCATCGAGAACAACGCCGCGCCCCACAAGACCAAGGACCGGGTCAAGGGCTGACGTGGGTCGCGCGCTTCGGATCGGCGGAATCACCGTGCGGCGCGGCCAGGTCCGCCGCATCGAAGTCCCCATCGCGCGGCTCCCGGCGGGCACGTTCCTGTCGTTGCCGGTGCGGGTCCTCCACGGCCGGTCCCCCGGCCCCCGTCTGTGGCTCGATGCGGCCCTCCACGGCGACGAGATCAATGGCGTCGAGATCATCCGCGAAGTGCTCCAGCGCCTCGACCCGGCGCGGCTCCGCGGCACCGTGGTCGCCGTCCCGATCGTCAATGTGTTCGGGTTCGTCGCCGAGTCGCGTTATCTCCCGGACCGCCGCGATCTGAACCGCAGTTTCCCCGGCTCGCCCACCGGATCGCTGGCCGCGCGCGTGGCGCACCTATTCATGACGGAAATCGTCGGCCAATGCACCCACGGCATCGACCTGCATACCGGGTCGGATGACCGCACGAACCTCCCGCACGTGCGCGCGGACCTGGGCACGCCGGCCGTGCGCGCGCTGGCCGAGGCCTTCGGCACGTCGCTGACCGTGCACAACCACCCCCGGGACGGCTCGCTGCGGCAGGCGGCGGGCCGGCTCGGGATTCCGTGCATTGTGTACGAGGCCGGCGAGGCACGGCGCTTCAATGCCGACGCCGTGGACCAGGGCGTGGAGGGCGTGCTCCGGGTCCTGGCCGCACTGAAGATGATCGCGCCGCAGGCGGGACCCCCGAGCGCCACCCGGCGGCGGATTGAGAAGACCCGCTGGGTGCGGGCCACCCAGAGTGGTATCTTGCGGCTCGACGTCCGGCTGGGCGAGACGGTCGCACGGCATCAGGTCCTGGGGACGATCGCCGACGCCTTCGGCGAAGAGCCGACACCGGTCCGCGCGCACGTGCGCGGGATCGTGCTCGGGCTCACGGAGCACCCGCTCGTGCACCGCGGCGACGCTGTCGTCCATCTCGCGGCAACGCCCGCCCGCGCCCGCCCGGCGGGGGCACGAAAGTGAGCGGGCGGCCAGCTCCGACGGCCCGACGGGACGATCGGCACCGGGATTCACGAGCACACACGCGAGAGACCCGTGCAACGATTCTTCGGCAAGCTGCTGCGCTGGCTGTTCTTCCTACTCGTCGTCGGCGGTGTGGGGATCGCCGCGTCGTACGCGGGCGCCCGGGCCACCGCCGGGAAACTCCTGGGTCAGAAACCGCCGGTCTCCGAACGGCGGATGCAGCTCGCCTATCGGGGCGTGCCGGAGCTGCCGGGCACGCCGCGCGCCTGGGTCATCACCTACCGTTCGGCGCTCCCGGGGGTTCGCACGGTAACGGTGTACGTGTCGCTCACCGGCGGACTCCTCGCCACCCGACCGCGCAACCTCGCCGAGCGCCTCGAAGCCTACGAGCAGTCCCTCCAGCCCTGAGCGACCGGAGACACCGGCCCGGCCACGGATCACTTGTCGGTCGGCGGCGCCTGGCTCAGTGGCCCCAGGCCCAGCCCGTCGATACGGCCGGTCGCGTCCAGCACCCATCGCACCAGCAACGGCTCGTTCATGGAGCTGAACTGCGCCGTCCGCCAGTACTGCCACCGTCCGTTGCGGAGTTTCCACGTCTCGTCGAGCACCGCGAACTCCAGACCGGCCCGCTCGACAATCATGTCCCGACTCCGCGCCCAGAAATCCAGGCGGCCGAACTCCCCGGTCTTGGCCCGATCGGACAGATGCACGACCAGACTCTCCGCCTGGCCTGCGTACAGCCAGCGCGTGTACTGCCGCGCCAACGCCAGCGAGTCGACCGACGTCGCGGCCTGCCCGGCGGCAGGGGCTGCGCTCCCCAAGAGACCGGCGAGCGGCAGGAGTGCCAGCGTGCGATACAGAATCATGGTCGGCTCCCGGGAATGATGATTGCCCTACGCCGTCACGCCGACCCCGGTTTCGTGCCCTCCCGACCTCCGTCATCGCGTGCACCGCTCCGAGGCGGCTCGTGCCCGCGCTCCTGAACCGCGCCGTGCTCGTCACCGGCGCGAGCACGGGCATCGGGCGCGCCTGCGTGCTGGATCTCGCAGGACGGGGAGCCCTGGTCTTCGCCGGAGTCCGTGATGCGACCGTCGGGTCCGTGCTGGCGAGTCAGGCGCCCGATCGCATCGTGCCGCTCCTGCTCGATGTCACCGACCCGGCGCAGGTCGCGGCGGCCGCGACCGCCGTCGGCGCAGCGACCGGTGACGACGGCCTGTTCGCGCTGGTCAACAATGCGGGGATCGCCGTGGCCGGGCCGCTGGAGGTGCTGCCCGACGCCGCGCTGCGCGAGCAGTTCGAGGTGAACACATTTGGGCCGCTCGCCCTCACGCAGGCCTGTCTGCCGCTGCTCCGACGCGCCCGGGGCCGGATCGTCAACGTCACGTCCGTGAACGGCCGGATCGTGACCCCTTTCACCGGCGCCTACGCGGCCTCCAAGTTCGCGCTGGAGGCGATGTCGGACGCCCTGCGACGGGAGCTGGCACCCACCGGTGTCACGGTCATCGTCGTGCAGCCGGGCTCCATCCGCACGCCGATCTGGACCCGGTCGCGCGAGCGCGCCCGCCGGTTAGCCGAGCAACTCCCGCCCGCGTCACACGGGCTCTATGCGTCAGTGCTGGCCCGGATCAAGCAGGTCGAGGTGCCCGCGCGCGCGCTGCCACCCGAGGCGGTGGCGGTGGTCGTCTCCCGGGCCCTGACCAGCGCGCGCCCGCGCACGCGGTACCGGGTGGGGTGGGATGCGCGGCTGGGTGTGCTCCTCGCGCACATCCTCCCGGGCCGCGCCCTCGACTGGCTGTTGGGCGGACGGCACCGCCGACGCCACGGCAGCGGAGCAGGAGTCGGGCGAAGCATCCCGAGAACTTGACTTTGTAGTACAAAGTCCTTTATGTTCATCCGCTCCCCGCTGCTCGCGGAGCGCCCCATGCCTCGCTCGCTCGCCCGCCACCCGCTGCTCGCGCTCGCGGCGCTCGCCGTGGGCCTCTACCTGTTGGCCGTGATCGGCGTCTCGCTCGCCAGCCGCGAGCGCGTCCTCGGCCCCGGCACGCCCAAGTATTTTTGTGGGTTGTACCTGGATTGCCATCGCCTGGTGACACTCGAGGGCGTGGCCGTGCGCCAGTCCATCGGGGAGCTGCGCCCGACCGGACGCTTCTACGTCGTGACGCTGCGCTTCGCGAGCGACGCCCGGCGGGCGGTGATGCACACGGGCCGGCTGTCCGCCGTGGTGCGCGGGGAGGACGGCCGCCGCCTGACCCGGGTCGAAGTGGCCGAACGCGCCCTGGCGGTGGACCCCGGCGCGGAGATCGGACTGCCGGACCGGCCCATCGCCCCCGGCCAGGCCTTCCTCACCCGCATCGTCTTCGACATCCCAGCCGATGTGACCGCTCCGCGGCTCTACGTGCGGGACGTGGACCCGTACGCACTGCTCACCGAGTTGTTCCTCCTTGGCGACGAAGACAGTTTCCTGCACGCCCGCACCACCTTCACGCTCGCCACACCCCAGGCGGCCGCGCAACGACACCCGGGTTGAACCCGGCCGCCGCACGGGGCGAGCTTCCAGTCATGCAGACGGTCGACCCTCCCGCCGGCGGGGCCTGCAACATCGGCCCGCGGCAACGCTCGCTCCGGTGGCGGCTCGGCATGCTCGCGGCCGCGGCGGGCGTAGCCGTCGTAGCACTCGTGGTGGCACTCGACCTGCCGCGCGGGATGGCGCTCGTGGCCGGGCCGCTGTTTTGGGGCGGTGCGATCGGCTACTTCGAGGCCCAGCAGCAGACCTGCGTGTGGCTCGCCGCGCGCGGGCGGCGCAACCTGGATGCGGGAGAGGAAGCGATTCTCGACCGGGCAGAGCGGGAGCGGCTACGCCGGCAGGCGGGCCGCGTGCACGCGTGGGCTGCCGTGACCGCGGTCGTGCTCACCGCGCTGGCGTGGCTCGTGGCGTAATCGCTTCACGTTTCACGCTGCACGTGCACGCCCTGCAATCACTCCCCGTAGGGAACCCAGATGTTCTTGACCTGCGTCGCCTCGCGCAGGAACTCCTCCCCAGCGCCCTGCGCCGGATCGGCCCAATCGCGCACCGCACCGTCGCTCACCCAGGTGCGCTTCATGTTGCCCGCCGACAGGCGCTCCACCAGCCCACACCCCTCGGCCGGGCCGTCGTACCAGATCGCGTCCACGTCGTCGTGCCCCGCGAGCACCTCCGCCAGCTCGTCACGCGCGCCCGTGACGATGTTGACGACCCCGCCTGGCACGTCCGACGTGTCCAGCACCTGGTAGAAATCGGTCGCCGCGAGCGGGTGCGCGTCCGACGGCACGACCACCGTGGTATTCCCCATCGCGACGGCCGGGGCCACGAGCGACACGAGCCCCAGCAGGCTCGGCTGCGCGGGACACACGATCGCCATGACGCCGATGGGCTCGGGCATGGCGAGCGTCACGTTGCGGAACGGCGTGTGATGGACGCGCCCGTCCCACTTGTCCGCCCACGCCGCATAGGTGAACAGCCGCCGCACGCACAGCTCCACTTCGCCCGCCGCCGCGCTGGCCGACAACCCCCCCGTGCGCTCGAGCCGCTGAGCGAACTCGGCGGCGCGCGCGGCGAGGTTCTCCCCCACGTAGTAGAGCACCTGGGCCCGCGTGTGCGCCGTCGCCCGCGCCCAGCCGGCTGCCTTGTGCGCCGCCTCGACGGCATTCCTGACGTCCTTGCGGTTGCCGCGGGCGACCTCGCCCACCACCGTCCCGTCGGGCGCACGCACCGTAAGGCTGTACCCGCCATCCGGTCGGGCCTGTTTCCCGCCGATGTACAGCTTGGCGGTGCGGTCGATGGGAACCTCCGCCCCGCCCTTCCC
>JBFGDF010000111.1:0-10208 GCA_041580775.1 Gemmatimonadales bacterium
CCCATCCAATAGAGCCCTCTCCCGTGCGGGGTCAAGGGAGGCGCGGGCGCCTGTGCCGGCACGAACGGGACTCGCGCTTCGCGTGCCCGGCTGACATCTTTGCCTCCGCTCGAGGCGCGATCTGAGATGCCCACGAAGTTCTCCCCCCCGCTCGCTCCCGCCGTCTTGGTCCGGGTTCCCGGCGAAGATGGCGTCGCGAGATTCGTGCAGCGGTTCACGATCGGCCGCGGCCCGGAGAACGACCTGGTCCTGCAGCACGAAGTCGTCAGCCAGCAGCACGTCGAGGTGGCGTACGACGGCGCCCGCTGGTGGGTCCGCGATCTGGGGAGCACCAACGGAACGATCGTAGCGGGGCAGCGCGTCGAGCGCGTCCCGCTCACCTCCACGCTGCTCGTCCGACTCGGATTCGAAGGCCCCGCCATCGTGCTGACGCCCGAGGGCGCGAGCCCGCCCGTGGATCAGACGGTGACCGTCGAGCCCACGAAGAGCGCGATCGTCGAGCGCTACTTCTCGCGGCGTCCGCCCGCCGTCATGAGCCGGCATACCGCCGCGGTGCGGCACGTCGTCCGCCAGCGCCGCAAGAAGTACTGGGTGGCGCTGGTCATCCTCGGCTTGGCGGGGGCGGGCGCCGGGGCGTATGGCTACGTGCAGCACCAGCGGGTCGAGCGCACGCGCGCCGCCGCGGCCGACCTGTTCTACGCCATGAAAGCGCTGGAGCTGGAGGTGTCGCGCCTCCAGGCCGACAGCACGGAGCGCCGGGTCTTCCGCGAGCGACGCGAGGCGCTCAGCCGCCAGTACCAGGACTACCTCGAAGACCTCGGCGTGTACGGGCCGGGTACCTCCGAGCGAATCCAGGTCATCTACCGGGTCGTGCACCGCTTCGGCGAGTCCGAGGTCAACGTACCGCGGGAATTCGTGAACGAGGTGCTGCGGTACGTGGATCGCTGGAAGCGGAGCACGCGTCTCGAGGAGGCGTTCCTCCGGGCGGAGCAATTCGCGTACGGAGCGCGGGTAGCCTCCCTGCTGCTGGAGCAGGACATGCCGCCGGATTTCTTCTACCTGGCGCTCCAGGAAAGCAGTCTGAAGATCGATGCGGTCGGCCCGCCCACGCGGTTCGGGTTCGCCAAGGGCATGTGGCAGCTGATTCCCGGGACTGCCCGTGAGTACGGCCTCAAGACCGGTCCCCTCGTGGGCCAGCGGCGGCCCGATCCGCTGGACGAGCGCCATGACTTCGAGAAGTCGACGCGGGCCGCCGCCAAGTACCTGCGCGATCTCTACACCACGGATGCGCAGGCCTCCGGGCTCCTCGTCGCCGCGTCGTACAACTGGGGCCAGACCAACGTGCTGCGGCTCATCCGGTCGCTGCCGGCATCGCCCCGCGAACGGAATTTCTGGAAGGTGCTCACGCGCTACGGGGACCAGATCCCCAGCGAGACCCGCAACTACGTGTTCGCCGTGGTGTCGGCGGCGGCGATCGGGGAGAATCCGCAGCTGTTCGGCTTCGCGCTCGACCCGCCGCTGCCGCGTCCCGACGCGGTGGGCGCCGGGACGGGCGGCGGAGGAGATGGGGCGGGGCTGTGAGCGGCGGGCGCTCCGCCGCCCCGCTCAGGGTCCGGACGCGGCCCTGATCTCGACGCCCAGGGCGCCGGCCGGGAGGTTGCTCCACGTCGCCGTGATCGCCGGACGGTCGACCGCCCACTCGGCCAGCAGGTCTGCAGGCGTGCCTTCCATCGAGGGCTGCTGCGCGATCAGGGTGAAGCCCGCACCGGGCGTCAGCTCGGGCTGGTTGGTGCCCGCGCCGAAGACGCCGTAGGCCACGTTCGCCGGATTGGCGAACGCGCCCAGATCGACCGTCAGGCCGTTCACGCCGTCACCGCTCGCCGCGCCGATCAGGCCGATGGCGCCCGAGCCGTTCGTCCCGCCCGTCGCGACGCCGTTCCACTGCGACACGATCCACTGCGTGTTCGACACGCTGCTCTCGAATGTGATCGTGAGCGGCCCGCTGCCCGGCGCCGGGCTCATGGCCCGGTAGATGGTGGCGCGTTTGCGCCCATCGCTCTCCGGATCGAAGACCACGGTGTGCACGACATCCCACGCGCTCATACCGCCGCCCGTGATCTCGGGGGGCGCATTGGCGCCGTAGGAGCGATGTCCCAGCACCGCGATCGTGATGAGCGTGTTGGGTGCCGGCGAGATTGCCTCGGTCGTGTACACCTTCCCGTTGGTCGTGTGGTAGCCGACCGTGAGCAGGGTGTGGGTGATCGGCACCGCTGGAGGCTGATCGGTGACTTCGACGTCGACCGTCCCGGCGATCGGGGTGCCGTTCGCGCTCGCGGACACCGTCTTCGTCTCGGGCACGCTCGAGCTCAGCGCGCCGGTCGTTACGCCGTCCGCACCCGTGGGCCCGGGCTGCGTGAGTGTGTTGCCGGTGCCGGTGGCGTCGAGGATCACCGTCGCGCCGGCGACCGGATTGCCGTAGTCGTCCGTCACGGTCACCGTGATCGTGGCCGAGCCGCTGGTGACCGTGATCGTGCCGGGATCGGCCTCCACCGTCGACGCGCTGCCGGACGGCGGCCCGGGAATCACGGTGACCGTGGCCGTTTCGGTGACGCCGACGCCGTTGATCGTCGCGGAGACGACCTTCGCACCAGCCACGGTGGACGTGAGCGAGCCCGTGGCGACGCCGCCGGCGTTGGTCGGGCCGGTCGGCTGCGTGAGAGTGTTCCCGCTGCCGGTGGCCGAGAGCATGACCGTCGCGCCGGCGATCGGATTGCCGCTGCCGTCCCGCGCGGTCACGGTGATGGTCGATCCGGTGCCTCCCGCCGCGATGGTGCCCGGCGCGGCGGCGACCTCGGACAGGCCCGGGGAGGGCGCGGGGCCGGTGACGTCGAACGCGGTGGAGGTAGCGCCGGTCAGGCCGCTGGACGAGGCGACGAGCGTGTAGCCGGTGGCGATCTGGTCGATGCTCAGGCCGGCGAACGTCGCCACACCGCCCGACGCGGCCATGGTCTTGGTGCCCGACAGCGAGCCCCCGGCCGGATTGGTGCCGATGGCGACGGTGACGTCGTTGGTCGCCGTGGTCAGGCGGTCGCCGAATTGGTCCACAATCTCGATTTCAACGGCGGGCGTGATGGGCGCGTCGGCTTCCGTGTTCGTGGGCTGCTGGATGAAGGCGAGGGCCGTCGCGACCCGCTGCTCGACCGTCACCTGCTGCGAGGTCGAGCTGCTCGCGCCGGCGTCGTCGGTCACGGTGAGCTCGACGGTGTAGGTGCCGTCGCTCGAATAGGTGTGGGGCACGCTCGTGCCGGCGCCCGTGTTGCCGTCCCCGAACGTCCAGTCGGACGAGACGATGGTTCCGTCGGGATCGGAGCTGGTGCTCGTGAACACGCAGCTCAGGTCGGTGCAGCTCGGTGTGAAGCTGGCGCTGGGCGACAGGTTGCCCGCCGTCGCGCGGATCTCGACGGCCACACCACCGCCGTCGAGGCTGTTCCAGGAGGCGTCCACCGTGGGATCGTTGGACGCATACTCGGCCATGAGATCGCTCTTCGTGCCCTCGTTCGACGGCTGCTCGGCGATCAGGGTGAATCCGGCGCCCGGAGTGATGGCCGGAGAACTGCTTTCGACGCCGAAGACGCCGTAGGCCAGGTTGATCGGACTGCTGAACGCTCCGAGGTTGACGAGCAGGCCGCCCACGCCGTCACCGTTGGCGGCGCCGACCTGACCGATCGCACCGGAGCCGTTGGTCCCGCCGGTCTCGACCCCCGTCCACTGCGACACGATCCACTGGCTGTTGGACTGCGTGGCATCGAACGCGATCGTCAGCGGGCCGCTACCCGGTGTCGCGCTCATGGCCCGGAAGACCGTGACGCGCTTGCGCGGATTCGACACGTTGTCGAACGTGGCGGTCGCGACCACGTCCCACTGTGCCATCCCGCCGCCGGTGATCGTCGGAGGCGGCGCGGTGCCGCTCGAGCGGTGGCCCATGACGGCCACGGTGACGAGCGCGTTCGGCGCCGGCGAGATCACGTCGGTCGTATACGTCCGCTGGTTCGACGTGTGGTAGCCGACGGTGAGCAGCGTGTGTCCGAGCGGCGAAGGGGGTGGCTGGTCGGTTACGGTCACCGTGGCCGTTTCGTCGAGGGCCGTGCTCCCCGCCGTGGCCGACACGGTTTTGGAGCCTGTGGCGGACGAGGAGAGCGAACCGGTCGCCACTCCGCTCGCATCGGTCGGTGCCGCGGGTTGCGTGAGGGTGTTGCCGGCGCCCGTCGCCTGGAGCGTCACCGTCGAGCCGCCGATCGGGTTGTCCCAGGCGTCGCGGACCGTGACGGTGATGGTGGCCGAGCCGCCCCCGGCGACGATGGACGTGGGGTCGGCGCTCACCGACGAGCGGGCCGCCGACACCGGGCCGGGCGTGACGGTCACGGTCGGCTCGTCGTTGAGCGTGACCCCGTCTGCCGTGGCGGTGATGGTCTTCGCCCCGGCGCCGGTCGAGCTGATGCTGCCGGTCGCGACGCCGTTGGCGTCGGTCGGTGCTGCGGGCTGGGTGATCGTGTTGCCCGATCCCGTGGCCGCGAGCGTGACCGTGACGCCCTCGACGGGGTCGCCGTTACCGTCGCGTGCGGTGACCGTAATGATGGACGAGTTCGAACCCGTGCTCGCAGTGATGGTGCCGGGCGAAGCATCCACCATCGACTGCGACGCCGAGACACCGCCCGGAGGCGGAGGCGGGCCGCCCGCCGTGTGACACGCGACGCTGCCCGTGTCGGTGAACGTTTTCCCCTGAATCGGAATGAACCGCCAGGCGTAGCTGTCTTCGTACAGGTACATCTTCAACACGCCGCGGGTGTCGCCGTTGGCGAGCTCGGTCAGCGGGTGCTGGTTGGACACGCCGCCGCCCCCGATGCCCCCCGAGCCCACGATGAACGTGCGGATCCCGTTCGGATCATAGGATCCGTCCGGCGCCATCGGGCTCATCCGCTCGTAGTGGTGGCGGTGCCCGGCGAGGTAGACATCGACCCCGCCCGCGTACAGCGCCTCGATGAGGTCCCGGACGCCGCTGTAGGTGCGGCCCCCGGACCCCGACCCGCCCGTGGCCGAGTACAGGGGGTGGTGGAAGTAGGCGAGCTTGCACTGGTTCGGGTGCGCCGCCAGGTCGGCGTTGAGCCACTGGACCTGCGGTGACGACGACGACTTCGAGATGTTGCTGTTGAGGACGATGATGTGCCAGGCGCCGAGGTCGTAGCTGTAATAGCCTTCGCTCGGGTCGCCCGCCGCCGCGCCGAAGTAGTTGTAGTAGCCGCTCGCGCCGGGCGTGTTGTAGTCGTGGTTGCCCGCCGACGGCTTGGTGCGGGCCTTGTGCCGGCCCCAGGTCGGGTGGTAGCAGTTCGCGAACTCGCTGTCGGTGCCATCGGGGTAGACATTGTCGCCCAGGAGGTAGACGGTGCCCGGAACCGTGTCGAGAATCTGCGCCGTCAGCTCGTCGTCGTTCTTCGAGCAGCTCGCGATGTCACCGGCCCCGACGAAGATCTCGGGGGGATTCGTGGTGACGCGTCCGGTTGGCGTGACGTAGAGGGTGCCGTCGCGTGGCGCGAGGGGCACGGGCTCGTCGCCGCAGCTGGCGGCGACCAGGACGACGGTGGCGAGTGTGGCACAGCGATGAAAGGCGCGAAGTCGCATGACGTGGGGTCCCGGGCGCCCGCCTGGGGCGCGTTAACGATGAAGTGGCCGCGAGGCTCCTGATTTGGGTCTGAATCCACTCATCACGGTGCAAGAATCACACCCCCCCATGTGCCTCGTGGCACATGGGGGCGTGGTCGATATCCCCCAAATGATGGGAATCTCGCGCGACGGGGACGCGCGGGCGTGCTTCACGCCGGATGCGAAGTGACGCGGGCGCACGACAGGTGGCCAGCGCGCGCTACACGTGAACAAAACCTCGGCGCGAAAGAGGCCCGCGCCACCCATCAGCGTCCCCGGTCACCCCGCTTCGCGCGCCGCGCCGTCGAGCACTTCGCGCACCTTGCGCGCGAGACTCTGGGGCTCGAACGGCTTCTGAATCAGCGCGACGGCGGCCTCGCCCGCGCCGTGCCGGACCGCGGCGTCGTCGGTGTACCCGGTCATGAACAGCACCGGGACGCCGGGACGCAGCGCCTGCAGCTCCTTGGCGAGCGTACTGCCGCTGATGTCGGGCATCACGACGTCCGTGAGCAGCAGATCGATCGGCCCGTCGGTCTCACGCGCGAGCGCCAGCGCCTCGGCACCGCCCCGCGCGTCCATGACCCGGTATCCCAGAGCCTCCAAGGTTCGTCGTGCCAGTTTGCGCACGGCGTCTTCGTCTTCGGCGAGGAGCACCGTCTCCGAACCACTGATGGCGGGAATGGCCCGCGACGTGCGGGGCGAGACCGGTCCCACGCCGATGCTGGGCAGGAATACCGTGAAGATCGTCCCCCGGCCCGGCTCGCTGTCCACCAGGATGTACCCATCGCTCTGCTTGACGATGCCGTAGACCGTGGCGAGGCCGAGGCCCGTGCCCCGATGCCGATCCTTGGTGGTGAAGAACGGCTCGAAAACGCGGGCGCGCGTTCCCGTGTCCATTCCCACCCCGGTGTCGCGCACCCGGAGCCGGACGTAGCGGCCCGGCGGGATCGGCACACCCGCCACGCCGTGCTCGGTCAGTTCCACGTCGGCGGTCTCGATGGACAGACGACCTCCCTGCGGCATCGCGTCGCGCGCGTTGATCGCGAGGTTGACGATCACCTGCTCGATCTGGCCGGCATCGGCGCGCACCCGGTCGACACCCTCGTCGAGGTGCGCGACCAGCTCGATGTCCTCGCCGATGAGCCGGCGCAACATGTTCTCCATGTCCGTCACCAGCGCATTGACGTCGATGACCGTGGGCTGCAGGACCTGACGGCGGCTGAACGCCAGAAGCTGCTGCGTCAAACGGGCCGCTCGCCCGCCCGCCTTCTTGATCTCCTCGACGTCCGACCGGTTGGCGTCGTCCGGCGGCATCGCATGCAGGAGGAGCTCGGTGTACCCGAGAATCGCCGTGAGGAAGTTGTTGAAATCGTGCGCGACGCCGCCGGCCAGCCGCCCTACGGCCTCGATGCGCTGGGCGTGCCGCAGCTCCTCTTCCAGGCGCCGCCGCTGGGTGACGTCCCGGCTCAGGACGAGTCGGCTCGGCCTTCCTTCGAACTCGATCGAGTGGGCTAGTACCTCGACCTCGATCTCGCTCCCGTCGCGGTGGCGGTGGTGGATGCCGTGGAACTGCTCCCGCGCGTGTGACGCGTCACGCAGCCCCGCTTCGATGCGCGCGTGGTCCTCGGGCCGGCGGATGTCGGCGACGGTCATGGCCAGGAACTCGGCTCGGGTGTAGCCGTAGCGCTGCACCGCGGCTTCGTTGACGGCCAGGAACCGCAGCGTCTCGGCGTCGTAGACCCACATCCCCTCGGGATTCGCCTCGAACAACAGCCGGTATTTGGCTTCGCTCGCCGCCCGGTCGGCCTCGGCACGCTTGCGCTCGATGGCCTGGGCGGCCTGGGCGGAGACGAACTCCAGGAGTCGCTGCTCCTCCGGGCCGTAACGCACGCCTTCGGTATAGCTCTGCACGACCAGCACCCCGATCGGGCCCTCGCGCCCCCGCAGCGGCACGCCCAGCCAGTCCACCGACGGCTCGCCGACCAGCTCGACGTCGCCCCGCGCAGTCAGTTCGTCGAAATGCCCGGGTGTGGCCAGCACGGAGTGGCCGGTCCGCAGCACGTACTCGGTCAGCCCGCGACGCGGCGGCCGCGGAGGCTCGGGCTCGTCGTGCTCGTCCACGAAGTAGGGAAAGCTGACCAGGTCGGCCGCCGCATCGTACAGCGCCACGTAGAAGTTCTTGGCCGGCATCAGCTCCGCCACCGTGGCGTGAATGGAACGGAACAGCTCGTGCAGGTCGCTCGCCGTGAACGCGGCTTCGGCGATCCGGTAGGTCGCGTTCTGGCGCCGCTCCGCGTGGCGTCGCTCCGTGATGTCGCGCACGAATGCCGTGAACTGGGGGGGGTCGTCGACACCGATCCGCGTGACCGTGAGTTCCACCGGGAACTCGGCACCGTCGGCACGCGTGGCGCTGAGCTCGAGGCGGCGGCCGAGGATGGGGCCCTCCCCGGTCGCGAGGTATCGGGCCAGCCCGTCGCGATGCGCCGCGCGCAGCGCGGGCGGGATGACCAGGTCGGCGAGGGGACGGCCGACCACCACCGCGCGCGAGAAGCCGAACATGCGTTCGGCTGCCGGATTCCATTCGACCACGCGGCCCTCGTGATCCATGGTGATCACGGCATCGAGCGCCGAGGCGAGGAGCTCCCGCGTGCGGGCCTCGCTGCGCGCCAGGGCGGTTTCGGCGTCGCGCCGTGCCGTGACGTCGCGCAGGTTCACGACGATGGCCCGGACGTCGGCGTCATCGAGCCGGTTCACGCCGCGGCCGTCGATGTGGCGCCAGGAGCCGTCGCGGTGGCGGACACGCACCTCGGCCGTGAGCGGCCGTCCGGGGTGCTGCAGCACCTCGGCGAAGACCGACTGAACGTGGACGAGGTCGTCCGGGTGCACGAACTCGAACACGCTCCGGCCGATCCAATCCTCGGGCTCGTAGCCGAGCACGTGGCGGAACGACTGGTTCGCGAACACGGTCGTGCCTGCGGCGTCGATCAGGAGGATGCCGTCCGAGCTGTGCTCGACGAGCGCGCGAAAACGGCGCTCGCGCTCCGCCTGGTCCGCCTCAGTCTCCGGGTTCTGGGGTCGGTTCACGGTTCGATTCGGGCCGTAGAGCGCCCGCTTCGCACAACTTTGGAAGGGGGCCTTCGTGTGTCAATCAGGCGTGGCCCGGGCCGGCGTGCGTTCGCTATGGCAGACGGCAGATCGGTACGGTTTCGGTGCTGCCGGGTCGCCGCTCCGGCACCGCCCCGACCCAGACCTCGCACACCTCGGCGCTCCGTGGGTGGCGGGCGACGGCCCGGAACCCCTCGGCCGAAGCGAAGACGATCTCGATCTCGACGCGCTGGGTCCCCCGGAACTGCAGCGCCGCGAGTGTCGTGGCGTAGCGGAGACTGTCGGCGAAGAAGAGCTCCTGGGCACTGACGAGATCGCGCAGATCGGATCGGACCAGGGCGCGGTACGCCACGGACTCATCGTGACGGTGGGGAAGGAAGGTGATGACCGCCGCACTCAGCACGAGAAATACGAGCACCGACACGATCACGTGGATGGCGAGCGACAACGGCGTGAGCCGTGGCGCGTGGTGAGCCAGGGCGGCGGCCGCGGCGGCGTGATCCGCCCCGAACCGCACCCGGGCCCGGCGAACCGCGGCACGCGCGCGCTCATGGTACGCCGCGGTCGCGAGCCCTCCCTGCGCCACGCCGATTCCCCCGAACACGATGACCACCGCCAACCCGAGCGCGACGTCCTGTCCCATCGGCCCCTGCAGCCAGCCGGTGAGCAGCACGATCAGGAAGACTTCGTTGGCGTAGACGGCGACGCCCAGCGGCATGCGCCGGAAGCTCAGCCAGAAGGGGACCAGCGCGGCGGCCCAGTTCCAGCTCCACGACCGGCCCGTCGCGGCGCGCGCGGCGAATCGCGCTCGATAGAACTCGTGCCAGCTGGCGCCGACGTAGGCGGCGAAGAGCGGCTCGTCGTCGCTGATGGGGCCCGTGGCGCGAAGCGTCAGGGAGTCGTCAGCCACGTCTTCCACTCGTCTGGGGCGAGGCCGATCGTCAGGTGGTTGCCCCGGCGCACGAGCGGCATGCGCAGCAGCAGCGGTTCCAGTGCGAGCTTGTCGAGCCAGCGGGCATCGCTGAGCCGGGCGGGTCCGAGGCCGAGCTGCGCAAAGCGTTTACTCTCCCGGTCCACGAGTGCCGCGACGCCGAGTTTCTGCGCGAAGCGGCGCAGCTCTCCGGGTGAGGCGGCGCGCTCGTTCAGGTCCACGAAATGGGTCTTGATGCGCCGCTCGGCGAAGAACCGGAGGGCCGCGCGGGTATCCGCGTTCTTTCTGACGCCGAAGATCTGCACGTCCATGGGGCGATGAAGAAACCGCGCCGCCGGGCGCGCGTCAATCGCCGGGCCCCCGTTTGTGGCTTATCTTCCGTGCCGTGACCGAGTCGCTCGACCGCCTCCGGGCCGCCCTGGCCGGCCGCTACGCCATCGAGCGCGAGATCGGCGCGGGCGGGATGGCGACGGTA
>JBFGDF010000112.1:0-10114 GCA_041580775.1 Gemmatimonadales bacterium
CGCTCGCGCGCCCCACGAACGTCGCGACGAACCGGGTTGCCGGCCGTTCGTACAGGTCGGGGCCGGTCCCCACCTGCTCGAGCCGGCCCTCCCGCAGCACCGCGACCAGGTCGCCCAGCGCAAAGGCCTCTTCCTGCTCGTGGGTCACCAGCACGGTGGTGATGCCCACCGCTCGCAGCGCGGCACGCAGCTCCCGCCGCGTGCGCTCGCGCAGCGTGGGATCGAGATTGGACAGCGGCTCGTCAAGCAGGAGCACGCGGGGCTCGGGCGCCAGCGCGCGCGCGAGGGCGACGCGCTGCTGCTGGCCTCCGGAGAGCGCGTCAATGGTACGCCGTGCGAACCCGGCGAGATCCACCAACCGCAGCATGGTGCGCACCCGCTCGTCCCGATCGGGATGCTTCTGGATTCCGAAGGCGACGTTCTCGCCCACCGTGAGATGGGGGAAGAGCGCGTAGTGCTGGAACACCATCCCGCACCGCCGAGCGGCCGGCGGGAGGCGGGTCACGTCACGCCCTTCGATCAGGATGGACCCCGTGTCGGGGCGGTCGAAGCCGGCCAGCAACCGGAGCGTGGTGGTCTTGCCGCTCCCGCTCGGGCCGAGCAGCGCGAGCACGGCCCCGCGGGGGACGGCCAGCGACAGATCCTGGACGGCGGCGTGTCCGGTGAAGTGCTTGGTCAGACCGCGCAGCTCGAGAAAGGGCTCGCCCATCAGCGTCGCGCGCCGCGCCCCCGGACGTTGCGGTCCCAGTAGGCCATCCACGCGTTCCCGTCGGTGGCCAGCCGGTCCCAGTCCATCGGCTCGACCACCAGCCGGGCCCGCACCTCGCGCACCCAGTCCGGGAGCGAGTCCACCGGCAGGTCCTGGCGCGCCGGAAGCCGGTACACCTCACGCGCCGCCAACAGCTGCCCCTCAACCGACCCCACCCACTCGATGAACGCCTGGGCGGCCTCCGGATGCGGGGTGCCACGCACGAGCGCGATGGCGTCCTCGATCACCGGCGTGCCGCTCGTGGGGAGGATGAACCCCAGCGGCTGGCCCTTGGAGCTCTCGATCAGGATGTCCGGCAGATCCCAGAGGGACACCAGTCCCTCCTGCCGGATCAGCTTCTGGTGCAGCAGCGCCGGGTTCAGCACGTACTCGCGGGTCTGGCTATCGAGCCGCCGCAACCAGGCGAACCCCGCCGCCGTGTCGCCCGTCTGGCGGAGCCCGCGGAGCACGGCCATGCCGAAGATCGCCCGCATCGTCCCGGAGGCCAGCGGGTCGCGGATCACCACCTGCCCCCGCCACCGGGGCGTGAGCACCTCTTCCCAATCCTGCGGGGCCTGCTCCGGGGCCAACGCGGCGGTGTTGTACGCGATCACCGCCGGTGTCTCGTACGCCGCCACATACAGATCGTTTGGACCCCGGCTGCGGGCCGGCACGTGCTCGGCCCACGAAGGGGTAAACGGCGTGAGCAGGGAGTCCCCGATGGCGCGTTGAAACAGCATCGCCGGCCCACCAAACCAGACATCGGCCTGGGGGTTCGCGCGCTCCGACCGAATCCGGTCGAGCACGTCCTGGGATCCCATGTCGAGCCAGCGCACGTCGATGTCCGGGCGCTGCGCTTCGAAGGTCCGCTCTGCGAGCCCCAACAAATCCCGGCCGTGCGGTGAGTAGATCACGAGCGGCGTGCGCGAGTCTCCCCCGCACGCGGCAGCGAGAACGAAGATCCCCACCAGCACGAGCAGCCGCGCCCGTCGAACCGCGCACCGGCTCATCCGCCCACCCGCGCTAGGGAATCGTCGCACGCACCGGCTCCAACAGATTGAAGAACACGCGAAATGCGCCGGGCACTCCGGCCGGCAGCGCCCGGAAGAAGCTGAGTCCCGTGTACACATAGGTGCCGCGCCCGACGGCCGCCACGAGCAGCCCACCCCGCTGCGGAGGCTGACCGGCGTCATGCATCTCGAGCACCGGCACGTACGCCTCGTCCCACGTCCGCGGGAAGTAGAGACCCCGCTCCTGCGGCCACCCATCCCAATCGGCCGAACCGATCACGTTGGGTCGTTGCAGCACGGGGTGGTTCGGGTCGACCACGGTCACCGCGGCCGTTTCATCCGTCACCCGGTCGTGTGGGCGCGCAATCTCCAACGGAAACGGCGCGTACCCGCCCGACACAAATGGATACTGCTGATACTGTACGACGAGCCGGCCGCCACCACGCACGTAGTCCAGCAGCCTGGCATTGTGGCGCACGAGCGCCGAATCCGTTTCATAGGCGCGGCTCCCGATCACGATCACGTCGAAGGTGGCTAGGTCTCCACGCGCCAACAGCTCCGCGTCGAGCAGCGTGATGGGAAGCCCGGCCTCGATCAGGGCTTCCGGTACGCGATCCGAGGCGCCCCGCACGTACCCGATGCGCTGGGCGCGGGGCGGCGTCACGGGCGCGACCCGAACCAGGCTCTCCGCCGGTCGGAGCCACGCCGTTGGCCGGATGTGCGGATACGCGATCTCGTCGGACCCGACATGGAATTCGCCGCCGCCCGCCGTCACGGCCCGCGCGCGCACCCGGACGTCGGCGCGTTGCACGTCGCGCGGGCGACGCAGCTCGAATGCCAATGCCGCGTCCTCCCCGCGGCGCGTCAGTCGGAAGGACCGTGGGCCCGGGGAACGCCACCCGTCGGCCTGGAGGTGCACGTCACCCGCCACCGGCCGGTCGCCGTGGAGGGTGAGGGTGACGGTGAACCGGCGGGCCGCAGTGTCGCTGGCAGGCCAGAGGAGCGTATCGGGATCGAGCCGCACCTCGACCCGCGGCACCACCCGCAGCGGGCGTCGAACCTCCCCCACGGCCTGATCCTGCACGCGGTGGGTCACCTCTCTCGTCAGCGTAACCGGGGCGCCGCCGATCTCGAGGAGCACGCCGGCCGCGAGCGGTGGCGGCTGCATGGCGGTGCCGCGTTCTTCCACCGCCGCGGTCGACCAGTCGTACATCCCGCCCGACGGCGGCCGCGCCAGAAAGTACGGCTGCGTCGGTTCCGTCGTGGAGGAGAGGCGGACGCTGCGCCGCCGCGTGGCCAGCGTGCCCGGTGCCACGCCGCTGTCGACGGTCAAGGGAAGGCTGTCGCGCCACCCCCGGCTGTGCACCTGGACCCACGCCGCGCGCCAGCGGACCGCGCCGGCCCCCGCGTGATACACCTCGAAGTCCACCACGGTCGAGTCGCCGGGAACGAGCTCGGGCTGATCCGTGCGCGCGTCGATCACCACCCCGGCGGCGATCGCGAGCGCCTCCTCGAGCAGCCTTCGGGTCCGTGGATCTTCCCCCGCACGAGCGGCCCGGAGGACCGCCCGCGCGAGCGCGGGGACGGCGTCTCCCAGCGTCGCGGGCGTCACCGCCCGGCGCAGCGAGTCCGCCACCCGCCTGGCCCACGTGTCCTCGAGGCTGACGCCCGCGAAGATGTCGGTGTCCTCGGTCGAGACGAGCGCAGCCTCCAAGGCGAGCCGTGTCTCGAAGCTCCCGAGGCGCTGCAGCACTCCAAAATCCTGCGAGCGGTGCCGGCTCCGGCTCTCCATGGCGATCTGGTGCAGCGTGCGACCGGAGCGAGGCTCGAGCGTGCCCTCGGGCAGCCGGAGGGTCGCCGCCGCCGCGTTGAACCGGGCGGACGAATAGAGCTTGAGCGGGCGCCATGGGGCCAGCCCCTCTTCGGACCCCAGCTCCGGGAACCGCCGTCCATCACCTGCGGCCTCGAACGCGCGCCGCGCGATGACCCCTGCCATCTGGTGTTGGCCGTGCCCGTCGCGCGAGGTCCCCGAGAAGACGGCGACCATCACGTGGGGGCGGAACCGGCGCACGATCCGCACGGCATCCTTGAGCACGCTGTCGGATACCCACCACCGCGCGGTCTCTTCGAGCGCGCGCGAGTACCCGAAGTCATACGCGCGGGTGAAGAACTGGGTCGCCCCGTCCACCGTGCGTGCCGCCCGCAGCTCCTCGGTTCGGAGCAGCCCCAGGGCGCTGCCCAGCTCGGGACCGAGCAGATTCTGTCCGCCCTCGCCCCGCGACAGCGAGAGATAGGCGGCTTGCGCACCGCGGCCGCGCGCCATGGTGACGAGCAGCCCCGTGTCCTCGTCGTCGGGGTGCGCGGCGACCAGGAGGACCCGGCGGCCTTCGGTCACCTGCTGGAGGAGCCAGTCGAATCGGGCGTAGCCGCCCGGGGATGGAGGGACGAGCTGGCTCGCCGCGGTGCCAGGCACCACGGCGGCGAGTAGACTGAGGCAGGCGAGGCTACGCAGCGGCCTGGCGCGCGACGACGATGCTGCGCAGCCGCTCGGCGCTGGGATCCTGCGGGTCGCCGAACGGGCGCGGATGGCCGTTGGGATCGAGCACGACGGTCGGGCAGATGAACTCGTACCGGTACGCAAACACCCGCTCCTTCACGTCCTGGGTGGCGGCCGCGGCCGCGACGAGCACGCGGTGGGCCCCGAGATCCGTCGCCGTCCGGGCCGCGGCCAGCAGCTTCCACGGGGATGTCACGTGGCCATCGATCACCACCACCGTATGCTCCGTGAGGTCCCGGATCCGCCGCTGACCACGGAACAGGAGCCGCTCGGTCTTGATGGCGCGCCGTGCCCGATCGATGGCCGCGTTGAGGGGCTCGATCAGCTCGAATCCCGGCTCGAACTGCCGGTCGATGACGGCATCGCCGTCCTCCGCAAGGGCACCAATGATGCCGTGGCCCTCGAGCCGCACGTGTGCCCCGACGATCACGTCAAACGTGCCAGCGCCGCCCTTCGCCGCGCTGGCCGCGATTTCCACTCCCGTCGGCGTGACGCCAAGTAGCGTGATCGGCGGGGTGCAACGCTGGGACATGAGACGCGCCAGCACGGCACCCGCCGCCGAGCGCGACGGGTACAGGGGTGTCGCTGCAGGGGAACCGGTCACGCGCCCAATCTTGCGACGCGACCCCGCGACGCGCAACGGTCCGGAACTCCCACGGGCATCGGTGGTTATATTTCGACCGGTACACCTGAACCAGCGCGATTCGCAAAGTGCTGCCCGCCCAGACGGTGGGCGGCCTCAACTTCGAGGTTAGATGCCATGACGACGATTGCGCCGGACCTCCCGACGGCTTCGGGGACCGGGCCCCAGGGAGCGAGCGAACGGGACGCGCGAGCGGTCGCCGAGGCGGCTCGTGAGAAAGTGTGGGACCGCCCCAGCTTCGTGCGCGAGCTGTTCAACGGCCGCGTCGTGCTCGACCTGATCCACCCGTTTCCCCAGCCCGACGCCGCCGAGTTCGAGCGGGCCAAGCCGTGGCTCGAGAAACTCGAACGCTTCATGAAGGAAAAGGTCGACTCCACCGCGATCGATCGGAATCGGCAGATTCCCCCGGACGTCATCGAGGGCCTCAAGGCGCTCGGGACGTTCGGCATCAAGATCCCGACCGAGTATGGCGGCCTGGGGTTCTCTCAGATGATCTACAATCGGGCGATGTCCATCGTGGGCAGCGTGGACGGTTCGATCGCCACGTTACTGTCAGCCCACCAGTCGATCGGCGTCCCACAACCGCTCAAGCTGTTCGGCACGCCCGAGCAAAAGAAGAAGTACTTCCCGCGGCTGGCCAAGGGCGCCATCAGCGCGTTCGCGCTCACGGAACCCGACGTCGGCAGTGACCCCGCCCGCATGGCGGCCACGGCCACCCTCTCGACGGACGGCACGCATTACGTGCTGAACGGCGACAAGCTGTGGTGCACCAATGGCACCATTGCCGAGCTCTACGTCGTCATGGCCCGCACAGGCGACAAGAAGATCACGGCATTCATCGTCGAGCGCGACTGGCCGGGCGTGGAGGTGATACAGCGCTGCCACTTCATGGGACTGAATGGCATCGAGAACGCCCTGGTCCGCTTCACCAACGTCAAGGTGCCGAAGGAGAACATCCTGCTCGCCGAGGGCAAGGGGCTCAAGCTCGCGCTGATCACCCTCAACACCGGGCGGCTCACGATCCCGTCCATCGCGGCGGCCGCGGCCAAGCGGTCACTCGATATCGCGCGCCACTGGGGAGCCGAGCGGGTGCAGTGGGGGCAGCCGGTCGGCAAGCACGACGCGGTCGCGCAGAAGATCGGCGGCATCGCGGCGCACACCTTCGCCATGGACAGCGTGGCCGAGCTGGCAACCCTGATGAACGATCGCGGCTACGACATCCGGCTGGAGGCGGCCATCGCCAAGATGTGGAATACCGAGCGCGGCTGGGAGCTCATCGACGACACCTTGCAGGTGCGCGGCGGCCGCGGTTACGAGACCGAATGGTCCCTGGCGGAACGCGGAGAGCAGCCCATTCCGGTCGAGCGCATGCTGCGGGATTTCCGGATCAACCGGCTGTTCGAGGGCTCGAGCGAGATCATGCGCCTGTTCATCGCCCGCGAAGCGGTCGACACCCACCTCAAGGTGGCCGGGGCGATCGCCGATCCGGAGGCGCCCGTGGGTGCGAAGCTCGCCGCCCTGGTCCGGTCCGCGTTCTACTACGCGGGCTGGTACCCCACGCGCTGGTTTGGCTGGGGCCGGTGGCCGCGATACGCCGAGTTCGGCAAGCTCGCCCGGCATGTGCGGTATCTGAATCGGGCATCGCGCCGGCTGGCCCGATCGTTGTTCCACGCGATCGTACGGTTCGGCCCGCGGCTCGAAAAAAAGCAGGCGGTGCTCGGCCGGCTGGTGGATGTCGGTGCCGACCTGTTTGCGATTGCCGCGGTCTGTGCCAAGGCGCACTCGCTGCGCAACAGCACGGCCCCTGAAGAGCGGGCACAGGCGGGGACGGCCACGGAACTCGCGGACGTCTTCTGCCGGCTCGCCCGGCGTCGCGTCGAGTCCGCGTTCGACCGGCTGTTCGACAACGACGACGAGGCGGTGTATGGAGTCGCGCGACGGGCCCTGGCCGGCGAGTATCGCTGGCTCGAGACCAAGGGCGTGGTGCAGTAGCCGCACCCCACACCCGACGCCGCGCGCCAACGGCGGGCCCCTGCGGCCCGCCGTTTCGCGTTCGCGGGCACTAGGCGACGGGCGCTCCGTCCGCCGCACCCTCGTTGCAATCCCCGCCTCCCTGTTGCGTGGCCGCAACAATCTCCCGCGACTCTCCTTCTTCCCTCGATGGCTCGGAGCCTGCATCATCTGACCCCGTTCCGGACGCCGGCGGATCGGCCGGACGCCAACCGATCGGTCCGCGCCGAGTCCCACGCGTTGCGTCAGACCCTCCCGCGAGGGAGCCAATCGTGCGGCTGCGCCGTTCCGTTCCCCTGATCCTCCCGGGCCTCGTCGTGATCGCGGCGGGCGTGCTGATCGCCAGTTGCGCCGATCAGATGGGCCCGCGGCAGCCCATCCCCGGCCGGTTCGCGCTCGCGCCGGGATTCGTGAGCGCCCAGGCCGGGATCGTACCCGTGGGCGGCGCCCGGGTGGTGCTGACGCGGGTCGCCGATGGGACGGTGGCGCGGGATACGGTGATCGCCATCGCCGCCGGGTCCGACTCGGTGGACCTCGCGATCGGCGTTGCGATGCTCGCGCCGGACGAGGTGTTTCTGCTCACGCTGACGCTCATGTCCCCCGCCGGCGATACGGTCTTCCGCGCCGGCCCAATCGAGGTGCGGCCGACCACGTCCGGTCCCCCGGCGATCGTCCAGCCGCAACTCGTCTACGTGGGCGTCGGCGCGAATGCCGCCGCGGTCGTGCTCCAGGACCCGACCGCACCGTTCTTCTCCGGTGACACGTTGCCGGTGGTCGCGGTCGCGCTCGACAGCTCGGGCGCGCCGATCCCGGGTACGCCCATCGGCTGGCGCTCACTCGACTCGACCATCGCGCAGGTGCCCGCACCGGGCCAGGGCCGCGTCGTTGGACGGGGCGTCCGCGGCGCGGCCCGAATCGTCGCGCAGCTGCTGACGGGCCCGGCGGACACCACGAGCGTCACGGTGGCGCTCCCGCCGGCCGCGCTCACGGCGGAGTCCGGCGGCGGCCAATCCGGACCTGCCGGCGGGCTGCTCCCCACCCCGCTGGTCGCCCGGGTGACCGCCAGCGACGGTGTCGGCATCGCCGGCCAGTGGATCCGGTTCGCGGCCACGCTGGGCGGCGGCGCGCTCTCCGCGGACTCGGTGCTGACCGACGCCACGGGCCGAGCCAGCGTCTCCTGGACACTCGGCAACGTCGTGGGCGCGCAGACCGTCACGGCGACCACCGCCCGACTCCCCGGCGTCACCGCCACGTTCGGTGCGACGTCCGTCGCCACCGGCCCCGGCGCGATCACGATCGTGGCCGGCAACGCGCAGAGTGCCCTCGTGGGCACCGCCGTGGCCACCGCGCCGCAGGTGCGGGTCACCGACACGCAGGGCAACCCGGTGCCGGGTGTGACAGTCACGTTTGTCGTCACCCAGGGCGGCGGCGCCGTCACCGGCGGAACCCCGGTGACCGACGGCAACGGGCTCGCCGCCGTGGGCAGTTGGACCTTGGGCCCGACGATCGGACTCAACGCGCTCACCGCCACGGTGACGGGACTCACGCCGCTGCAGTTCGTGGCGCTGGGGACCGGCACGGGCGGGGCGACCAGCATGACGATCAGCGCGGGCAACGGCCAGACGGCACTGGCCGGTACGGCCGTGCCAATCCCGCCCGCGGTGCTGGTGACGGACACCAGCGGGGCCCCGATCGTGGGGGTGACGGTCACGTTTGCCGTCACGGCGGGGGGAGGCAGTCTCACGGGGGCGGCCGCTGTGACCAACGCGAGCGGCGTTGCCACCGTGGGGAGCTGGACGCTGGGGACTCCGGGGTCCAACACCCTCACGGCGAGCCTCACGGGATTGCCGACCGTGGCGTTCACGGCGACGGCGACGGTGGGGCCGCCCGCAACGGTCGTGATCATCTCTGGGAACAACCAGTCGGCCGACGCGGGCACCGCCCTGCCACAGCCGCTCGTGGTTGAGGTCCAGGACTCCGTCGGCAATCCGGTCTCCGGGACCACCATCACGTGGGCGGCGCTGTACGGGGCGCTTGCGCCCACCAGCGGCACGACCGATGCCGCCGGGCGCGCGCAGACCACGTGGACGCTCGGGATCAACGCGATCACGCAGACGGCGACGGCGACGGCGAGCGGCCTCACGCCCGCCGTGTTCACCGCCACGGCGGTGTTCCCCAATCCGAGCATCCTCCTCGCGCTCGCGGGGACGGACCGGATCCGGCTCACCGACAGCGTGGCGCTCAACGTGACGCTCACGGCACCCGCGCCCGTCAATGGCGTCGTCGTGCTGTTCTCGGTGGACAACCCTGCGGTGGTCGGGCTCGATACGACCGACCTGTTCATCCCGCAGAACGGGACGAGCACGCAGACAAAGCTTTACGGCCTGGCGTCTGGAACAACGACCGTGCGTGCCACGGCCGCCGGCTACGCGGACGGAGCCGTTTCGGTGCTCGTCACTGTCCAGGTGCTGAGCATGCCGACGGCGCTGAACGTGCCCTTTGGCGGGACGGCGTCGCTACCGCTCCAGATCTCCACGCCCGCCCCCGTGGGCGGGGTGCCGGTGACGGTCGTGAGCAGCAACCCGTTGGCGGTGGGCGTGACGACGCCGACGGTGACGATTCCCGAAGGACAGCAGACCGCAAACGCGACCGTCTCCGGGGTCGCGCCGGGCACGGCCACCATCACGGCCTCGACAGCCACGTTCGGCCTGGCCCAGAGTGTCGCCACGACGCGGGCCAACCTGAACATCCTCGACGGGTCGGTGACGATCCCAGCGACCTTCACGGATACCGTCACGGTCCGCCTCGAAAGCAACAGCGTGCCGATCGCGGCGCCGAGTCCGGGTGTGCAGGTGACGTTCACGTCGCGTAATCCGAACTGCGTCGCCGCGACCTCACCGGTCACGATCCCGACCGGTCTCGTCAGCACGACGAGCATCATCTCGTACGCCGGCGTCGCGGCGACGCCCTGCAACGGCTACGTGGTCGCCGAGGCGCCCGCCATCCAGCCCGATTCCGTGTTCGTGACGGTGAATGCGCCGCCGGGCATCACGGTGAACGGGCCGTACACGGTGGGCGCGGGGCTGCAGCGCTACGGCGACGGCTATCTCGGCGCCACCAACCATGGGGGGGTGAACGTCGTCATC
>JBFGDF010000113.1:0-10024 GCA_041580775.1 Gemmatimonadales bacterium
CGATCACGATCGCGGGCACGTATACCGTGACCCTCGACGTGAGCCCCACGGTGGCGGTGGTCACCCTGGGCGGCGCGAGTGGTACGCAGACGCTCGACCTCGCAGGCGACCAGGCGCTGGGCCTGTCGGGATCCGGCGCCGTGGGCCCGAACGGCCGGATCGAGGTCACCGGCGGCAGCCTGACTGTGACGGGCGGCAATGTCCTCACCGTGAACGGTGGCGCCGTGCGTGTGGCGTCGGGGCGGTCGTTCGTACTCGGTCTGCCCGGCGACGTGACGGAGCTCACCTACGTCAGCGGCACGATCGGCGGACCGGGAGCGTTCGTGCTGAATGCCGACGCCCAGCTGAACCTCCAGGCGAACCTCACCATCGATTCACTGTTCGTCGGCATGCTCGACGGCGCGGTGAACGCGTTCGGCAGCGAGCGGCTGACGGTGGGACCGAACGGCACGCTCAAGATGCAGCCCACGAACGGCGTGAATGTCAACGTGCCGCTCGTGAACCACGGTCTGGTCCTGGTGGTCGGAGACCAGAACTTCCAGAATGACTCGCTGATCAACCTCGCCGGTGGAGTCGTGTCGATCGACGCGAGCGATCCCAACTACGCCACGACGCAGCTTACCGTGTCGGGCGGGGTACGGAACGCGGGAATCATCGATCTCACGAACCCGAGTGGGAGCCACGTCGCGGATGCGCGCCTCCAGATCAGCGCGGGCACGCTCCTGAACGAGACGGGGGGCACCGTCGTCTCCGCGGCGGGCGCCGGCCTTGGCGCACGGGTGCTCGACGTGGTGCTCGACAACCGGGGCACCGTGACGGTGGGCCATGCGCTCACGCTCGCCCGGGCGTCGGCCGCCCACGTGAACGACGGCGTCGTCCGCCTCACGGGCGGCGACCTCACGGTGACCCAGTCAGGCACCTCGCCGAGCTTCACGAACCGCGACTCGATCATCGTGGGCACGGGCCGCACGCTGACCGTCACGGGCGGCACGTTCGGCAACGTCCCGGCGCCGACCGTGGGCGTCATCGCCGGCACGGGCACGGTCAACGTCTCAGGGACCAGTTTCGCCAACAACGGCGTGCTATCGCCCGGGCTCTCGACCGGGATCCTCACCTGGACGGGCGCGCTGCCGTTCGGGACCGCGGGCGTGCTGGACATCGAGCTGGGCGGCACGACCCCGGGCACGCAGTACGACCGGCTCGACGCCAGCGGGTTCTCGACCACGCTGGCCGGGACGTTGAACGTCACGTTCACGGGCGGGTTCACGCCGATCGGTGGCGAGCAGTTCACGGTGCTCACTTTCGCGTCGCGCGGCGGGGATTTCGCCACGGTCAACCTCCCGGCGCTCTCGGGCGGTCTCTCGTGGCAGCGCACGTTCACCGCCACCTCCATGGTACTCACGGTCTCGGGCGCATTCGTGGGCGCGCCCCCGGGGACCGACGCGGTGTGGACCGGTGGGGTCAGCACGACGTGGACCGACCCCGCCAACTGGAACCCCGGCGTGCCGGGGACGACCGACGACGTCTGGATCCGGGCCGACGCCCCGAATCAGCCGCTCGTGACGGGAGTGCGGACGGTCGATTCGCTCGTCGTGCAGCCCGGCGCCACGGTGACCGTGGCGGGCACCGCGGACACGCTGGTGGTCGGCGGGAGTCTCGACGCAGGCTACACGACCATCGTCGGCGGCGGCGCCGTGCGGCTGACGGGGACGAACCAGACGGTCCGCGGGCGCGTGCCGAGTCTCGCGGTCACCGGCACGATCGCCGCGGCGGACTCGCTCCTCGTCGCGGGCAATCTCGCGGTTTCGGGGAGCGGTGACCTGAATGTCGGCCCGCATCGCGTCGCGGTCGGCGGCGCGCTGTCGACGGCGGGCGCCGCGACGCTCACCATGCAGAATGCGACGGGCCAGGTGAACGTCGCGGGCCCGGCGGCATTCGGGGGCGGCAGCACGAACGGCCGGCTCACGGCCGGGACCATGCGGCTGGCGAGCGACGTGACCCAGACGGGCGATCCTCAGAGCTTCGCGCCCTCGGGCACCCACGCGACGGTGCTGAACGGCGTCGGCGGCACGCTCACCTTCGCCAATCCGGCCCAGAGTGGCGGCTCGCACTTCCACCATCTGACGGTGGACATGTCGGGCACCGCGTCGAACGGCGGCGCGCTGGTGATCAACGGCAATCTGTCCATCAGCGACAACGATCCCTTCGCCGCCTCCGGCATCACCGGTGGCGCGGGCAACCGGATCACGGTCGTGGGTTCGGCCGTGATCAGCCAGAACCAGACGGCGGCGGTGCTCACGAGCGACGTGCTGCGCTTCGGCGGTGCCGTGAGCCGCACCGGCGGGGCGGTAGTGGACGGCGACACGGTCGAGTTCTTCGGAACCGGTCAGACCGTCCCGACGAACCTCTCACCCGGTTTCGCGCTCAAGGTCACGGGCGACTCCGTGTCGTTCACGGGCGCCACCATGTGGCGCGGCATGCTGGTGTCGGGCAACGGCCTGGCCGACATCGGCGCGGCAACCGTCTCGATCGACAGCACGTTCGCCACGACGGGCAACGGCGCCCTCCGGATGACGAACGCCGCCGGCAAGCTGTCGGTGCGCCGCACGGCGACGTTCGGCGGCCGCAGTACGGCCGGACGGCTCACGGCCGGCACACTCGACCTGGGCGGCAGCTTCGCGCAGACTGGGGGCACGAGCGCCACGAGCTTCGCGCCGTCCGGCACGCACCTGACGCATTTCCGCAACTTCGATTTCCAGCAGGGGAATCCCAATCCCATCCCGGTCACCATCGGGTTCGCGACGCCCGGCGTGGCCGCCGCGGGGTCCCGGTTCCAAGACGTCCTCATCGACGAGGAGATTCTCGCCACGTTCACCTCCACGGTGATCGCGACAGGGTCTCTCTCGAAGCCTGAGTTTGCGACGATCACCGGGACGACGCTCGACGTGCTCGGCGACCTGACCCTGAGCGGGGCCCAGAACGGACAGGTCGCGCTCGACACCGCCCTCGTCGGCGGCGTGTTCACGCCCAACCTCTCGTCGCAGGACTATGCGATCGCGACGCTGATCTTCCAGGGCGCGGCGCAGGTGGTACCGACCTTCCCCCACTACTCCGCCGTCGTCGTGCGTGGAGACTCGGTGGTGGTGTCGGGCGGGGCGGACATGTTCTCGCTGGTGGTGGAAGGCACGGGGTTGGCCGATATCGGCGGACCGGTGCAGGTCTTGGGCAACATGGAGACGCGCGACCAGGGGCGGTTGCGCATGGCCGGCGGCTCCCTCTTCGTGACCGGCGACGCGACCTTCGGCGGCGGGAGCACGGCGGGGCTGCTCACGGGTGGCACGCTGAGCCTGGCCGGTTGGCTGCGGCAGACGAGTGCCAACTCGCCATCGTCGTTCGCGGCATCGGCTGGCCACGTGACGGACTTCTTCAATCCGGGCTTCGCGGCGATCGAGTTCGCCACGCCCGACTCCGTCGCCTCGCGTATCGGCACGCTGCTCGTGAGCGGGACCGGCGAGCTGCGGCTGGAGACCGACGTCTACGTCCTCGGACAGGTGCGCACGCCCGCACCCGCCGGTGGCGCCGTCCGCCGGCTCACCGGACTCCCGCTGACCGGCAAGAAGCTCGTGGTTCGCGGTCTCGACGTGGACTCGCTCGACCTCGAGGCCGTGCGGCTCGTCGTCACGGACGGCGCCTCCATCGCCCGCTTCCGGGACGTCCAGTTTGTCAATCAGGATCCGGGTGTGGACCGCTTCGAGCTGCGGCGGGCGGCGGGGATGCACACCTTCGAGCGCGTGACGTTCACCACGGCTCCGGATCCCGGCTTCGCCTACGTCAGCCTGTTCGACGCCGATGGCACGGCCGCGACGCTGTTCCACGTCACCATGGATCAGGCGGTGCCCGCCGATCCGGGCCCGTTCACGAAGACCGACGGCATCGCGATGCTCACGTGGTCAGGCGGCGCCCAGCTCGTCGGGACCGTGCGGAACGCCGTCGGCGGCGCGCCGATTGCCGGCGCCACCGTGGACCTCAAGGCGGGGCCGAATGCCCCCGAGACCGATCCCACGCTGCAATCGGCGGTGACCGGGGGAGCGGGCGACTACGGCTTCTCCAACCTGACGCCCGGCGACTACACGCTGTGGGTCTCGGCGGACGGCTTCATCACGGCCACCGTGACGAACATCGCGCTCGTCACCGGGGAAACGGATACGGTGGACGTCGCGCTGTCGCCGCTGCAGCAGGCCGGCGAGACGCGGATCGTGCTGTCGTGGAGCGCGTCGCCCGAAGATCTGGACAGCTGGCTCGCGGTCCCCGATACGGTGGGTGGGGCGCCCTTCTTCGTGTACTACGCCCAGACGGGTGATTCCGCGGCGTTCCCCTTCGCGCGGCTGGACAACGACGTCACGACCGGCTTCGGGCCGGAGACGATCACCATCTACCAGCAGCAGCAGGGCGTCTATGTGTACCGCGTCCACGACTTCACGAACGGGGACAATGCGGCGAGCACGGCGCTCCAGGCCTCGCAGGCCCGCGTGGACGTCTATCAGAACAACACGCTGGTCCAGACGTTCACCGTGCCGAACCTGCCCGGCACGCTGTGGACCGTGTTCGAGCTGGACGGCGCGACGATCACGCCCGTCAACACGATGTCGGGCGACCCGCCGGGCTCACCGGTCGCGGGCGCGGCGAGCGATCTCGTGTTCACGGTGCAGCCCGCCACGACGGCGTCCGGCGCCACGATCGTGCCCGCCGTGCAGGTGACCGCGCTGGACGGCTTCGGCGCGACCGCCACGGGGTTCACTGGGACCGTCACGATCGCCATCGACAACAACCCGCAGGGTAACGGCGTGCTGAACGGCACGACGAGCGTGGCCGCGGTCGGCGGGGTCGCGACCTTCAGCGATCTGTCCATCGTCGGGGCGGGATCGGGCTACACGCTGGTCGCGAGCGCGAGCGGTCTGAACAGCGCATTCAGCGCCCCCTTCGACATCACCGCCGTCATGGCGACGTGGACCGGCGCCGTCAGCACCGACTGGTTCACCGCCGGGAACTGGAACCCGAACGCCGTACCCGACGGCGGAACGGACGTGCTGGTGCCGGCCGCCGCGGCGCTCCAGCCGGTCGTGTCTTCCGGGACGGCGAACGTCTTCAACCTGACCGTGGAGGCGGGCGCGAGCCTGACGATCAATGCCGGCGCCGTCGTGACCGCGTCGGGCAACGTGGACGCCGGAACGTCGTCGATCGGCGGCAACGGCACGCTGGAGCTGATCGGCAACGGGACCGTGCAGGGGTCGGTGGAGCGGATGCGGGTCTCCGGCACGTACATCCTCGCCGGTCCGCTCTCCGTCGGCCAGAGCCTCGAGGTGGTCGCGGGCTCCCTCGACCTCGGGGTCGCGAGCTACACCATTCCGACCGTCACCGTGCAAGGCGGCGCGCTCTACCTGGTCGGGACGCTCACGGTGCCCAGCCTGTTCGACTGGAGCGGTGGCTCACACGGCGGCAGCGGGACCACGGTCGTGCCGCCTGGGGGGAGCCTGAACCTCGACGCCAGCGCCGGGCTCACGCTCGACGGCCGCACTCTGCGGAACGAAGCCACCGGATCCTGGAGCGGTGTCGGCGGGATCTCGACCTTCAACGGCGGCTCGCTGGTCAACGCCCCGGGTGCCGCGTTCACCATCACCGCGAGCTCGGCCGGCTTCATTGGGGACGGACTGTTCCACAATCAGGGTCAGGTCACGCAGACCGGCGCCGCCGTGACGGTCGACGTGCAGACGCCGTACACCAACGACGGAACGACCACCACGATCACCGGAACCTTGCTGCTGACCGGCGGTGGCACGTCGTCCGGCGCCTTCGACCTGCAGGGCGGCCACCTCCTGTTCGCCGGCCCGCACATCATTACGGGCTCAATCATCGGGACGGGTGCCCAGGGCATGGAGAACGTGACGTTCGCGGGATCCGCCGGCATCACGGTGACCGGTTTCTACGACGTTTGGGCCACGTTCGTGCAGCTCGATCCCGGCGTGAGCGTCGACTTCAACGCCGTCGCCCCCGACACGGCCTCGATGAACTGGCTGGTCCAGTCCTCGGGCACGCTCGGTGGAACGGCCGTCGTGGTCGTCAAGAACGGCGGCACGTGGGCGGGCGGCACGTGGGCGGGGCCGGGGACGACATCGCTGATCGGGCCGGGCTATGACATTCCCGCCGGGCTCGACCGGGTCCTCGACGGGCGCACGGTGGACAACCAGGCCTTCGTCACCGCGTCGGACGACGGCCAGTCAAGCTTCACCTTCATGAACGGGGCGGCCTGGCTCAACCAGCTTGGCGCCCATTTCCAATGGCTGGGCGGGCGCAACGTGGATGGGGCGGGTGGCGGCACGTTCTACAACCAGGGCGGCACGTTCTGGATGCCGACGTCGGTGACCGACACTTTGTTCTTCGCGCCCGACTTCTTCAACGACGTCGTCGGACTTGAGCCCGTGGATCCCGGGATCATCCGGATCGACAGCCTCACCGTGTTCGCGCCGACGGGAGCGGTCGACTACGTCTTCGAAAGCGCCATCCGCGGATTCGGCGGTGTGGACTTCAGTCTCGCCACGCTCGGCGCGCAGGACGGCGACATCGATCCCGGCGACGCCTTCCTCGCGGGTGACCTCTCCACGAAGAACTTCGGCACGCCCACCGGCCGGCTGTTCATCGAGCTGGGCGGACTCACGCCGGGCACGCAGCACGATCGGATTCTCGTCCGCGGCACACTCGACGTGTCGGCGGCATCGCTGGTGGTGTACTACATCGACGGGTTCTCCACCTCGAACGCGAGCTTCACGATCATCGAGGCGGTGCCGGGGCAGGGGACGATCGTGGCGACCGGGCCGGCGAGCGGGTTCGGCTCGGCGCAGTTCCCGGGCACGGAGACCGGCTGGTCGGTGTCCTGCACCAGCGCGTCATGCGTCGCGACACGGGTGTTCCCCCAGAGCGCGACCGCGGGGCAGTAAACGCCGGTTCCGGATGTACGACAGCCCCCGACGCCGAGCGACGTCGGGGGCTGTTCTCGTTCCCGAGCGACCTACGCGGGCTCGCTGTAGAACCGGGCGCCGGCCAGGGCCGCGAGCGGCACCGCAACGAGGTATACCGCCACGGCCGTCATCCACAGGCGGGTCGAAAAGATCCCCATGGGGGACTCGCCGATCGCGTGCAGCAGGCCAAGACCGATCCAGACGTAGACGCCCGCGATGACTGCGGTGCGCGGGCCCGGTCCGTAGCGCGGCCGGATCATGGCGTACAGCCACACGAGCCAGATCCCGAACAGGAAATCGAGCACGACGTAGAGCCAGACCGGCTGCCCTTCCATCGTCTTGCCGATGCCCTGCATGGCCGCCTCCATGTCGTCGGCCAGCACGACCGCGTACATCAGGAAATCGAAGACGTTGAGCACCACCCCCGCCACCAGCCCACCCAGGATGACCTTCTGGAGATTGATCTTGCCCATGAGCGCCCTCACGGAAGGGGTTGCGTCGGGAACGGGGGCGAAGGTGTGGGCGGGCACACCGGCCGTCAAGGCGGCCGAGACTGTCGTCCCGGAACGCGACGGACTCAGCGGGGCAGGGCAGGCGGCGCAAGCTCGCGCGCCAAACGCGCCAGCCGGTCGGCGAGCGCCTCCAGCTTCTCACGCCGTGATTTCACCATGTAGTGATAGGTCGCGCGCGTGCCGGAGTAGACCGCGGCGAGCCACAGCGGGATGACGGCGATGAGCAGCATCGGGGCTTTCAGTCCCTCGATCACTCCGGCGATGATCGGTCCCGTGCCCCCGCCGCCGAGGCCGCCGAAGAGGCCGCCGAACAGGCCGCCCTTCAGGTCGCCGAGGCTGTCCGAGATGTGAATGCGTGTGTGGCCGGCGCGGACGGTGACCGCGACGTGGAGACTGCGGGTGTCGGTGCCGCGCGCCGCGGTCCACGTCAACGAGCGACCCAGCGCTCCCACCATCCCGACGTCGCCCATCGTCTGCCGAATCTCGTCCACGAGCGAGGGAAACTCCGCGTCGGGCACCTCACCGGGCACGATGCGCTCGATCACGAGTCGGGTCGGCCCGCCGATCACGCGGCTCCACACCGGGTGATACTCGTGTCGCTCGGGGTTCGCCGGACGTTCGGGGACATTCGCGGCCTCGCGCACTCGGGCGGCGTCGATCCCCACCTCGGCCGCCAGGCGCTCGACCCCCCCGATGGTCATGGATCCGTCGTAGGTGGGCAGCTGGGCCTCGAGCTCGGAGGCGCGACGGACGAGATCCCGCACCTCGGTCTCGCTGTAACGTCGGCGGGGAGCGCCGCCCGCGATCTCCCGCATCAGATCTGTCGGCGTCTCGGTTCGCTGGTCCGCGCGGACGGCGAGGGCCCGGACCAGCGCCGACTCCACGTGCCGCGGGAGCGCGTCGAGCGCGTCACGGTGCGGCGGCGGCGCGGTGGCCAGCCGGCCGACCCGCACGTCGGCCTCGGTAGGCCACCCGCGCGGGATCTCGCCGACCAGCGCTTCGTAGAGCACCGCCGCGAGGGAGTACACGTCCGTACGGGCATCGACGTCGACCAATCCAGCGGCCTGCTCCGGGCTCATGTATCCGGGCGTGCCGATCGGGAATCCGGTGCGCGTCAGCTGCGCACCGCCGGCCGTGCTGACGGCCTTGGCGATCCCGAAATCCGACACGAGCGGGTGTCCCTCGGCGAACAGGATGTTCTCCGGCTTGATGTCGCGATGCAGCACACCCATGCGATGGGCGTATGCCAGGGCGTCGGCCACGCCGTCCGCAATGGTGATGGCGGCATCGAGCGTGAGGCGGCGTTCCGCCACGAGGCGCGTCCGCAGGGACCCGCCCTCCGCATACGGCATCACGTAGTACAGGAAGCCGTCCGCGTCCCCCGAGTCGTAGAGGGCGAGAATGCGCGGGTGGGTGAGCCGCGCGGCGATCTCGATCTCGCGGAGAAACCGATCGCCGCCGATCAGCGCGGCGAGGTCGGGCAGCAGCACCTTGAGCGCGACCTGCCGGCCGTGTTTGCGATCGCGGGTGAGGTAGACGGTTGCCATGCCGCCCCGTCCCAGCAGGCGCAGCAGCTCGTACCGCGATGCCAGTGCCGCCTGGAGTCGTGCCGGAACCTCCGTCACGTCAGAAGCTCGGACCGAGGAAGATGGCGTTGGCGAAGAGCGGGAGCAGTCCGCGCCACAGATCGCGGAAGTTGGGATCGCCCGCGAAAGCGATCACGCGGCCGCGGCCCACACGCTCGGTCCAGAGGTACGGGGACAGCGCGAGCCGGGCAGGCACCTCGGGCCAGAGGTAGCCCGCCAGGCGCAGGCGTGATTCGGGCGCGAACCGGATTACCGCTTCGCCGGCCCGCAGGTCCGCAGGAACCGTATAAATCCGGTCGGAGAACACGAGCACCGGCACTTCGTCGGGCCGGATCCCGGCGAGCAGGGGCGACAGGGTATCGACCGTCGCGCGGACGATGGCGCCAGGCACGTCGGCGGGGAGGGGCGCGCCTGCTGCGCTGTCGGCCCGGGTCGTGTCCCGACGCTGGCGCAGGCGCGCGAGACCGAGAGTTGGGTTCGCGAGCCAGGCCGTGGCCGCGTCGAGGGTGATCAGGGCGCCCCCGTTGCGCACCCAGGCGACCAATGCGTCCTTCTCGCCCCCCAGCCCGCGGTCGAGCGCCGCACCCGGGACCGATGGGATGACGACGACGTCGAACTCGGCGAGCGTGCCCGCGTTCACGGCGCTCAGCGCCAGCGTCGCCACGGGATAGCCCAGCCGCTGATCGAAGGCGAACCAGGCCCAGCCGAACGAATACGCGCCGACACCTGCGCCCCCCAGCAGGGCGACCCGGGGTCGGCGCAGCGGGAGCACGGTGTTGGAGCCCAGATCGGTGCCCTCGTCCACCCCCGCGGACTGGAGGGCGGTCACGCGCGCTTGCGAGGCGGCGACGTGGCGCCGGACCACTGCATGCACGCTGGAGTCGTTTTCGGCGGTGCGGACCAGGAAGGCGCC
>JBFGDF010000114.1:0-9986 GCA_041580775.1 Gemmatimonadales bacterium
ACCCCCGAGGAGCGGTACACGCCGCTGAGGTGCGGGTCGTTGGAAACCGTGAGGGTCACTTCCATGGGACGGAGCAGCGTGCTGTCCGCCGCCTGCGCCTCAACCCGCGCGGCCGCGGCAGCGAGCAGGGCGAGGATCCCGATGACGATCTGCTGCGGACCTGGCATGGCGCCTCCGTCGTTGCCCCGGCGCCCACCCGAAGGCCCACCGCCTCATCCGGCGCCGCGCGGATATCGTATCCGCCCCGGCGCCGCCCGCCAGCCCCTGGCCCCTGGCGCGGCGTGTTACGCCCGAGCGAGCGTTGCGGACCCCGCGCCTCCCGGCCGGTCGCCCCGGACGGGGTCGTCTCCGGCGGCCCCGTGCCGGGCGGCGAGCGCCGCCTTCCGTGCCTCGACGTCCTGCTGATCCAGCCGGGCACCCAGCTTGCCGAATAGCTGTTCGGCGCGCGTGAGCCAGTGCAGCGCCTCGGTGAACCGTCCGACCTGCCCGTACAGCGCCGCCAAGTCCCGACTGGCCTCCGCGACCAGCAGGCGCTGGCCCGTGGCCTCGGCAATCGCGAGCGCCGAGCGGAGCAGTGTCTCCGCCATCGTGGGACGCTCGAGATGGTGGTGCAGCACGCCGAGCATGCGCAGCGCCCCAGCCTCGTCCCGCCGGGCGCCGAGCTCCCGGAAGGTGCCGAGGGCCCGCTCGGCGAGCTCGCGAGCGTCGTCGAGCCGCTCGTGCGCGAGGTGCACCTCGGCCTGATTCAACTGGCAGAGTGCCACGAGGTGCCGATTCCCGCTGCGCGTCGCCAGCGCCGCAGCCCGGCCGTACTCGCGGGCGGCGGCAGGCCACTCCCGGCGGTCGGCGTGCAGCATTCCCAGGTTGTGATGCGTCATCGCCCGCCCATGCAGGTCGCGCTGCGCGTCGTACAGTCCCAACGCTTCGCGGTAGTGTTCCTGCGCCTCGTCCAGGCGGCCCTGGACGGTTGCCACGATCCCGAGGTTCTGGGCGACCCGCGCCCGGATCTCGGCATCCGCCGCTCCGAGCTTGGCGGCCAGCCGGTACTGCGCCAGCGCCGACGACAGACGGCCTTCTTCGTAGTGGAGGTTGGCGAGGGTGAGCAGCGCCTCTGCCGTCAAACGGTCGTGTCCGAGTTCGAGCGCCAGATCCCGGCTCTGCAGGCACAGCCGGAGGGCCGCCCGGGCCTCGCCGCGCAGGTGGTGCACGATGGCGAGGTACCGCTTGGCGCCTGCCTCCGTCGCTCGATCTCCGGCGGACCGGGCGAGATCCACCGCGCGGGCGAGGCACTCGATCGCGAGGCCCATTCGCCCGCCGAGCAAGGCCTTGCGGCCCCGCGCGAGCGTGCGAGCGGCGGGCGAGGGAAATTGCCGACGCTTCGCGTGGCGCCTCATGGGCGCGCCCCTACCGACAACCGGCAGCCCGTCCTGCCGGCCAGACGACACAGCGTGGCACGCACCGGCGGCTCACCAGGCGACGGCGTACCGCGAGAAGTGCTGCAGCGCCGCATTGAAGGACCGCTCCACCAGCGAATGCGCCGCCGTCATGCGCTCCCAGGGGTCGCTCGGGGCTCCCTGGTACCACAACCCCAGCCGCTGGCTCTCGATCAGGGAGTCGCGGAGGTCCACCGCGCCGTCGCCGTTCAGGTCGCTGTCGGCGTCCCGGTACCAGATCTGCAACCGCGCGGGGGTGCCGAAGGTCAATCCCGCCGGCTCGAACGTGACGAGCAGCTCGACCGGATCGACGCTCACGGTCACCAGCACGGAGTCTCCGGCTGCGAGGGTGCCACGACCCGGGACCGTCAGGGGATCGGAGGTCGTGAACAACAGCAGGGGGACGAACGGCCGGACGGCGCCGTCGCTCGTGCTGCGCGCGCTGATCTGCAGGGTGCGCGCGGAGCCTCGCACAGCCCAGAAGGTCGCCTGATAGATGTCGCCCGTCGGGACGGGCGTCACGTAGGGCCGGACCACGGCAGCCGCCATGGCCCACTTCACCGCCCGCGTCGTGGTCCAACCCATCACGAGCCCGGTCGCTCCCGGGGCGGTGCTGCCGCCCCCGGCAACATAGGTCCCCTGGACGCGATTCCAGTGCCCCGTCTGCCCCAGCACCGGTGTGAGCGTTCCGGGGTCGCCGTCCGTGGCCACTGCGCCGAACACGACTTCGCCGACGCCGCTCGAGTCGACGGTTGTCGCGGCAGCGGTCCCGGACGCGGTTGAACCGGACGAGAACAGTCCGCGGAGCGGAGCGATCGGATCGACGCCGGAGAACGAAATCGCGCCCGCGACCACCTTGGTGCCGCCCGACAGCCCGACCCTGACCGAGTCGGAGCCCGTGGGTGCCGAAGCGAGATACCACATCTCCACGCGCACGGCGTTGTCGCTGTTGTTGCGCGCTGCGTAGTAGGTCAGCGCCGCTCCGCCGTACGAGAGACTCGTCACCCGGTAGGCTGCGTCCTTGATCGCCACCGAGACGACGAGCAGCCGGTTTGAGTCCGCGCCGACGGTGTGCGACCAGGAGAGCGTGGCGGCGTCCGCGGACGCACTGCTCGACTGGTCGACCACCACCTGCGGTGTCGGGGGCACGAAGCCTACCTCGGCCACCATGGCCTCCGAGACCGCTCCCACGGCGTCGAACTGGAGCTGCCCGGGCGTTGCCCACTGCGCGAAGCGGGTGGGACCCTGCGGCGGTACGGGCGACGCGACGTTGTCGCTGCACGCGGCGAGCAGCGACAACATCGCGATGGATGTCACGAGGTTGCGAAACGGCATCACGCAGTCCTTCCCCTGAGGTGCGGTCTCCGGGCTGGCGAGCTTGATGGAGGGGAACAGCGCAACCGCCGTTCCAACCCGTCGGGTTGGGCGGCGGGAGATCGCAACTCGCTGATTGGACGTGTGTTACCGCATGGTGGAGAGTCGCGACTGTTCCGAGCGGGCAGTGCCTGCGGTGGCGGAACGCGAGCGCGCGCGTGCACTCTGCCCGTGATCCGCGCCACAACCGGTTGGTGACGCGGCGCGCGCAATCCAAGCCACGCCGCCCACGGCGCGACTCACGCCTCGAGCACGACCTTGCCGAGGTTGCGCCGGGCGTGGAGTCGCGCATGCGCCGCCACGGCGCCGTCGCGGTCCAGCGGAAAGACGCGATCCACCACGGGTCGCAGCTCTCCCACGACGACGCCGCGGTACACCGCCTCGAGCGCGGGCCGCAGCAGCGGTGCCTTCGCACCCAGATGCAGCAGATGCACGCCGAACACTCCGATGTTCGGCTCGATCAGCGTGAGGGGATGGAACCGGGGCGTGCGGAGCCAGGCCCGGGCCGCCCCGATCCAGCTGCGGCGCGCGGTCGGCATCGCCGCGCTCAGCCCATAGAAGACGAGCCGTCCCAGCGGCGCCAGCTGCCGCCGGCAGGCGTCAGTCGCGCGGCCTCCGACGGGGTCCAGCGCGATGTCCACCCCCCGCTCGCCCGCGAATCCGCGGACGTCCGCCTCCCACGCGCCGCGCGAGTCGAAGCAGACCGCTGCGCCGAGCGCGCCGGTCACGAACTCCCGCTTCTCCGGCGTCCCCGCCGTGCCGACGACGCGCAGCCCGTGGCGCACGGCGAGCTGGACCGCGGCCGTGCCGACGCCACCGCCGGCGCCGAGCACCAGGACCGTTTCGCCGCGGCGCGCGTGACCGGTCTCGAGCAGACAGACCCAGGCGGTGAGAAACACCACGGGAATCGCGGCGGCCTGGACCGCGGTGAGTGCATCAGGATACCGGAAGAGATTGCGCGCGGGCACGACCACGTCGCGCGCGTAGCCGCCGTGGCGCAGGAGCGCGACGGCGCGATCGCCCGGACGCCAGTCCGGCACGTCACGTCCGACGCCCACCACCTCGCCCGACACCTCGAAGCCCGGGCTGTAGGGGCGCGCCGGCACCGTGCGGTAGAGCCCCGCGCGCATGGCCAGGTCCGCGAAATTGACGCCGGCGGCCGCGACCCGCAGGTGCACCTCGCCGGGCCGCGGTTGACTGAGCGGGATCTCCCGTTCGACGAGGACGTGCGGCGGCCCGTGGCGCTCGATGCGGATCGCCCGCGTCGTGGTCACACTCGCGCCCGTGCGTCGTGCCGCGACGCCGCGCTTACGACGGGGTCCGTCCGCCACCCCCCCGGCATGCGGCCGGGGGGGCAGCGGCTGCGGACTCGCGACGCGTGCTCGGTCAGAAGGAGGCGGTGGCCCCTGCCAGCACCCGCCGACCGATCACGGAGCCGCCGTACAGGTGGAAGCGCTGCTGGTCGAGCACGTTGGTCGCGGTCGCGTGGAACCGCAGGTTGTTGTTCACTCGATAGCCCGCGCTGACGTTGATCGTCTCCGTCGGCTCCACGTAGCCGAGATAGACGCCGGCTGCCCAGTCGTAGCCCGCGGTGAGACGCGCGGTGACGCCGACGTCGACTCCCTGGGCTCCCGAGTAGCTGATCGACAGCGTGCCTTTGCGCTTCGGCGTGTTCGGCAGGACGACGTCACCGGTCAGGGTACCTTCGGGGTCGTCGAAGTCAAACAGCGTGAACGAACCCTCGACGCGCAGGTCGTTCGTCAGCAGGTATCCGGCCGAGAGCTCGAGGCCCCGCTCGGTGACGTTGCCGGCATTGGCGTACGAGATCACGCCGGCCCGCCGCCCGTCGGGGAGCGTAGCGAGCAACCCCGTCTGGACGAGCTGCGCGTTCACCCCGGCGTACCCGCCCTGCAGCTGCGGGATGGCGGCGCGCAACGGATGGTTCGCCGGCAGGCCTTGCGACGCCAAGTATGCGTCCACGTCCGTGAGCGTCTGGGGGATGTTCACCGTACCGCCGTTGGTGAGCTCGTATGCCGGATAATCCGGGTTGCGGACGATCGCCGCGGGCAACAGATCGGTGACGAAGTCCGTGAGGCGGTTGATGTAGCCGTCGACGCCGAGGTAGAACCGGTTCGACAGGTTGCCCTTGTACCCCACCTCCCAGCCCAGGACCTTCTCCACATCGAGGCTGGCGTTCCCCAGCGCGAGCACGGGCGTTTGCGCGCTGAAGTTCCATGGAATGTCGACCGGCGTGGCCGGCAGGTTCGGATCAGCCCCGAAGTTCTGCCGGATCGTGGCGAAGTACCCCTCGAGGCTCGCTTCGAGCGTGCCCGGGCCGGCGCTCGGTGCCGCCACGGGAACCCGCAGGTAGAACTCGGAGTAGTTCGGCGTCTGGAACGCGCGATTCACGGTGACGCGGATGGAATGCCGCTCGTTGGGGCTGAAGACCAGGCCGCCCTTGGGCGACACCTGCGTATCGAAGAGGTCGCTCGCGTCCACCCGTGCCGCCGCGACCGCACGGATCTGCGGCGTGAGCCGGTACTCGAGTTGACCGTAGCCCGCATAGTACGCATCGCTGCGGTCGTCGTTGGCCGAAGTCATGAGCGTCGTGTCGGTGTTCACGTTGTACTGGCGGAACGAGGCACCCACGACCACGCGGCCCTGCCCTCCCGCGAACCCGCGGTTGTACTGGCCTTCGACATGGAAGGTGGCCGACTTCTCCTCGAGGGGTGCGCCGGAAAGCAGCGAATACTGCGGGTCGATCGAATTCCGGCCGCTGTACCACGCCATCAGGTTGTAGCGCGCCGCCGCCCACTCGAGGCGGGTCCACGGCCGGAGGGCCTTCGTCACCTGCACGCGGCCAATTCCGGTGATGAACACTTCGTTCTCGACCTGGGCCGCGCCCCCTTCCAGTGTGACCACCGACCCGTTGTCCGCGTAGTAGTCGACGCGCGCCGATCCGTACATGTTCACGACGTCATCCGGTTGACCGCTGGCGACGCCGGTCACCGAGTCCGCCGTCTGACCATTGAGGGGTCGCACCTCGAACCCCGGCCGGGGCGGCCTGACGACCGAGTCGGAGGCGGCGGAGTACTCCCGCCGGAAGTCGCTCGTGTCGCGGGCGGTGCGGGAGGCCGTCCAGCTCTCGCTGCGGTTGTAGCCGAAATTGACGCGGTACCCCATGCGCCCCCGCCCGAGCAGCCCGGCGTGGTGCACGTCGCCCCGCAGACTCGACAGCTCGCCGCCGGCCAGCGTGAACTTCGTCCCCGTCACCTCGCGGGCCGCGGGCGTGGTGATGCTCACGACGCCGCTGAACGCGTTGGCGCCATAGAGGGCCGACCCCGGGCCGCGCACCATCTCCACCTGCCCCAGCTGCTCGAGCGGGATCGCGAGACTGTTCCACTCCTGCGCGCCGAGGAATGCGATCGCGAGGTCGCGACCGTCCTGGAGCACCAGCACACGGCGGTTGAGCGACGAGTTGAAGCCGCGCGCATTCACGTTGAAGTCGTTCATCCCGCTCTGCACGACGTCCACGCCGGCGACGGTCGCGAGAGCGAGAGGCGTCTGGCCCGTGACCGACATCGACTGCGTCACGGCCGGCGTAATGACGGCGACGGCCGCGGGCGCGTCCACCACGCGCTCGGGCGTGCGGGACACCCCTTCGACCACGATCTCACCGAGCATCACGGCCTGCGCTTCGAGCGCCACGTCGAGCGTGTGGGTGCGGCCGGCCACGACATCGAGCGTCGCGCGTTCCGGTCGGTAGCCGAGCCAGCGGAAGAGGACGGTCTGGGAACCCGCGGGAACCCGGTAGAGCGTGTAGCGGCCATCCGGCCCGGTCACGGCCGTGATGGCCGTCCCCGGGATGCCGACGATGACGTCCGCGATACGGCTGCCATCCGCCTGCCGCGTGACCGTTCCCGAGATCGTCGCCGTCCCGCCCTGGGCGGCGGCGTGCGGCGCGAGCGCGCCCGTGAAGGCTCCCGACAGGAAAAAAAGTGTGACCGCACCAGCCCGATGCCTCAACGCGTTGCCGAACATGCGACGGCCCTCCAACGGAGAAATAGTGACCGGCGGGCCCAGGGGGGCCCGGCCGTGAGGGCGTAGAAGATGCACCGTTCGGGCGACGCTGACGAGAGGGGACCGGGGGGGTCGGGGATGGAGCCGCATTCTCCGGTACCGCCGACGGGACGGAACACCGAGCGTTCCTGTCGGAGTCGCACCGGCGCCGTCCGACCGGCAAGCAGTCGCGACGCCGGCGGGCCTTCGTCCGGGGTTGCCTTCAACCGGTCAGCAGTATCCGCTCGAGGCGCGCCGCGTATGCCCGGCTCTCGGCGTCCCCGGCGACCAGCTCGATCGCGTCGGGCCCAGGAGCACCGAGGTTGAGCTCCACGGCGCGCGCCATCTGCTCCTGCGCCCAGATGCCGCGGCTCATGATGGCGCGGTTCGCACCCAGCTCCTTGAGCACCGCGAGTCCCACGGCGTCAACCGCCACGCGGTCGTCGCCCGCGAGCATGACGTTGCCCTGCTTCAGCTCGCCGCTCGAGGGGCCGCCGTCGGTGAACGCGGCGACGCCGTCGAGTACGACGAGGTTGGGCCGGTACCCGGCGTTCAGCTCGGCGATCATGCGGCGCATGTCGGGCGAGCGGTGCATCGGTCGGCGGATCGCCCGCGGCGTGAGCCCCACCGCGAGCTTGAGCGACATCGTGAACACGCCCCCGTACCCGTGCGTCTTGAGGCAGCAGGTTGACACGAGGTACTCGGCGGACGTGACGAGGCGGGGGAGGTGGTATCCCTCGGGCCAGTGGGTGCCGCGGGCGCCAAAGGGCGTCCAATCACTGTCCGGGAGGTCGTCGAAGTTGACGACGCCGAACCGGAGGCGGTCGGCCAGGTCCAGGACCCCGTATTGCTCCATGACGCGGCGCGTCCCCGCGGGCCCGCTCGACTCGCCGAGCGTGATGCTGCGGGCGCCGCGCTCGTGCAGCTCGGTCACGAGCTGGGCGAGCGTGTCGGGGTGGGTCGAGGCCGGGGCGGGATCCGCGCTGTTGAAGTTCGGCTTGAGCACCACGCGCTTGCCGGCGATCCCGCTGGGATCGAACAGGCGCAATGCGGTGGCAACACCGGCCCGGCGGTCGGTCGTCCGCACGACGACGACGCGGCTCCTCGGGCGCGGTGCCGCGAACGGGAGCCCACGCGACACCAGGGGCAGCAACACGATGCCGGCCGAGGTGCGGACGAAATCGCGACGTGGGATGGGGCGGGGCGAGCGCGCCACGGAAGCCTCCCGTGCGGAGAACGACAAGCCGAAGCACCCGGGGTCTCGAGTCTGCGGATCCCGGCTCACCTGACAGGATGACCGCGCGTACGTGAGGTGCCGGTGAAGAGACCGTGAAGCCACGGGCGTGGCGGGAGCGTGTAGGAATCGAACCTACCAAGGTCCTTGCGAACCCCAGCTGGTTTTGAAGACCAGTCGGGACACCAGCCCCGATCCGCCCCCATTGGGTTTTCTCAGCACTAGGGGGCGAATTGTACCCCGGTTGTACCCCCGTGTCATCGGGCGGCCCTGCGCTGGTCCTGTGCGGCGTGGAACGCGGCGAGCCGAGTCACACCCTCGCTGAGGTCGCGCTCGGACACGATGTCATAGGGGTCGAAGATGTCGCGCGTCTTATGCCCGGTCAACTTCATGGCGATGTGCTCCGGCACACCAGCGCGGACGAGATTACGTACCGCCGTCCGGCGGAAATCATGGGGCACGCGGCCCAGGAGCACGGGGCGCACCACGATCTCGCGCCCGTTTATCGTCTGCACGGCGGCGCGCCGACATGCCCCATGCCACGCGTAGTAGAAGTCCCGGATGGGCCGCCCGTCTGGCCCCCCGGGGCCGGCGAGTCGCAGCTGGCAGGGGATGGCCCACGCGGTTACGCCTCTCGGTACCCGCGTTCCACCAATGTGACGCAAATCACACGGCCGCTTTGGATCGCGTCTAGCCCATTGCGGCATCAGCTGTAGGTTAGCCCCACGTTTTTCCGGGGCGTCGCAGCGTCCCCGCCAGCCGAGTGTGACACCTTAGGTGCCCTCCACCCGACAAACGGGACCCGCGCCGTGACCGCTGAACACATCGGCTCACTCCCGTCAGGAGGGACTCATGACAACGCGAGCCTGCAGGAATGTCTTCGTCATGGCGGCGCTGAGTACCGCACTCCTGGGCTGTGAAACGGTCCCGACAAGTACAGCCGAGGGTGCGCAACTGAACGCACCAACCCCCGTTTTCAAGGTGGACGGTACACCGGACGACGGCAACGACAACAAGCGCATAGTTCCCCTTGACCGCGAATCCACTGTGGACTGTGGTGGTCAAACGCTGTCGTTTGAGCAGGTTGGCTGGTTCCAGGTCATCCCTGTCAACAATTTTCTGCTCATTCAGCTCTTTCACTCGGTGCTCACCTACACGAATCCAGCCACTGGTGAAACGCTCACCGTCGTGGATGTCGGTCCAAATCGGTACTACACCAACCAGGATGGCGACCAGGTTCTCGAACTGTCAGGCCGTGCGCCGACCTTCTTTATTCCCTTCATTGGGCATGTCGTCTGGAACCTGAGAGACAACGAGATTGAGCTGGTCGGCGGGAATTTCTACCCCCTCGACGACATCGCGTGCGACCAGCTGACGTGAGCAAACTCGATCGGCGGTTCGCAGCACTTGTCACCCGCCCGGCCGCGCGCCGGGCGGTGGCGTTTGGAGATGTGTTCAGTGCTGGCTTGGTGCAAATCGGCGGCGATGGCGCCACGTTCCCCCTGGTCTGCAGCCATGCGAAGCGCCGCGGGCGCCATCATGACGGCGCGCCCCCGTCCTCGTCGGTGACGGCCGCCTCGAAGAGCGCCACGGCGATCGTGAGCAGATCGGCCCGGATGCGCGGATCCGCGCCCAGCGCCTCGAGCCGCTCGGCGAACTCGCGAAACGCCCGCGCCAGTACCGCCTGCGCCGGTGGCCAGTGTGCCAGCTCGTCTTCGGCGAGCACCGCGAGCACGCGATCCGGCACGCTCACCACGTCGGGCCCTCGCGAAACCCGGCATAACGGTCGCTGAGTTGGTTCGGGCTGCGTCGCCACAATCCCCGGTTGACTGCCAGCGCGCCCGGTGGGAGTGCGTCCAGCGGATCCGCCGCCGCCGCGAGCACCA